>NZ_CP119082.1:2465000-2765000 GCF_029027965.1 Paracoccus sp. S3-43 | reverse complement strand
TCGCGCAGGTCGATGCCGTCCAGCGTGACGCGGCCCGACTGCGGATCCCAGAACCGCTGGATCAACTGGATCACGGTCGTCTTGCCCGCGCCGGACGGGCCGACCAGGGCCACCGTCTCGCCGGGCTGGATGGCCAGGCTGACCCCCTCTAGGGCCGAGACGTCGGGCCGGGTGGGATAGTGGAAGCCGACTCCCTCCAGGGTGATCCGGCCGCGCACCGGGCGGGGCAGGGGAACCGGTCGGGCGGGATCGGTCAGCGCGTCCTCGGCCGCCAGCAACTCGCCCAGCCGTTCGGTGGCGCCCGCCGCGCGCTGCAGCTCGCCCCAGATCTCGGACAGGGCGCCGGTCGATCCGGCCACCAGGATCGCATAGATCACGAACTGCACCAGCTGCCCGGCGGTCATCGCCCCGGTCTGGACGTCGCGCGCGCCGATCCACAACACGCCGATCACGCCCGCGAAGATCAGGAAGATCACGATGGCCGTCATCAGCGCCCGCGTGCGGATCCGCGTCAGCGCCACGTCGAAGGACCGTTCGGTCACCTCGTCGAAGCGCGCGATGCTGCGGCCCTCATGCGTATAGGCCTGCACCGTCTGCGCGGCCAGCAGCGTCTCGGACGCGGCGCCGGAGGACGCGGCGATCCAGTCCTGGGCCTTGCGCGACAGCCCGCGCAACCGGCGGCCCAGCACGATGATCGGCACCAGGATCACCGGGATCATCAGCAGGACCAGCCCCATCAGCTTCAGCGAGGTGAAGGCCAGCATCGCCATGCCGCCGGCCAGGATGATCATGTTGCGCAGCGCGATGGACAGCGACGACCCGATCACCGACTGGATCAGCGTGGTGTCGGTGGTGATGCGCGACAGGATCTCTCCGGTCATCACGCGTTCGAAAAAGGCCGGGGACAGGGTGATGACGCGCGCGAAGACCGCCTTGCGGATGTCGGCCACGACCCGTTCGCCCAGGCGGGTGACAAAGTAATACCGCGCCGCCGTGCCCAGGGCCAGCAGCGCCACGATGATCAGCGCGGCGCCGAAATATTCGTCCAGCAGCCCCGCGCCATCGTCGAAATTGTCCACCACGCGGCGCGCGGCCAGCGGCAGGATCAGGCTGATCGCCGAGGTCGCGGCCAGCGCGAACAGCGCCAGCACCACCTGCACGCGATAGGGCCGCAGGAACGGCCACAGCGCGCCCAGGGCGCCCACCCGCCTGCTGGAGGGCCGGTCGGAAATGATCGTCGTGCCGCGTGCCATGTCTGCCTTGTCCGGAAGCTGCGCCCCCTGCGTTTAGGGGCTGGCGGCGGTCAGGACAAGCGCGGGGCGCCGGGGATCAGACTTCCGTCCGCAAGCTGATCGGCGATCCGGTCCACCGCCAGGGCCAGCTTTTCGTCGATGACATGCAGGTATTGCGTCCAGTCCGACAGGTGCTGCAACTCGGCCGCGCCGTCGGAAATGCCGCGCAATCCGATCAGCGGCACCCCGAAATGCTGGGCCGCGCGCAGATGGGCGAAGGTTTCCATGTCCACCATGTCCTCGGCCACGGCGTCATAGGCGGGGCCGCTGAGGATATTCGCCCCGGTGGACAGCGTCGCCGTGGCGATCCCGTCGATGTGGTGGGGCAAATCGACGCGGACCGGCAGGGCCAGGAACGGCGTCCGCCCCTTTTCGAATCCCAGGGCCGAGGCGTCCATGTCGCGATAGGCGACCGCCGTGGCCTGATAGACCTCGGCCTGTTCCAGCCGCGCCGACCCGGCCGATCCCAGCGACACGATCAGCCGGGGCAGGGCGGGCATCGCGGCCAGGGCGGCGGTCAGCTGCACCGCGCCCTCGACCGGGCCGATGCCGGTGATCAGCGGGTCGATCCGGGCGCGCAGGGCCGGGCCGTATTCGGCCTTGGCCGCCATCACGAACAGGACGGGAATGTCCGCGATCAGGGTGGGGGTCTTGGTCATGGAACCTCTCGCGCTGTCGGGGCAGGGGTGGCACAGGCGGCGGCGGGCGGTCAAGCATTGGGTCTTGCGGGGCGGCGGCCAACCGTGGCAAGGGCGCGCCATGGGCAAGGTCAGCGATCTTTATCGGCAGCGCGTGGCAGAGGGTCGGATCCGCCCCGACGCCGCGCAGCAATCGGTCCTGCCGCATCTGGACCGGGTGGTGGACGACATCGCCGCCGCGCCGGTCCCGGAAAGGCGGTCGGCCTGGCGGGTCTTCCTGGGCGTCGGCAGCCCGCCGCCCGCGCCCGCCGCCCGCGGGCTGTATCTGTGGGGCGGCGTCGGGCGCGGCAAGTCGATGCTGATGGACCTGATGGCCGAGGCCGCGCCGGTTCCCGTGCGGCGCGTGCATTTCCACGAATTCATGCAGGAGATCCAGGCCGGGCTGAACCGCGCCCGCCTGCGCGGCGACCAGGACACCGTGCGCCCCGTCGCCATGGAGGTCGCGGCCAGGGTCCGGCTGCTGTGCTTTGACGAGATGCAGATCACCGACATCGCCAACGCGATGATCGTCGGGCGGCTGTTTCAGGTGCTGCTGGAACAGGGGGTGGTGATCGTCACCACCTCGAACCGGGTGCCCGAGGATCTGTACAAGCATGGGCTGAACCGGCAGTTGTTCCTGCCCTTCATCGACCTGATCCGCCAGCGGCTGGAGGTCGTGTGCCTGGACAGCCAGGTCGATCACCGGCAGGGCAGGACGACGGGCGGGCAGGTGTGGTTCTGCCCCGCCGATGCCGCCGCCAAGGCCGCCATGGACGGGGTCTGGGACGACCTGACCGGGGGCGAGGGCGCGCCGCGCCGGATCGAGGTCGGCGGGCGCGGCTTTGATCTGCCGCTGTTCGCGGATGGCGTCGGGCGGGCCGGTTTCTGGGATCTGTGCGGCAAGCCGCTGGGACCGGCGGATTACCTGGCCCTGTCGCGCGCGGTTCGGGTGCTGATGATCGACGGCATCCCGCGCCTGTCGGCGTCGAACTACAACGAGGCCAAGCGCTTCGTCACGCTGATCGACGCGCTCTATGAGGCGAAGGTGCGGCTGATCGCCAGCGGCGCCGACCAGCCCGAGCAGTTGTATAACGAGGGCGAAGGCAGCTTCGAATTCGAGCGCACCGCCAGCCGGTTGCGGGAAATGCAGGACGCGGATTGGGGGCAACAGGCGGACTGACCGCCTCTCGCCGGATCAGCCGTTCTCGCGCAGCACCCGGCCCGCCAGATACAGCGATCCGCAGATCAGGATCCGCGCCTTGGGGTCGCGGCCCGCGATCGCCGCGATCGCCGTCCCCGCATCCGCCGCCACCCCCGAGATCATGCCCACGCTGGCCGCCACCCCCGCCGTTGTCTCGGCCGGCAGAGTGTTCGGTTCACCCGGAATGTCGATGGCGGTGAGGGAACAGGCATGGGGCGCCAGCGGCCGCAGATAGCCCGCGATGTCCTTGGTGTTCAGCATCCCGCAGACCAGATGCGTCGGGCGGGGCGGCATGGCGGCAAGGGTCGCGGCCAGGGCCTCGCCCCCTGCCGGGTTATGGCCGCCGTCCAGCCAGAGTTCGGCCTGCGGGCCTGCCAGATCGACCAGGGGGCCGTGGCGCAACCGCTGCATCCGGGCGGGCCATTCGGCCTGCGTGACCGCCGCGCGGGCCTGGGCGTCGGTCGCGCCCAACTGGCGCAGCGCGGCAAGGGCGGTGCCCGCGTTCTGGATCTGGTGCGGGCCGATCAGGTTCGGCAGCGGCAGATCCCACAGCCCGTGATCGTCCTGATAGACCATGCCGCCGCGTTCGGGTGCGGCCATCCAGTGCTGGCCCTGGGCCAGGACCGGCGCCGTCAGGCCCAGGGCTTTCGCCTCGATCACCCGCAGGGCCTCGTCCTGCTGCGGGCCGACGATCACCGGCACGCCGCGCTTGATGATGCCCGCCTTTTCGGCGGCGATCAGCGGCAGGGTGTCGCCCAGATATTGCGTATGGTCGATGCTGACCGGGGTGATGACCGTCAGGCGGGGTGCGTCGATCACGTTCGTCGCATCCAGCCTGCCGCCCAGCCCGACCTCCAGCAGGGTATGGTCGGCGGGTCTGCGCGAGAAGGCCAGGAAGGCCGCCGCCGTGGTGATCTCGAAGAAGGTGATCGGCTGGCCGGCATTCGCGGCCTCGCATTCCTCCAGCGTCACGGCGAGGTCGGCTTCGGCGATCAGGTCGCCCGCCAGGCGGATGCGTTCGTGGAACCGCGCCAGATGCGGCGAGGTATAGGCATGGACCCGCGCCCCCCCGGCCTGAAGCCCGGCGCGGATCATCGCCTGGGTGCTGCCCTTGCCGTTGGTGCCTGCGATATGGATCACCGGTGGGATGCGGCGTTCGGGGTTGCCCAATGCCGCAAGCAGGCGGTGCATCCGGTCCAGCGACAGGTCGATGACCTTGGGATGCAGCGCCATCAGGCGGTCGAGGATGGCGTCGGAATGGCTCATGCGGCACAAGCCGGGGGCTGTCTGCCCCCGGACCCCCGAGGATATTTGCGTGAAAAAGAAGCCTAGTCGGCCTGTGCCGGTTCGGGTCGGGCGGGTTCCGGCGCGGGCGCCGGCAGGGCGGCGCGGGTCGGCGCGGGCATCCGGCCGACCATCCGCAGGATCGAGATCAGCTCGTCGCGCAGATGCTTGCGATGCGTCACCCGATCCAGCATCCCGTGTTCCAGCAGGTATTCGGCCCGCTGGAAGCCCTCGGGCAGCTTTTCGCGGATGGTCTGTTCGATGACGCGGGGTCCGGCGAAGCAGATCAGGGCGTTGGGTTCGGCGATCTGGATGTCGCCCAGCATCGCATAGCTGGCGGTGACGCCGCCGGTGGTCGGATGGGTCAGCACGACGATATAGGGCAGCCCGGCTTCGCGCAGCATTTCCACCGCCACCGTGGTGCGGGGCATCTGCATCAGCGACAGGATGCCTTCCTGCATCCGCGCGCCGCCTGCGGCCGAGAACAGCACCAGCGGGCGTTTCGTCTTGACCGCCCGTTCGGCGGCGGCGACGAGGGCGTTGCCGACATACATGCCCATCGACCCGCCCATGAAGCTGAAATCCTGGGCGGCGGCGATGATCGGGGTGCGGCCGATCTCGCCCTCGGCGACCAGCATCGCCTCTTTCTCGCCGGTGGCCTTTTGCGCGGCCTTCATGCGGTCGGGGTATTTCTTCTGGTCGCGGAAGCCCAGCGGGTCGGCGATCGGTTCGGGCACCTTCACGTCCAGGAAGGCGCCGCCGTCGAACAGCGCCGTGAAGCGGTCGCGCGGGCTGATCGCCAGGTGGTGGCCGCAATTCGTGCAGACGTTCAGGTTGTCCGACAATTCGCGGTGGAACAGCATCGTCCCGCATTCGGGGCATTTTGTCCACAGGTTCTCGGGCACCTCGCGGCGCGAGAACAGCGAATTGATGCGCGGACGGACATAGTTGGTGATCCAGTTCATTCGCGGGCGGCCCCTGCTGCTTTCAAGTCCCCGAGATAGGCCGCGACGGGGGGAATTGCAATTGCCGTGGCGCGCGGGAATGATGCGCGGCATGTGGGCCTCGTTTCTTGTCATCCTTCACACGACGGTCACACTGGCCCTGATCGCGCGGGTGCTGATCCGTCCGCGGCTGGACCCGTCGGTGCGGCTGGCCTGGATCATGGTGATCGAGGCGGTGCCCTTGGTCGGCATCCTGGCCTATGTCCTGTTCGGAGAGGTGCGGATGAACCAGGCCGAGGTCCAGCGCATGGCCGACGTGCGCGACCGGCTGACCAACCTGCGCGTCCCCAACCCCGCCGTCATCGCCGAGCCGCCCGATTACGCCCAGCCGGTGGTCGCGGCCAATGCGGCCGTGGGCGGCATGTCGGCGCTGTCGGGCAACCGCATCCACCTGCTGGACGAGGGCGACGAGGCCATCGACCGGATGATCGACGCCATCGACCGGGCCAGGGATCACGTCCATATCCTGTTCTATATCTGGCTGCCCGACCATTCGGGCGGCAAGGTCGCCGAGGCCGTGGCCCGCGCCGCGCAGCGCGGCGTGGAATGCCGGGTGATCGTCGACGCGCTCGGCTCGCGTTTGCTGGCCCGGTCGGCGCTGTGGACGCGGATGCAGGACGCGGGCGCCGAATGCGTCACCGCCTTTCCCTGGGGGCTGCCCTTCATCAGCGTGCTGTTCCGCAGGCTGGATCTGCGCAACCACCGCAAGATCCTGGTCGTGGACAACAGCGTCGCCTTTTCGGGCAGCCGCAACTGCGCCGACATGGCCTTTGCCATCAAGCCGCGCTTCGCGCCCTGGGTCGATATCCTGATGTCGGTCGAAGGCCCCGTCGTGCGGCAGTTCCAGTCGGTCTTTCTGGGCGACTGGATGAGCTATACCGGCAAGGATCTGGGCGACATGCTGCAACCCGTGGCACCGGTCGCCGATCCCGGAGAGGTCGCGCAGGTCATCCCCACCGGGCCGGACCGGCGGCAGGGGTCGATTTCCGACTGCCTGGCGGGGATGCTGCACGCGGCGCGCGACCGGGTGGTGATCACCACGCCCTATTACGTGCCCGACGTGGCGCTGGATGCCGCGATCCGCGCCGCCGCCCGGCGCGGGGTCGAGGTGACGATGATCCTGCCCGCCCGCAACGATTCCCTGGTCGTCGGCGCGACCAGCCAGGGCTTCTATTACGGTCTGCTGTCGGCGGGCGCGCGGATCATGCTGTTCCAGGACGGGTTGCTGCATTCCAAGATCCTGACGGTCGACGGCCGCATGGGCATGGTCGGCAGCGCCAACCTGGACCGCCGCAGCTTCGAGCTGAACTATGAGGTGAACATGGCGGTGTTCGACCGGGAATTCGTGGCGGAACTGGACGCGCGGCAGGACAGCTATGCCGAGCGCGCGCGCGAGATCACGCTGGACGAGGTCCGCAACTGGTCGGTCCTGCGCCGGCTGCGCAACAACCTGCTGGCGCTGGCCTCGCCATTGCTGTGAGGAGGGGACATGGATACCGACAAGATAACGGCACGGCTGGAATCCCTGGACGGCTGGCAGCTTTCGCCGGACGGCCGGGCGATCATCCGGCGCTTCGATTTCAAGGGCTTCGCCAAGGCGGTCGAGATGGCGAACCTGGCCGCCTGGCTTGGCAACAAGCGCGGCCATCACCCCGACGTGGCCTTCGGCTGGGGCTATTGCCAGGTGTCGTTTACCACCCATGACGCGGGCGGGCTGACCGAGGCGGATTTGGCCGCCGCCGCCCATCTGGACGCCCTGGTCGGATAGGGGATCTGCCGCCAGATGGACCTGAGGGGGATGGACCGCCCCCGGACCGGCCGGGCGCGGCTTCTGCATCGGTCGTTGTCGCGGTTCCGACGACCTGCGGGCCGGGGCCGCGCAGCCGCGCGCCGAACGGCATCTGCTGAAACGCTGGCGGCTGGCGGCGGACGGCCGCGCGGCAGTCACCCGGCTGTCACGCTTTCTTGCGAAAAGCCGGGGTCGTGGCTATATCGGCCCTTTCTCTTTCGACCCCAAAGGTTCCCGCATGGCCGTGATGCAGACGCCCTTCTACCTGATCGACACGTCCGCGTTGCGCCGCAACATGGAAAAGGTCGCGCATCTTCGCGAGGCGTCGGGGGCCAAGGCTCTGCTGGCGCTGAAGTGCTTTGCCACCTGGTCGGTCTTCGATCTGATGCGCGACTACATGGACGGCACGACCTCGTCGTCCTTGTTCGAACTGCGCCTGGGGCACGAGGAGTTCGGCAAGGAGACCCATGCCTATTCCGTCGCCTGGGCCGATCACGAGATCGACGAGGCGATTTCCTATGCCGACAAGATCATCTTCAACAGCCTGTCGCAGCTTGACCGTTTCGGCGACAAGGCAGCCGGGATCGCGCGCGGCCTGCGGCTGAACCCGCGCTTTTCGACCAGCGGCTTCGATCTGGCCGACCCCGCGCGGCCCTTCAGCCGCCTGGGCGAATGGGATCTGCCGCGCCTTGAGGCGGCCCTGGACCGCATCAGCGGCGTGATGATCCACTATAACTGCGAGAACCGCGATTTCGACCTGTTCGACCAGCAACTGACCCGGATCGAGACCGAATTCGGCGCCATCCTCAAGCGCCTGGACTGGGTCAGCCTGGGTGGCGGCATCCATTTCACCGGCGAGGGCTATCCGATCGACCGCCTCGCCGACCGGCTGAAGGCCTTCCAGGACCGCTTCGGCGTCCAGGCGTTCCTTGAACCGGGCGAGGCCAGCATCACCGGCACCACCACGCTGGAGGTCAGCGTGCTGGACATCATCGACAACGGCAAGCAGGTGGCCATCGTCGACAGCAGCATCGAGGCGCATATGCTGGACCTGCTGATCTATCGCGAAACCGCCAAGCTGCCGCAGACGGGCGATCACGCATACCAGATCGCGGGCAAGACCTGCCTTGCGGGCGACATCTTCGGCGAGGCGCACTTCGACCGCCCGCTGGCTGTCGGCGACCGCATCAGCATCGCCGACGCGGCGGGCTATACGATGGTCAAGAAGAACTGGTTCAACGGCGTCGCCATGCCCGCCATCGCCATCCGGGAAGAGGACGGGGCCATCCGCACCGTCCGCAGCTTCCCCTATGAAGACTACAAGTCCAGCCTCTCGTAAGGCACCCTCTCTGCAACCCCGGAAAGGATCCGCAATTGGCCAAGAAGAACGTCCTGATCATCGGCGCGGGTGGCGTCGCCCAAGTCGTGGCGCACAAGGTGGCGCAATCGGCCGCCGAATTCGGCGCCCTGCATATCGCCAACCGCACGCAATCCAAGGCTGATGCGATCATCCAGACCCTGCGCGACAAGGGCCACCGGATGCCCTTTGCCAGCCATGCCCTGGACGCGATGGATCCTGCCGCGGTCGAGGCGCTGATCCGGCAACTGGACGCCGGGATCGTCATCAATGTCGGGACGGCCTTCATCAACATGACCGTGCTGGAAGGCTGCATCCGCGCGGGCGCCGCCTATATCGACACGGCCATCCACGAGGATCCCGCCAAGATCTGCGAAACGCCGCCCTGGTATGGCAATTACGAATGGACCCGGCGCGAGGATGTGGCCAGGGCCGGGATCACCGCGATCCTGGGCGCGGGCTTCGATCCGGGCGTGGTCAACGCCTATGCCCGTCTGGCCGAGGACGAGTATTTCGACAGGATCGACAGCATCGACATCGTGGACATCAACGCGGGCTCTCACGGCCGCTGGTTCGCCACGAATTTCGACCCCGAGATCAATTTCCGCGAATTTACCGGCACCGTCTATTCCTGGCAGGGCGGCGAATGGCGCGAGAACAGGATGTTCGAGATCGGCCGCGAATGGGATCTGCCGGTCGTCGGCAAGCAGAAAGCCTATCTGTCCGGCCATGACGAGGTGCACAGCCTGTCGGCCCGCTACAAGGATGCCGATGTGCGGTTCTGGATGGGTTTCGGGGACCATTATATCAACGTCTTCACCGTCTTGCAGAACCTGGGCCTGCTGTCCGAACAGCCGGTCAAGACCGCCGAGGGGCTGGAGGTCGTGCCGCTGAAGGTGGTCAAGGCGGTGCTGCCCGATCCGGCCAGCCTTGCGCCCGATTACACCGGCAAGACCTGCATCGGCGATCTGGTCAAGGGCAGCCTGGACGGCAAGCCGGGCGAGGTCTTCATCTATAACGTCGCTGACCACAAGCAGGCCTTCGAAGAGGTCGGGTCGCAAGGCATCAGCTATACGGCGGGCGTGCCCCCGGTCGCGGCGGCGGTCCTGGTCGCGCGCGGCACCTGGGACGTGAAGACGATGGTCAATGTCGAGGATCTGCCCGCCCGGCCCTTCCTGGAACTGCTGGGCCGGATGGGCCTGCCCACCCGCGTCATCGACGCGACGGGCGATCACCCGATCTGAGCCGCCCGCGACGCGGCAGTCCCGCGCCATTCTCACGGCACTCCTGCGGCATTCCCACCGCCTTCCCGCAGCGGCCCGGAACGACTGGGCCGTCGCTTGCGTTCGGCGCCGTGACAAGTGCGTGGGGGCGCGGGGATCATGGCCGAGAAATTCAGCTTTCCGCGTTTCCGATCCGACAGCAGCGGCGCCAGCGAGCGCGCGGCCAACTGGGCCGTCATCGGCATCTTCCTGATCATGGCCTTCGCCGCCATCGCCGCCGGGCGCGATTTCCTGATGCCGGTCACGCTGGCGGCGCTGCTGTTCTTCGTGTTCACGCCGCTGCGCCGCCTCGCCCGCCGCAGGGGCGTCCCCGACGCGCTGACCGCCACCGCCGTCAGCCTGGGGCTGGTGGTCGCCGTCGCCCTGGTCGCCCTGGGGGCCAGCGGGCCGATCAACCAGGCGGCGCGGAACCTGCCCACGATCAAGATCCAGCTTGAGGAAAAATTCACCGACCTGCGCGAATCCTTCGCGGAACTTCAGCAGGCGGCGGAAGAGATCGAGAATGTCCAGGCAGGCGGCGAGGACCAGCAGGCCGTCATCGCGGTCGAACAGAACGGCGACAGCCCGCTGACCTCCTTGATGAAATTCACCCCCGCCATCGCGGGCCAGGTGGTCTTCACGCTGTTTCTGCTGTTCTTCATGCTGGCCTCGGGCGATCTGCTGTATCTCAAGATCGTGCAAAGCTTCGATTCCATGGCGGAAAAGCGCAGCGCCTATCTGGCCCTGCGCCAGATCGAGGATTCGCTGGGCAATTACCTGGGCGCCATCACCATCATCAATGCCGGGCTGGGGCTGGCCGTGGGGCTGGCGATGTTCGCCTGGGGGCTGCCCGGCGCGCTGCTGTTCGGGATCGGCGCCTTCATCCTGAACTTCATCCCCTATCTGGGGGCGATCACGGGCGTCGTCACCTCGGGCGTCGTCGCCCTGGTGGTGATGCCGGGGATCTTCTGGCCGCTGATGGTCGCGGGCAGCTATATGCTGCTGACCGCGCTGGAGGGGCAGGTGATCACGCCCTATTTCGTGTCGCGACGCTTGCAGATGAACACGGTGGTGGTGTTCCTGGCGGTGGCGCTGTGGGCTTGGCTGTGGTCGGTGATCGGCATGATCATCGCCGTTCCGGTCCTGGTCGTGCTGCGCGTGCTGGCGGACTATGTCCCCGGATGGGAGAAATTCGGCAACTTCCTGGCAGGTGAAGACCCCCCCGCCATCGAGGACGAGGACGAAGAGGAAGCCCGCGACATCATCGAGGTCGGCAGCGGGGCCGAGGACGAACCCGCAGCCCGCGAAGCCACCGCCGAGGTGGTGCCCGATGTGGTGGTCGAGGGGGATGCCAAGCCCTGACCCTGACGCCGCCGGGTTTTTCCAAGTCGCAGAAAATTTTTTCACTCTACTTGGAAACGGAGCCCGCCTGCCGTAAAGGAGGCGCCAAAGTGTGCGATGGCATACCGTTGCCCCGGCCAAGGAGATGATCCAGATGAGCGTGACCCCCTCTACCCGAAGGCATGGCCTGGACGTGGCCACGGAGCTTGCGGATTTCGTGGAAAACCGCGTCCTTCCCGGCACCGGGGTGGATGCGGACCGCTTCTGGTCGGGCTATGCGGATCTGCTGGCCGAGTTTGCGCCTGAAAACCGGGCGCTGCTGGATCGCCGCGCCGAATTGCAGGGCCGGATCGACGCCTGGCACAAGGCGCGCGGCAATCAGCCCTGGGACGTGGCGGCCTATCGCGCCTTCCTGACCGAGATCGGCTATCTGGTGCCCGAGCCTGCGCCCTTTGCCATCGACAACGGCCGGATCGACCCGGAAATCGCCCAGGTCGCGGGCCCGCAACTGGTGGTCCCGGTCAGCAATGCCCGGTTCGCGCTGAACGCCGCCAATGCCCGCTGGGGGTCGCTGTACGACGCGCTTTACGGATCCGACGTGCTGGGACCGCCCCCGGCGCCCGGCCCCCTGGATCCGGCGCGCCGCGACGCCGTGGTGGCCCGTGCCGCGCAGTTCCTGGACGAGGCTTTCCCGCTGACCACCGGCAGCCATGCCGAGGTGTCGGGCTATCGCGCCGATGCCGGCGGGCTGACGGCCACGATCGAACGGTCCGAGGTGACGCTGCGCGATCCCTCGGCCTTCGTGG
Source organism: Paracoccus sp. S3-43 (assembly GCF_029027965.1). Classification (NCBI taxonomy): domain Bacteria; kingdom Pseudomonadati; phylum Pseudomonadota; class Alphaproteobacteria; order Rhodobacterales; family Paracoccaceae; genus Paracoccus; species Paracoccus qomolangmaensis. The sequence goes on along the minus strand of NZ_CP119082.1, from coordinate 2,752,987 downwards.
GCCGCCGGGTCGAGGGGGTGGAGACCGGGCTGGTCCTGCGCCATAACGGGCTGCATGTCGAACTGGTCGTCAACCCCGACCATCCCATCGGCGCGGCCTCGGCCTCGGGCCTGCGCGACGTGGTGGTGGAAGCCGCCCTGACCGCGATCCAGGATTGCGAGGACAGCGTGGCGGCCGTGGATGCCGAGGACAAGGTCGGCGTCTATGCCAACTGGCTGGGGCTGATGAAGGGCGACCTGACCGACAGTTTCGAAAAGAACGGCAGGACGATGACCCGCCGCCTGGCCCCCGACCGCATCGTCACGCGCCCCGACGGCAGCACCGTCATCCTGCCGGGCCGGGCGCTGCTGCTGGTGCGCAACGTGGGCCTGCTGATGACCACCGACGCGGTGCGCCTGAACGGCCGGGACACGCCCGAGGGGCTGATGGACGCCATGGTCACCGTGGCCTGCGCGATCCATAACCTGAAGAAGACCGAAGGCCCGCGCAACAGCCGCGTCGGCGCCATCTATGTCGTCAAGCCCAAGATGCACGGCCCGGACGAGGCCGCCTTCGCCGACCGGACCTTCACCCGCGTCGAGGAGATCCTGGGCCTGCCCGCCAACAGCGTCAAGCTGGGCCTGATGGACGAGGAGCGCCGCACAAGCGCCAACCTTGCCGCCACCCTTCACGCGCTGCGCAACCGGCTGTTCTTCATCAACACGGGCTTCCTGGACCGCACGGGGGACGAGATCCATACCTCGATGCAGGCGGGGGCCTTCGCCGGGCGGGACGCCACGCGCCGGTCGGGCTGGCTGAAGGCATACGAGGATCGCAACGTCCTCATCGGGCTGGCGGCGGGCCTGCGGGGCCGGGCACAGATCGGCAAGGGCATGTGGGCGAAACCCGACGCGCTGGCCGAGATGCTGGAGACCAAGATCGCCCATCCGCAGGCGGGCGCCAACACCGCCTGGGTGCCCAGCCCCACGGCCGCGACCCTGCACGCGCTGCATTACCATATGGTCGACGTGACCGCACGCCAGGACGAATTGGCAGGCCAGCCGGTCCCCGACCTGGACGTCCTGCTGACCCCGGCGCTTGTCGGCGACAGGCCGCTGCCGCAGGACCAGATCCTGCGCGAACTGGACAACAGCGCGCAGGGGATCCTGGGCTATGTGGTCCGCTGGGTCGATCAGGGCGTCGGCTGTTCGAAGGTGCCCGACATCGACGACGTGCCGCTGATGGAGGATCGCGCCACCTGCCGCATCAGCGCGCAGCTGCTGGCGAACTGGCTGGAACAGGGGCTGGTCAGCCGCGATCAGGTCGAGGATGCGCTGCGCCGCATGGCGCTGAAGGTCGATGCGCAGAACGCGGGCGATCCCGGCTATACCCCGATGGCCCCCGGCTTCGATGGCCCGGCCTTCCAGGCCGCGCGCGATCTGGTGCTGACCGGGATCGCGCAGCCCTCGGGCTATACCGAACCGGCGCTGCATGCCCGGCGCAGGCAGGCCAAGGCGCTGCGGCGCGGCTGATGACAGATAACCGCCGGCGCGACGGCACCGGCGGGTTTTCCTGCGGGCGGGGCGGCGGGATCAGCCCTGCTTCTGGAACTCCAGCTGCCGCACCAGCCACAGCGCCACCACCGTGGCGACCGCCCCCGACAGCAGGTACAGCCCCGCCGCGAACAGCCCCAGCGTCGTTGACAGGAACAGCGCGGTCAGCGGCGCCAGGCCCGCCCCGAACAGCCAGCCCAGGGCCGAGGCGAAGGCGGAATCGGTATAGCGGTTGCGGCTGTTGAACATCGACGCCAGCGCACCCGAGGACTGGCCGAAGCTGATCCCCAGGATCATGAAGCCCGCGATCATATAGACCGATTCGCCGGTCTTGCCGCCTTGCAGCAGCAGCGGCGCCATCAGGCTGAAGGCGCCGATGGCGGCCGCGCCCCAGATCAGCACGCGGCGGCGTCCGAACCAGTCCGCCAGCCAGCCCGACAGCAGCACCGATCCCAGGCCGAAGGCCGCGCTGACCGCCGTCAGGTTCAGGAAGAAGGTCAGCGTCTCCTCGGTATACAGATAGACCCAGGACAGCGGGAACACCGTCACCATGTGGAACATCGCGAAGCTGGCCAGCGGCACGAAGGACGCCAGCCAGATCGCGCGCCAGTCGCTGCGGAAGGTCTCGCGGATGCGCGAGGGCTGCAATTCGCGGGTCTCGAACGCCGCCTGGAACTCGGGCGAGGCGATGATGCGCAGCCGCGCGAACAGCGCCACCACGTTGACCGAGAAGGCGACGAAGAACGGATAGCGCCAGCCCCAGTCCAGGAAATCCTGTTCCGACAGGTTCGACACCAGATAGGAAAACAGCAGCGCCGCGACGATCAGCCCGATGGGTGCGCCAAGCTGCGGGATCATCGCATAGAAGCCCTGCTTCCTGGGCGGCGCGCTCAGCGCCAGAAGCGAGGCGAGGCCGTCCCAGCTGCCGCCGATGGCAAGGCCCTGGCCGATCCGCAGCAGCGCCATGACCACGATGGCCCATTCGCCAAGCACCGCATGGGACGGCACCAGCCCCATCGCCACGGTCGAGGTGCCCAGCAGGAACAGCGCCAGCGTCAGCTTGGCCACGCGGCCCTGCTTGCGGTCGACATACATGAAGATCGCCGTGCCGACGGGCCGCGCGACAAAGGCCAGCAGCACCAGCCCGAAGGACAGCAGCGTTCCGGTCAGCGGGTCGGCGAAGGGAAACAGCCGCGCCGGGAACACGATGACCGAGGCGATGGCGAAGACGAAGAAGTCGAAGAACTCCGACGCCCGCCCGATCACCACCCCCACCGCGATGTCGGAAGGCGAGACGTGGATGTCGTCGGCATCCTTGCCATGGCGGGGGCGGGCAGGGGTTTCGGCAGATGTCACCATTGCGGGAACCACTTGGGGTTGGGCCAGAAGGCGTGAAAGGCAAGCGCGTCATCGGTGGGATTCGCGGCGGTCTTGCAGCCATGCTATAGAATGGCGCCGATGGATACGCGACAAATTGTCGTATGTTTGATCTATCTCATGGCGGGTATCCGGGCCGCGATCTCAGGGCGTCGCCGCCTGCACAACCGCGTGATTCGCGCGGTCAACGGGGTGATCATGGACATGATACATCTTCTCAAACGTCTTGCCTTCGCCGCGCCGGTCCTGCTGTTGCCGGGATGCGAGGCGGTCGTGCTGCGCCCGTCGGGCGATGTCGCCGCCCGGCAGGCGCATCTGCTGGTGCAGTCGACGGCCCTGATGCTGGTCATCATCCTGCCGGTGATGGTGCTGACCGTGTGGTTCGCCTGGCGCTATCGCGCGTCGAACCGCAAGGCGACCTATGATCCCGACTGGGATCATTCGACCAAGCTGGAACTGGTGATCTGGGCGATCCCGCTGTTGATCATCGTCTGCCTGGGCGCGCTGACCTGGGTCGGCACGCATCTGCTGGATCCGTATCGCCCGCTGGACCGGATCAGCGCCGGCCAGCCGGTCGGGGAGACCGCGCCGCTTCAGGTGCAGGTCGTGGCGATGGATTGGAAATGGCTGTTCATCTATCCCGAACAGGGCGTGGCGGCGGTCAACGAACTGGCCGTGCCGGTGGACCGGCCGGTCGAATTCACGCTGACCTCGACCTCGGTCATGAACGCCTTCTACATCCCGGCGATGGCGGGGATGATCTATGCCATGCCGGGAATGCAGACGACGCTGCACGGGGTGTTCAATGACCCCGGCGAATACCAGGGCCTCGCCTCGCATTATTCCGGCCACGGCTTTTCGGGGATGCGGTTCAAGGCCCATGCGCTGGACGATGCGGGCTTCGAGGACTGGGTCGCGCAGGCCGCCGGCAGCGGTGAGACCCTGGACCGCGCCCGCTATCTGGAGCTTGAAAAGCCCAGCGAGAACGTGCCGCCCATGACCTTTGCCCAGGTCGATCCGCAACTGTTCAGCCGGGTCGTCAATATATGCGTCGAGGAAGGCCGCATGTGCATGGCCGAGATGATGGCCCTGGACGCGCAAGGCGGGCTGGGCCTGCCGGGCATCGCCAATGTCGCGGCGCTGTCCGATCCGGGGCGCGGCACCCCCCGCCCGGTGCTGGGCCTGCCGCCCTTCCAGGTGACCGGCATCTGCACGGTCGAGGAACTGGACCGGATGCTGGCAAGCGCCCCGCCCGAAAACAGTGCGCCGCGCGACCCGTCGCCGATGCGCGGGCGGGGGCTGGACACGCCGCAGGGGATCCTGGGCAAACAGCCGAACCAGTTGACCCAATCCGTGCCGCAGGGCGCGGGACAGAACCTCTAGGCGGATCCGACGATGGCAGTTCCCTCGCATATCGAAACCACCTTCCTGCTGGGCCGGCTGGACTGGCACGCGATCCCCGCCGATCCGATCATCTGGGCGACCGGCGTCGTGGTGGCCATCGGCGGCGTGGCGATGCTGTGGCTGCTGCACAAGCATCGGCTGTGGTCGTATCTGTGGCACGAATGGTTCACATCGGTCGATCACAAGAAGATCGGCATCATGTATATCGTGCTGGCGCTGGTGATGTTCGTGCGCGGCTTTGCCGACGCGATCATGATGCGCCTGCAACAGGTGCTGGCCTTCAACGGATCCGAGGGCTATCTGAACGCCCATCACTACGACCAGATCTTCTCGGCCCATGGGGTCATCATGATCTTCTTCGTGGCGATGCCCTTCGTGACCGGGCTGATGAACTTCGTCGTGCCCTTGCAGATCGGCGCGCGGGACGTGTCGTTCCCGTTCCTGAACAATTTCAGCTTCTGGATGACGGTCGGCGGCGCGGTGCTGACGATGATGTCGCTGTTCCTGGGCGAATTCGCGCAGACCGGCTGGCTGGCCTTCCCGCCCCTGTCGGGCCTGGGGGCCAGCCCCTATGTGGGCGTGGATTACTACATCTGGGGCCTTCAGGTCGCGGGGGTGGGGACCACGCTGTCGGGCATCAACCTGCTGGTGACGATCGTCAAGATGCGCGCGCCCGGCATGACCATGATGCGGATGCCGATCTTCACCTGGACCTCGCTGTGCACGAACATCCTGATCGTGGCCTCCTTCCCGGTGCTGACGGCGACGCTGGTCCTGCTGACGCTGGACCGATACGTGGGCACCAACTTCTTCACCAACGATCTTGGCGGCAACGCCATGATGTATATCAACCTGATCTGGATCTGGGGCCACCCCGAGGTCTATATCCTGATCCTGCCCCTGTTCGGCGTCTATTCCGAGGTGGTGGCGACATTCACCGGCAAGCGGCTGTTCGGCTATACCTCGATGGTCTATGCGACGGTCTGCATCACCATCCTGTCCTATCTGGTCTGGCTGCACCATTTCTTCACGATGGGGTCCGGGGCGTCCGTGAACTCATTCTTCGGGATCACCACGATGATCATCTCGGTCCCCACGGGGGCCAAGATCTTCAACTGGCTGTTCACCATGTATCGCAGCCGCATCCGGTTCGAACTGCCGATGATGTGGACCATCGCCTTCATGCTGACTTTCGTGATCGGCGGCATGACGGGGGTGCTGCTGGCCGTTCCGCCCGCCGATTTCGTGCTGCACAACTCGCTGTTCCTGGTGGCGCATTTCCACAACGTCATCATCGGCGGCGTGCTGTTCGGCCTGTTCGCGGCGGTTTATTACTGGTGGCCCAAGGCCTTCGGCTTCCGGCTGGATCCGTTCTGGGGCAAGGTCAGCTTCTGGTTCTGGGTGGTGGGCTTCTGGGTCGCCTTCGCGCCGCTGTATATCCTGGGCCTGATGGGCGTGACGCGCCGGGTGCGGGTCTTCGACGATCCCAGCCTGCAAATCTGGTTCGCCATTGCGGCCTTCGGCGCGGTGCTGATCGCCATCGGCATCGCGGCGATGTTCATCCAGTTCGGCGTGTCCATCGCCCGGCGCGACCAGTTGCGGGATCAGACCGGCGATCCCTGGGACGGGCGCACGCTGGAATGGGCGACATCCTCGCCGCCGCCCGCATACAACTTCGCCTTCACCCCGGTCAGCCACGGGCTGGATACCTGGTGGGACATGAAGCGGTTCGGCAAGACCCGGCCGCGCGCCGCCTATGTGCCGATCCACATGCCCAGGAATACCGGCGCGGGCGTCGTCATCGCGGGCCTTGCCACCATCTGCGGCTTCGCGCTGGTCTGGTATATCTGGTGGCTGGCGGCGCTGTCCTTCGCGGGGGTGGTGATCGCGGCCATCGTCCATAGCTTCAACTATGGCCGCGACTACCACATCCCGGCCGCCGAGGTCCGCGCGACCGAGGACGCCCGCGACCGCCACCTTGCAAGCGTGGGGGCCTGATCCATGAGCACCGTTTCCCAACAGCCCCCCGGCGAGTTCTGGGAGGTCGAGCCGCATCACCATCACGAGGGCGCGTCCACCGGCATCGGCTTCTGGGTCTATCTGATGAGCGACTGCCTGATGTTCGCGGTCCTCTTCGCGGTCTTCGGGGTGCTGGGCGGCAGCTATGCCGCCGGTCCGGGGCCGAAGGATCTGTTCGACCTGGAACTGGTGGCGCTGAACACCGCCTTCCTGCTGCTGTCCTCGATCACCTACGGCTTCGCGATGCTGGCCATGGTCAAGGGCCACAAGGGCGGCACGCTGGGCTGGCTGGGGGTGACGCTGGTCTTCGGCCTGGCCTTCCTGGGGATCGAGATCTACGAGTTCCGCCACCTGATCCACCTGGGCGCCGGGCCGCAGCGGTCGGCCTTCCTGTCGGCCTTCTTCACGCTGGTCGGCACCCACGGGCTGCATGTCACCTTCGGCTGCCTGTGGCTGGTCACGCTGATGATCCAGGTCGGCCAGCGGGGCTTGACCCTTGCCAACCGCCGGCGCCTGTCCTGCCTGTCGATGTTCTGGCATTTCCTGGACGTGATCTGGATCGGCGTCTTCACCTTCGTCTATCTGCTGGGGATGATCTGATGCCTTCGATTGAAGCCCAGGGCGACAAGCACCGCGCCACCCGCCACGGCGAACGGCATGGCGATCACCACGACGACGGCCACGACCACGGCAGCGTCCGGTCCTATCTGACCGGCTTCGTCCTGTCGGCGATCCTGACCGCGATCCCCTTTGCCGTGGTCATGGGCGGGGGGTTCGAAAGCCGGTTGCTGACCGCCGCCGTGGTGGTCGGGCTGGCCTTCGTGCAGATCGTCGTCCACATGGTCTATTTCCTGCACATGAACGGGCGCAGCGACGAGGGCTGGACGATGATGGCGCTGATCTTCACGGTCGTCATCCTGGTCATCGTGCTGGCCGGGTCGCTGTGGGTCATGTATCACATGAACGTCAACATGATGCCGCAGATGGATCACGAGGCGTCGGGCCTGGGGTCGTGACCGCCCGCCGCCGTCCCGTCGCGGTCCTGGTCGCGGCGGGGATCGTCTTTCTGCTGCTGATGGGGCTTGGCCTCTGGCAGATCCAGCGGCTGGCCTGGAAGACCGACCTGATCGCCCGCGTCGATGCGCGGGTGGCGGCGGCCCCGGTGGCCGCGCCCGGTCCGGCCGAATGGGACGCGCTGACCGAGGAGAACGCCGAATACCGCCGCGTCACGGTGGCGGGGGACTATCTTCCAGACAGCGACGTTCTGGTGCAGGCGGTGACGGAGCGCGGGGCGGGGTTCTGGGTGATGACGCCGCTGCAGACCGAAGGCGGCTGGCCGGTTCTGGTCAACCGGGGCTTCGTCGCCGCCGACCGCCGCGACGACCGGCCGCTTCCTGCGGGCGTGCGGGCCGTGACCGGGCTTCTGCGCATGTCCCAGCCCGGCGGCGCCTTCCTGCGCGCCAACGATCCGCAGGCGGGCCGCTGGTATTCCCGCGACACCCAGGCCATCGCCGCCACGCTGGGCCTGACCGATGCCGCGCCCTATTTCATCGACGCCGACCGGGTGGGCGAGGGCCAGCCCGTCGGCGGCATGACGGTCATCGCCTTTCGCAATCCGCATCTGACCTATGCGCTGACCTGGTTCGCGATGGCCGCCTTGCTTGCGGTGCTGACGCTGCGCGCCCTGCGCCGCTGATGGCCCCTGGGGTCGGGGTTCAGACCAAAGTGGCAGGAAAATCCGGCTGTTTATGCTGGATTTCAGATGTTTGCGGCGGCAGTCTGGTTCCGTTCCAGCGCGAGGGAGGAAGCGATGGACGACCTGTCCGAACAATCCCATGCCGTCCGGCGACTGGGGGCCGAGATCGGCGCCACGCTGATCGGCCATGCCGTTCTGGTGGAACGGCTGCTGATCGCGCTGCTGGCCGGCGGCCATGTCCTGATCGAAGGCCCGCCCGGCATCGCCAAGACCCGCGCCGTCAAGGCCCTGGCCGCGCATCTGCCGGGCAGCCATGCCCGGATCCAGTGCACGCCCGACCTGCTGCCCTCGGATCTGACCGGGACGCAGGTGTTCCGCCCGGAAACCGGCGGCTTCGACTTCATCCCCGGCCCGATCTTCCACAGCCTGGTCCTGGTGGACGAAATCAACCGCGCGCCCCCCAAGGTGCAATCCGCCCTGCTGGAGGCGATGGCCGAAGGGCAGGTGACATCGGGCGGCATCACGCGGCCCTTGCCCGATCCCTTCATGGTGGTGGCGACCCAGAACCCCATCGAACACGAAGGCACCTTTCCCTTGCCCGAGGCGCAGCTTGACCGTTTCCTGCTGCATCTGCGCCTGGATCTGCCGGGGGCCGAGGCCGAGCGCGCCATCCTGGATCTGGTCGAGGCCGAGGCCGTCGCCCCCATGGCGGCGCGCGGCACGATGATCGCGGCCGCCGATCTGGCCCAGGCGCGGACCGAGGTGGCGCGGATTTATCTGGCCCCGACGCTCAAGGACTTCATCGTCCGGCTGGTCTTGGCGACGCGGCCCGGCGGGGCGGTGGCGGAATGGGTGGAACATCCCGTCTCGCCGCGCGGCACGCTGGCGCTGGCGGCCGGGGTCCGGGCGCGCGCCTGGCTGCACGGCCGCGACCACGGCCTGCCCGAGGATGCCTCTGCGCTGGCCGCCGACGCCCTGTCCCACCGCCTGATCCCCGCATGGTCGGCCACCGGAAAGGGGCGCACCAGCCGCAGCCTGGTCGCCGATATCCTGCGCGAGGTCCGCCCGTGGTAGCCTTGCCCGCCGGTTCGCCCCGCGCCGTGCCCGAGGCGCCCGGCATCCGGCTGACCGCAGCCGAACTGCTGGCCTTGCGCGACGCGGCGACGGGCCGGGGCAAGCACCGGCCGCTGACCCGCCGGGCCGGGGCGGTTCCCGCGCGGATGCCCGGCGCGGGCATGGATCTGCGCGAAATCCGCGCCTATGTCGCGGGCGACGATCCCCGCCGGCTGGATCCGGCGGCGACCGCGCGCACCGGCCATCCGCATATCCGCAGCCTGCACGAGGATCGCGACGACACCATCCTGCTGCTGGCCGATTTCCGCGCGCCGATGCTGTGGGGCACGGGCGCGGCGCTGCGCTCGGTCCGCGCCGCCCGGCATCTGGCGCAAGCGGGTTGGACCGTCGCGCTGCGCGGGGGGTCCGTGGCGGCGCTGACGGCGGCGGCGCGGCTGGCGGAACTGCGCGGAGCGGGCGGCGACGGGCAGATGGCCGCTGTCTGCCACGCCCTTGCGCGCCAGCACGACCAGGCCCTGGCCGCCCCCGGCCATGCGCCCCTGTCCGAGGCGCTGGCCCGCGCCATGCGCCTGTCGCCCTCGGGCGGGCGGGTGCTGGTCGCCACCTGCCTGGACGGGCTGGCGGGCGCGGAACCGGCCCTGGCGGAACTGGCCCGGCGCCGGTCGGTCACGCTGGCGCTGATGCTGGACGATGCGGAAATCCGGCCTCCGTCGGGTCCGCTGGCGGTCAGCGACGGCCAGCACAGCCGCATCGCCCGCCTTGCGGCCCCCGATCTGTCAGCCGAGGTGACGCGCCTGCGCGTCCTGGGCGCCGCCGTGGCCGAGATCGCGCCATGACCCGCGACGAGCTGCTGGCCCGGCTTTCGCCGCCGCGCCTGCCCCTGGACATGGCGGTGCCTGGCTGGCGAGAGCTGCTGGCCCTGGCGGGCATCGGGCTGCTGGCGGGGCTGGCCGTCGCGCTGCTGCTGCGCCCGCTGCTGGCGCGCAGGCCGTCGCGGCGCGCGCTGATCCGGGCCACGCGCGGCCAGCCGCCGCAGGACCGGATCCTCGCCATCGCGCGGATCCTGGGGCGGCTGCCCGACCCGCTGCGCCCCGCCGCCTATGGCGCGGCGCCCGCCCCCGACGACGCGACGCTGGAACGCATCGCCCTGCGCCGGGGCCGCCGCCGGGGCCGTCGGTGAGCCTCGCCTGGCCCTGGCTGCTGGCGCTGCTGCCCCTGCCGCTGGTGCTGCGGCGCCTGCTGCCGCCCTTGGCCGTGCCCCGACCCGCCCTGGCGGTGCCCGCCCATCTTCTGCACGCGGCCCGTCCGGCGGGCGCGCGGATGCGGGCGCCCTGGCTGGCGGCGCTGGCCTGGATCGCCCTGGTCCTGGCCCTGGCGGGCCCTCGGGTCGAGGTCGCCAGCGACGTGATCCCTGCCTCGGGCCGCGACATCGTTCTGGTGATCGACCTGTCGGGCAGCATGTTGAAGACCGATTTCTTCCTGGACGGCCAGCCGGTCACGCGGCTGGATGCGGTCAAGCGCACCGCCGCCGCCTTCGTGGCGGCGCGGCGGGGCGACCGGATCGGGCTGGTGATCTTCGGTGAGCGCGCCTATTTCGCCGCCCCCCTGACCTTCGACGTGGACGCCGTCGCCCGCGCCATAGACGAGGCGCAGATCGGCATTTCCGGGCGCGGCACCGCGATCTCGGACGGGTTGGGGCTGGCCGCGAAACGGCTGGCCCGCAGCGACGCGCCGACGCGGGTGATCGTGCTGCTGTCGGACGGGGTGGACACGTCCGGCACCGTGCCTGCGGTCGAGGCCGCGCGGCTGGCCCATGACCACGGCATCCGCGTCCATTCCATCGCCCTCGGCCCCGAGGATCTGGAAAACCAGCCGCAATCGCGCGACGCGGTGGACGTGGCGACGCTGCGGGCGGTGGCCGAGGTGGCGCAGGGCGAAAGCTTCCGCGTCCGCGACGCCGCCGATTTGCAGGCCATGGCGCAAAGCCTGGACCGGCTTGAGCCCAACCCTTCGGCCCGGCCGCCGATGCGGCTGTGGCAGCCGCTATGGATCTGGCCCGCCGCCGTCGCCGCGTTCTGCCTGGCGCTGATCGCAGGGGGGCGGCGCGGATGGACGGGCTGATCCTGCTGCGGCCCTGGTGGCTGCTGGCGCTGCTGCCGCTGGCCGGGCTGGTCCTGCTGGGGGCGGTGCGCGCGCCCGATGCGGGTGGCTGGGAACGGGTGATGGGGCGCGACATGCTGCGGGCGATGCGGGCGCTGGGCGCGCTGGGCGGGCGGCAACCCCTGTGGATGCGGCTGCTGGCGCCGCTGGGGCTGGCGGCGCTGATCCTGGGGCTGTCGGGTCCGGCGGTGCCGCGCAGCGATGCGCCGGTGCTGGCCCAGGCCGATGCGGTGGTGCTGGCGCTGGATCTGTCGCCCTCTGTCGCGCGGGGGCCGGGGCTGGACCAGGCCAAGCTGGCGGCGGCGGGGCTGGCGCAGGATCTGTCGGGGCGTCCCGTGGGCCTTCTGCTGTTCTCGGGCGAGGCGTTCACGGCGGCCGCGCCGACGCTGGACGTGGGCAGCTTGCAGACCCAGATCGGTGTGCTGGACGGCGATACCATGCCCGCCGGGGGCAGCCGCCCCGCCGCCGCCATCGGCATGGCGGGGCAGATGCTGGCCGGCCTGCCGCGCGCCGATCTGGTGCTGATTTCCGACGGCGGCGGCATCGACGGGCAGGCCGTGGCCGAGGCCGACCGGCTGGCCGCGCAGGGCGTCCGGCTGTGGGCGCTGCGGCTGACCGAGCGGGCCCCTGACGCGCCCGCAGCGCCGCCGGACGCGCTGGACCGGCTGGTGCGCGGCGGCGAGACGATGGACTGGGACCGCATGGACCGCCTGGCCGCGCGGCTGGCCCGCAGCGGCGGGTCGGTCCGCGATCCGGTCCTGCAAGCCCTGCAATACCGCGATCTTGGCCCTTGGCTGGCGATGCTGGCCCTGCCGCCGCTGCTGGTCATGCTGCGGAGGCTGGAATGAGGCCCGCGCTGATCGCCCTGGCCGGGATCGCGGCCCTGGCCGTCGCGGGACCGGGCGCGATGGGGCGGCTGGCGCTGCACGCGGGATGGGACCGCCCGGCGGCCTGGCTTCTGTCCGACCCGGCGGCGCGGGGCGTGGCGCTGTATCGGCTGGGCGATTACGCGGCGGCGGACGCGGCCTTCGCCAGGGCGGGGCGGTCGCAGACCTATAACCGGGGGCTGTCGCTGGCGGCGGTCGGGGATTACCCGCTGTCGGTCGCCTATTTCGACGCGATGCTGTTCGCCAATCCCGCCGACGAACAGGCCCGCGCCAATCGCGACCTGGTCGCGGCGATGTATCCGCCGCACCGGGGCGATTCCGTGGTGCCCGGCCGCATCAAGGGCGCGGGCGGCCTGCCTGCGGGGCAGAAGCCGATCTCGGAGCTGCTGGCCAATGCGCCGGGGCCGGACTGGGAACGCAGGTTTGACGCCAAGGGCCTGGCCGCGACCGACCAGTGGCTTGACACCATCGCCGACGATCCCGGCGAATTCCTGAAGCTGCGCATCCGCGCCGAATTCGACCGCCGCGCCGGGCTGGGCCTGATCCGCCCGCAAGAGGGCGACCCATGGTGATCCGCGTCCTTCTGGCCTGGCTGCTGATGGCGGGCGTGGCGGCGGCCCAAGGCGACACGCGGCTGATGATCCTGCACGATCACGGCAACCCCGTCGTGTCCGAGATGGTCGAACTGACGATCCGGGGCGAATACGACCTGACCGTCTCGCGCGAGAAGATGGAGTTTCCGAATTCGCCCGATTACGACTGGATCCACACGGCACGCGACGACTGGCGCAAGGAACGCGTCCAGGGCCGCCTGCTGCAAATCTTCGAACGCAAGGTAGCGCTGTTTCCGCGCCGCGACGGCCCGGTGACGGTCGGGCCGATCAGCCACAACCTGACCTATGTGACGGCGGATGGCGGACGCGCGGAAACCACCGTGACCGCCGCCCCGATCACCCTGGCGGTCAGGCCCTTTCCGGCGGATGCCCCGCCCTTGTCGGCGCGGCAACTGACGCTGAAGGACGAACTGTCCGCCGAACCGGGACGCCTGAAAAAGGACGAGATCCTGACCCGCCGCGTCACGGTCGAGGCGCTGGGCACGCTGGCCCACCAGCTGCCGCCCCGGCCCGACCTGTCGGAACCCTGGCTGATCCTGTTCAGCCAGCCCGAGATCCGCGAAACCGTCCTGACCGAGGCCGGTCCGGTCGCGCGCGTCGTCTGGGAATGGCAGTTGCGCCCCCGCACCGGCGAGCCCGCGATCCTTCACGCCGAGTCGTTTTCCTGGTTCGACACCGACAGCCGCCGGGTCGAGATCGCGCCGCTGAAGCCCATCCCCTTCGGCTTCGCGGGCTTCGGATCGAACTTCGGCGCATCCGGCCAGAGGGCCTGGCGCAACTGGCCGCTGGCCCTGGCGGCGCTGGGCGGGGGGATGGCGGTCGCGCTGGGCCTGACGCTGCGGGGCAGGGGGCTGCTGCCCTGGGACGCGATGGCCGCGCGCCTGCGCCGCCTGCTGCCCGGTCCGCACCGGCGGGCCATGCGCCGCGCCGCCGAACGGGGCGACCTGGCGGCTCTGCGCGCCGCCGTCGCCGCCCATCTGCACTGGCGGCGCCAGCCCGCCCCGCCGATCCTGGCCGACCTGGACCGTCAGCTTTACGCCGCCGCCCCTCCGCCCGGCTTCGACGCCGGATGCTGGCTGGCAGCGTTCCACCGGACGTTGCGGCAGGCGTGATCATCGAAGGCTTGCCAGCGGCGCGGCCTTGGGTCACCCTTCACGTCATGCAAACCCGCACCCAAGGCGGGCACGACAAGAACAGGGAACCATCATGAGACATCTGCTGACCCCGCGCGCCATCCTTCTGGCCTCGGCCCTTGCCATCGCGCCCGCCGCCTGGGCCGAGACGCCCGCCGACACGCTGGTCGTGGCCCATACGATCGACGACATCATCAGCCTGGATCCGGCGCAGAGCTTCGAATTCTCGGGCAATGACGTGAACCAGAACACCTATGACCGGCTGGTCGATTTCGACCCGCTGGACATGGAGGCGGGCTTCAAGCCCAGCCTGGCCGAAAGCTGGGACGTGTCCCAGGACGGCCTGTCCATCACCTTCCGAATGCGCGAGGGCGTGAAGTTCCATTCCGGCAACCCGGTCCGGGCCGAGGATGCCGCCTGGTCGCTGCAACGCGCGGTCCAGCTGAACCTGACGCCCGCCTTCATCCTGACGCAGTTCGGCTTCACCGCCGACAATGTCGAGGACAAGATCACCTTCGACGACACCAGCCTGACCCTGCACCTGGACAAGCCCTATGCGCCGTCCTTCGTGCTGAACTGCCTGACCGCCAATGTCGCCAGCGTGGTCGACAAGGAAACCGTCATGGCCAATGCGGGCGAGGATCTGGGCAATACCTGGCTGTCGAACAACGCCGCCGGTTCCGGCCCCTATACCCTGACCGCTTGGCGTCCCAATGAAGCGGTGCAGCTTGCCGCCTTCGAGGAATACTGGCAGGGCGCGCCGACGATGAAGCGGGTGATCGTGCGCAACGTCCAGGAAAGCAGCGCGCAACGCCTGCTGCTGGAACAGGGCGATATCGACGTGGCCCGCAACCTGTCGCCCACCGATGTCGATTCCATCGCCAGCGTCGAGGGCGTCAAGATCCAGGACGAGCCGCGCGGCCGGATCCTGTATATGGGCCTGAACCAGAAGGATCCCGTGCTGTCGAACCCCGCCGTGATCGAGGCGATGAAGCATCTGGTCGATTACGACGGCATCGCCAACAGCTTCCTGAAAGGCATGTTCGTTCCGCACCAGTCCTTCCTGCCCTCGGGCTATCTGGGCGCGCTGGACGACAATCCCTGGACCTATGATGTCGAGAAGGCCAGGAAGCTGATCGACGATGCCGGCATGTCGGGCAAGACCATCGTCACCAAGGTCCGCGACCTGCGCGAATATACCGACGTGGCGCAGGCCTTGCAGGCGTCGATGGCGCAGGCCGGGCTGACCCTGGAAATCCAGCAGATGACCGGCGCGCAGGTGCTGGACGCCTATCGCGCGCGCGATGTGCCGGTCTTCATCGGCGAATGGGGGCCGGATTATTCGGACCCGAACACCAATGCCGCGACCTTCGCCTTCAACCCCGACAACAGCGACGAGGCGAAGGCCACCGGCCTGCTGGCCTGGCGCAACGCCTATGCCGTGCCGCAGGCGATGAACGAGGCCACCGTGGCTGCGACGCTGGAACAGGATGCCGAGAAGCGCAAGCAGATGTATATCGACATCCAGAAGCAGTATCAGGCCGAGGCGCCGATCGTGCCGCTGTTCCAGCGGATCGAGCCGACCGGCCTGCGCGACAACGTGCAGAACTGGAACTCGGGCCGGTCCGTCACCTCGGTCATGTATCGCCAGGTGACGAAGGGCGAATAGGTCTTGGCCGTGACCGATACCGACCGGGGGGCGGCGGCACCGCCCCCCGATCACCGCGCCGCCGCCCGCCGCCGCCGCGCCCGCAGCATCGGAGGGACGGCTCTCTCGCTGGCGCTGACGATGCTGGGCCTGCTGCTGGTCACCTTCGTGATCGGCCGGGTGATGCCCATCGACCCGGTGCTGAAGGTGGTGGGCGACCGCGCCACCCAGGCGCAATACGACGCGGCCTTCCAGGCGATGGGGCTGGACCAGCCGCTATATGTGCAGTTCGCGCGCTATCTGGGCGACGTGCTGACAGGCGATTTCGGACGCTCCATCTCCACCGGGCAACTCGTGGTAAACGACATCCTGCGCGTCTTTCCCGCGACCTTCGAGCTGGCGACGCTGGGCACCCTGATCGGCGTCTTCGTCGGCGTGCCGCTGGGCGTGATCGCCGCCGCGCGCCGGGGCGGGATCGTGGACCAGGTGGCCCGCGTGGTGGCGCTTGTCGGCTATTCCATGCCGATCTTCTGGCTGGGGCTGATGGGGCTGCTGCTGTTTTACGGCATCCTCGGCTGGGTCGGCGGGCCGGGGCGGCAGGGGATCATCCATGACGGCATGGTGCCGACCGTGACCGGCCTGATCCTGGTCGATTCGCTGATCGCGGGCGACTGGGCGGCCTTCAAGGACGCGTTCAGCCATATCATCCTGCCCGCCAGCCTGCTGGGCTATTACAGCCTGGCCTATATCAGCCGCATGACCCGCAGCTTCATGCTGGAACAGCTATCGGCCGAATACGTCACCACCGCCCGTGTCAAGGGCCTGTCGGAGCGCGCGGTGATCTGGCGCCACGCGTTCGGCAACATTTCGATCCCGCTGGTCACCGTGATCGCCCTGTCCTTCGGGTCGCTGCTGGAAGGGTCCGTCCTGACCGAGATCATCTTTTCCTGGCCCGGCCTCGGCCAGTACATCACCAAGGCGCTGCTGTCGGGCGACATGAACGCCGTCCTGGGCGGCACCGTGGTGATCGGCACCTGCTTCGTGGCGCTGAACCTGCTCAGCGATATCCTGTATCGCATCCTTGACCCGAGGTCGAAATGAACGCCGCACGCCGGGAATGGCTTCTGTCCGACGCGCCGCAGACCCGCAGGCAGGCCCGGCTGGGCGCGCTGTATCAGGGCTGGCTGACCTTCCGCGCCAACAGGCTGGCGATGTTCGGGCTGATCGTGCTGATCCTGCTGATCGCCATGGCAGCCCTGGCGCCCTGGCTGTCGCCGCAAAGCCCCTTCGCGCAGGATCTGGCGAACCGGCTGCAACCGCCCTCCGCCGCGCATTGGCTGGGCACCGACCATCTGGGCCGGGACATCCTGTCGCGGCTGATCTTTGGCTCGCGCATCACGCTGTTCATCGTCGGCACCGTGGCCCTGATCGCGCCGGTCATCGGGCTGTTCATCGGCACGGTGGCGGGCTTCGCGGGCGGCTGGGTCGATCAGGTGCTGATGCGGATCACCGACATCTTCCTGGCCTTCCCCAAGCTGATCCTGGCGCTGGCCTTCGTCGCGGCCCTGGGCGCCAGCATCGGCAACGCGGTGCTGGCGCTGGCCCTGACCGCCTGGCCCCCCTATGCCCGGCTGGCGCGGGCCGAGACGCTGACCATCCGCCACGCCGACTATATCGCCGCCGCCCGGCTGCAAGGCGCGGGGCCGCTGCGGCTGCTCGTCAAGCATATCTGGCCGCTCTGCGTCAGTTCGCTGATCGTGCGGGTGGCGCTGGACATGGCGGGGATCATCCTGTCGGCGGCGGGCCTGGGCTTCCTGGGCCTTGGCGCGCAGCCGCCGATGCCGGAATGGGGGGCGATGATCTCGGACGGGCGGACCTATATCCTGGATTTCTGGTGGGTCGCCGCGATGCCGGGGATCGCGATCTTCATCGTCTCGATGGCCTTCAACCTGCTGGGCGACGGATTGCGCGACGTGCTGGATCCCAAGGGTGCCAGGTCATGACGCTGCTGTCGGTGCGAAACCTGCGCGTGGCCTTTCCGACCCGCCAGGGCATGTTTCAGGCCGTGCGCGGCGTCAGCTTCGACCTGGGCCGGGAACGGCTGGGCGTGGTGGGCGAATCGGGGTCGGGCAAGTCGATGACCGGCCGGGCGATCCTGGGCCTGGTCCGCCCGCCCGGCATCGTCACCGCCGACCGGATGGAACTTGACGGCCAGCCGATCCTGAACCTGCCGGAACGGCGGATGCGCCGGATCCGGGGCAGGCGGATCAGCATGGTCATGCAGGATCCGAAATTCAGCCTGAACCCGGTGATGACCATCGGCGACCAGATCGTCGAGGCCTATCGCCTCCATGCCGGCGGCGCCCGCGCCGCGGCCCGGCAGAAGGCGCTGGACATGCTGGCCGCCGTGCAGATCCGCGACCCCGAACGGGTGATGGGTGCCTATCCGCACGAAGTCTCGGGCGGGATGGGCCAGCGGATCATGATCGCGATGATGCTGGCCCCCGACCCCGAGATCCTGATCGCCGACGAACCCACCTCGGCCCTCGATGTCTCGGTCAGGACCGAGGTTCTGAACATCATGGACCGGCTGGTCCGCGACCGGGGCATGGGCCTGATCTTCATCAGCCACGACCTGAACCTGGTCGCGCAGTTCTGCGACCGGGTGCTGATCATGTATGCGGGCCGGATCGTCGAAACGCTGGCCGCCCCGGATCTGCACAAGGCCCGCCACCCCTATACCCAAGGCCTGCTGAACAGCCTGCCGCGCCTCGATGCGCCGCAGCCCCGCCTGCCGGTCCTGCAACGCCAGGACAGCTGGCGCGAGGCCGACACGATCCCCGAAAGCCTGGAAACCGAATTTCCGGGGGGCCTCTGATGCTTCTTCTTCACCCAAATATCCCACGGGGGTGCGGGGGTGTGAAACCCCCGCTGCAACGATGCCGCCCATGCTGACGGTCGATCATCTGAACGTCTGGTTCGGCCATCCCCCGGCCCGCGTGGAGGCCGTGAAGGACGCCGGCTTCACCGTGGCGCAGGGCGAAAGCTTCGGCCTGGTCGGCGAATCCGGCAGCGGCAAGTCCACCATCCTGCGGGCCATCGCCGGACTGATCGACAGCTGGTCGGGCACCATCCAAGTCGCGGGCCGGCCGGTCGCCGCCCGCCGCCGCGACCGGGCCTTCTACAAGACCGTGCAGATGGTGTTCCAGGATCCCTATGCCAGCCTGCATCCGCGCCATTCGGTCGATACGGTCCTGTCCGAGACCCTGCGCCTGCAAGGCATGGACGACATCGACCGCCGCATCGCCCGGCTGCTGGAGGATGTGGGCCTGGGGCGCGGCTTCCGCTTCCGCTATCCGCACCAGCTGTCGGGCGGGCAGCGCCAGCGGGTCGCCATCGCCCGGGCGCTCGCGGCCGAGCCTCGCCTGCTGCTGCTGGACGAGCCGACAAGCGCGCTGGATGTCAGCGTGCAGGCGGAAATCCTGAACCTGCTGTCCGATCTGCGCGCCGAACATGGGCTGACCTATGTGATGGTCAGCCACGACCTGGCGGTGGTCGGCCATATGTGCGACCGGCTGGCCGTCATGCAGCAGGGCCGCATCGTCGAGGTGATGGCGGTCGAGGAACTGCGCCAGGGCATCGCGCAGCAGGACTATACCCGCCGCTTGATCGCGGCATCGGCGGGTTACGCGCGGGCGTGATCACATCTTCTCGCCGGGCAGACGGCTGGCCTGCCGCGTCCAGTCGGTGAACTGCCCTTCGTCGAAGGCTCCGTCCTCGGCGATGTGCAGATAGCGGACCAAGGGTTGCTTCGATCCGATCGGCGGCACCGGCTGCAATTCGGCACCCCGAAAGAACGCGACCTTGATATATTTCGTCATGCAGTGGAAGGACAGAAACCACCGCCCTTCCTCGACCCCGTAGAGCGGCGAGTTCCACTTGACCGCCTTCAGCACCCCCGGCACGGCGGCAGTGGCAAGCTGATCCAGTCGCCGCCCGACATCCTGCTTCCAGCCTGGCATCGCCGCGATATAGTCCTGCACCGGGCCATCGCCATAGCCCTTGGCGATCTGCGGGTTGCCTCCCGACAGAAGAACCGGCTTGCCTGTGTCCTGCGCCATCGTTCCCCTCCTTTCGCTGTTGGCCAGTCTGACACAGGGGGCGCGGCCTTGCACCCCGCCGCGTGATCGCTAACCTGCGCGCGAACGGACGAAAGGAACCACCATGAAGCGCGTCACCCTGGGCGGCAGCGATGTCGAGGTCAGCGAAATCTGCCTTGGCACCATGACCTTCGGCAACCAGACGGCCGAGGCCGACGGCCACGCCCAGATCGACCGCGCGCTCGATGCGGGGATCACCTTCCTCGACACGGCCGAGATGTATCCCGTGAACCCGGTCCGGCGCGAGACCATCGGGTTGACCGAAACCATCGTCGGCACCTGGATCGCCCGCAGCGGCAACCGCGACCGCGTGGAACTCGCCACCAAGATCACCGGACCCAGCCAGATGGTCCGCGAGGGCGCGCCCTTCGATGGCGCCATCGTCGCCGCGGCCATCGACGCCTCGCTGGAACGGCTGCAAACGGACCGCATCGACCTCTATCAACTGCACTGGCCGGTGCGCGGCAGCTATGCCTTCCGGCAGAACTGGACTTACGACCCCGCGAAGCAGTCGAAGCAGCGGAACCTGGACCACATGGCCGATGTGCTGGGCGCGCTGTCGGCCGCGCAAAAGGCGGGCAAGATCCGCGCCGTGGGTCTGTCGAACGAATCCGCCTGGGGCCTGACCCGCTGGTGCGACACGGCCGACCGCCTGGGCGCCCCGCGCATGGTCTCGATCCAGAACGAATATTCACTGCTCTACCGCCTTCACGACACCGACCTGGCCGAGGTCGCGGTGAACGAGGATGTGACGCTGCTGGCCTATTCCCCGCTGGCCGCCGGGCTGCTGTCGGGCAAGTATTCCGGCGGCGCGATGCCCGAAGACAGCCGCGCGGCGGTGGACAGGGCCAGCGGCGGTCCGGGCAACCTGGGCGGGCGCAAGACCCCGCAGGGGGTGGAAGCGACCGAAGCCTATCACGCGCTGGCCGCCGACCATGGCTGGGATCCGATCCACATGGCGATCGCCTGGCAGGCGACCCGGCCCTTCAAGGTGGTGCCGATCATCGGCGCCACGCGCATCGACCAGCTGGACCGCCTGCTGGCGGGCCTGGGCAAGGCGGTGCCCGACGATCTGCGCAAGGCCATCGACCGGCTGCACAAGCAATATCCGCTGCCCTATTGATGAACGCCGCGTCCTGCTTATCTATTTGATCCGAAAGCACGGAAACGAGGACAGGTCATGGCGGGCGATCCTTATGCAGCCTTGGGACTGAAGAAATCGGCCAGCGACGCCGACATCAAGAAGGCCTATCGCAAGATCGCCAAGGCGGATCATCCCGACCTGAACCCCGATCCGGCGGCCATGGCGCGCTTCAAGGCGGCCTCGGCCGCCTATGACCTGCTGAAGGATCCCGAACAGCGCCGCCGCTTCGACGCGGGCGAGATCGACGACCAAGGCCAGGAACGCCCGCAGCGCCGCGCCTGGCGCGACCATGCCGAGGCTGCGGGCAACCCCTATGCCCGCAGCTACGGCTTTGACAGCGATCCCGACCTGTCCGGCGTGTTCTCGGATCTGTTCGGGCGGCGCGGCGGCTTTCAGCGCGGCCAAGACTATGACGATCCGCGCGATTTCCATGTGCGCGGGCAGGATTACCGCTTTTCGCTCCAGGTCGATTTTCTGACCGCCGCGCGGGGCGGCAAGACCCGCATCACCCTGCCCGAGGGCGGCGATCTGGAGGTCACCATCCCCAAGGGCGTCCGCGACGGCCAGACCATCCGGCTGAAGGGCAAGGGCGGCAAGGGCCTGGGCCAGGGCGGCGCGGGCGATGCCTATCTGACGATCAGCGTCGCCCCCCATCCCGATTTCCGACGCGAGGGCGACGACATCCTGCTGACCCTGCCGATCAGCCTGCCCGAGGCCGTGCTGGGCGGCAAGGTCGCCGCCCCCACCATCGACGGGCCGGTGAACCTGACCATCCCCAAGGGGGCGACCACGGGCCAGAAGCTGCGTCTGCGCGGCCGGGGCATCAACGGCGGCGACCAGCATGTGGACCTGAAGATCGTGATGCCGCCCAAGGTGGACGACGACCTGGCCCGGTTCTTCGAGCAGTGGCGCAAGGATCACCCCTATGATCCGCGCGCCGGGATGAAAGCGGAGGGTTGAGCGATGGCCCATCACTATTCCGAAGCCGAGGTCGTGGCGATCCTGGACGGCCTGGACCCCGACCGCCTGCGGTCCTTCGTGTCGGCCCATGTGGTGACGCCCGTCGTCACCCCTCAGGGCGACGCCTATACCGAAACCGATCTGGCGCGGCTGCAACTGCTGTGCGACCTGTCGGATTTCTACGACCTGCCCTCGGATTCGCTGGGCATGGTGATGTCGCTGATCGACCAGTTGAACACCGCGCGCGGCGACATGCGCGCGCTGATCCAGGCGGTCGCGACCGAACCCGACGAGGTGCGCGGCCGGATCCAGAAATCGGTGCGGCGGCTGCGGATCGTGAGGGTGGAGAGGGGATAGGCGGCTGCCCGCCCCGCGCGACAGCACCGCTTTCCGCATTTCCTTTCCGACCGCGACGCCGCCTCATCCAAACGGCGCCCGCTTTCAACGCCTTGGGTAAACTGCCCCACTGACTTGCAGATTGTGAACTGCCCCGCGCCGCGCTAAGCGGGGTCCATGTCCCGCTTCGTCCCCCACATCGCCGCGACGCTGGCGCTGGGCCTGCCGCTGATCGGCAGCCATCTGGCGCGCATGGGCATCCATGTCAGCGACACGGTGATGCTGGGCTGGTATGGGGTCGAGGCACTGGCGGCCCTCGTCATCGCGACCTCGATGATCCAGATCCTGTATTTCCTGGGCATGGGATACGGCACCGGCGTGATGGGCCTGATCGCCACCGCCGTCGCCCGAGGCGACGAAACGGACGTGCGCCGCGCCGCCCGCATGGCGTTGTGGCTGTCGGCGATCCATTCGATCCTGTGCCTGCCGCTGTTCTGGTTTTCCGGCCCGATCCTGTTGGCGCTGGGCCAGACCCCGGCCGTGGCCGCGCTGGCCCAGGATTTCCTGCACATCGCCGGCTGGGGCCTGCTGCCGATGCTGTGCGCGCTGGCGCTGAATTCCTATCTGGCGGCGCTGGAGCGGGCGCAGGTGGTGATGTGGGTGACGCTGGCAGGGCTGCCGGTGAACATCGCGCTGATCTGGTTGCTGACCTTTGGCAACATGGGATTTCCCGAACTGGGGGTGCGCGGCGCCGCCATTTCCAGCGTGATCGTCCAGACCGCGCAGCTTGCGATTCTGGCGCTTTATGCCCATTGGCTGCCCGCCACGCGCAAGTATCATCTGTTTCAGCGGTTCTGGAAACCCGACTGGGCCGCCCTGCGCCAGGTGTTCCGCCTGGGCTGGCCCATCGGCCTGACCCTGGTGGCCGAGGGCGGGCTGTTCGTCGGATCGAACATCATGATGGGCTGGATCGGCACGCAGGAACTGGCCGCGCATGGAATCGCGCTGCAAATCACCTCGATCACCTTCATGGTGCATCTGGGCCTGTCGAACGCCGCCACGGTCCGGGTGGGCCAGGCCAAGGGGCGCGGCGACGCCGCCTGGATGCGCGACGCGGCGATCACGGTGATCGGCATGTCTCTGGCCTTCGCGGCCCTGGCCATCGCCGTCTACCTGCTGGCGGGCGAGGGGCTGGTGCGCCTGTATCTGGATCCCGCCGATCCGCGCGGGCCCGCCATCGTGGCGCTTGGCGCGGGGCTGCTGGTCTATGCCGCGCTGTTCCAGCTGACCGACGCCTTCCAGGTGATTGCCCTGGGCTTCCTGCGCGGCGTCCATGACACCCGCGTGCCGATGTGGATCGCCGGGTTCAGCTATTGGGTGGTGGGCATGCCGGTGGCCTGGGGGCTGGCCTTCCCGCTGGGTTTCGGGCCCGCCGGTCTGTGGCTGGGCCTTTGCGTCGGGCTGACAGTGGCGGCGGTGCTGCTGATGGCGCGGTTCTGGCGCGGCCATGCGCGGGGGGTCTGGACCCGTCCGGCCGCGGCGGTCTAACGTGGCGCCGACCGGCAAAGGAGGCCAATATGCGACCCGTCTTCGTTCAGTTCCGCTGCGAGCCTGGCAAGACCTACCAGGTCGCCGAGGCCATCTATGACCGTGAAGTCGTCAGCGAGCTTTACTCGACCTCGGGCGATTACGACCTGATCGCCAAGGTCTATATCCCCGAGGACGAGGATGTCGGCCGCTTCCTGTCGGAAAAGCTGTTCGACATTCCCCATATCAGCCGCACGCTGACCACCATGACCTTCCGCGCCTTCTGATGGTCCGCCTTGCCCCGATCCCGGCGGGCCTGCCCGCGACCGTGCCTTTCGTCGGACCCGAGACGCTGGAGCGCCAGTCGGGCCGCCCCTTCGCCGCCCGCCTTGGCGCCAATGAAAACGGCTTCGGTCCCAGCCCGCGCGCGGTGGCCGCGATGCGGGCGGCGGTGGCCGAGGTCTGGAAATACGCCGATCCGACCAGCCATGACCTGACGGCGGCGCTGGCGGCCCATCACGGCGTCCAGCCGGGCAACATCATGGTGGGCGAGGGCATCGACGGGCTGCTGGGTCTGCTGGTGCGCCTGACCGTCGCGCCCGGCGATGGGGTGGTGACCTCGGACGGCGCCTATCCGACGTTCAACTTCCACGTCGCGGGCTTCGGCGGGGTGCTGGACAAGGTGCCCTATCGCGACGATGCCGAGGATCCGCAGGCTCTGGCCGACCGCGCCCGCCGGACCGGGGCGCGGCTGGTCTATCTGGCCAATCCCGACAACCCGATGGGAAGCTGGCAGGACGGCGCGGCGATTGCCGCGATGCTGGACAGCCTGCCGCCCGACACGCTGCTGGTCCTGGACGAGGCCTATGCCGAATTCGCCCCCGCAGGCGCGATCCCGGCCATCGCCGCCGACGATCCGCGCGTGATTCGGATGCGCACCTTTTCCAAGGCCCATGGCATGGCGGGCGCCCGGGTGGGCTATGCCATCGGCCATCCCGACCTGATCGCCGCCTTCGACCGGGTGCGCAACCATTTCGGCATGAACCGGATCAGCCAGATCGGCGCGCTGGCCGCCTTGCAGGACCAGGACTGGCTGGCCCAGGTGGTCGCGCAGGTCGCCGCCGCCCGCGACCGCATCGCCGCGATCGGCGCCCGGCACCAGCTGACCGCGCTGCCCTCGGCCACCAATTTCGTGGCGCTCGACACCCATCGCGACGGCGCCTTCGCCCGCCGCCTGGTCGAGTCCCTGGCCGGGCAGGGCGTGTTCGTCCGAATGCCCGGCGTTGCCCCCCTGAACCGCTGCATCCGCATCAGCTGCGGCCCCGACGCAGAGCTCGACATCCTGGAACAGGCGCTGCCGCGCGCCCTCGCCGCGCTCTAGGCTTCTTCTTCACCCAAATATCCCCGCCGGAGGCACCTGCGATCCCCGCAAGCGCCCCCGGCAGCCGTTTACAGCGCCGCCAACTGCGCCAAAGCCGCGCGCAGCCGGGCGATATCGTCATCCAGCGCGGCCAGCTTCTCGCGGGTTTCCTCGATCACCTCGGCTTCGGCGTTTTCCACGAACTTCGGGTTCTTCAGCCGCTTGCGCAGCCCGTCCGCGTCCTTTTCGGACTTCGCCACCGCCTTCTGCAACCGCGCCGTTTCCGCGCCCGCGTCGATCACATCGCCAATGGGCAGCGCGAAGCTCGCCCCCTGCGCCGCGACGGCGATCATGCCCTTGCCCGCCGCGCCGTCCACCGGCGCATTGACCCGCGCCAGCCGCTCGATCAAGGGCGCATTGGCGGCCAGAGCCGCGCGGGCGGCCGCATCGGCTTCGGTCACGATCAGGTCCAGCTTCGCCCCCGCCGGGACGCCCATCTGGGCGCGGGCGGACCGCACCGCCTCGATCAGGGCGATCACCCAGTTCATCTGCCGGTCCGCATCAGTGTCGATCAGTTCGGCGCCATAGACCGGCCAGTCGCCATGGACCAGCATCTTCGGACGGTCGCCGGTCAGCGACCACAGTTCCTCGGTCACGAAGGGCATGATCGGGTGCAGCAGCAGATAGCACTGGTCCAGAACCCAGCCCATCGTGGCGCGGGTCTCGCTCGCATGGTCGCCGTCGAACAGAGGCTTGGCGAGTTCCACATACCAGTCGCAGACCTTGCCCCAGACAAAGGCATAGAGCCCGTTCGCCGCGTCGTTGAAGCGATAGCCGGCCAGGGCCTCGTCGGTGGCCAGCCGGATCCGCGCGACCTCGCCGATGATCCAGCGGTTCACGGTATGGGTCGGCTGCGGCAGCGCCCCGCCGCCGCGAACGCCGTTCATTTCCGCGAACCGCGTGGCGTTCCAGATCTTGGTGACGAAGTTGCGCGCCCCCTCGACATGCTTCGGCCCCAGCTTCGGGTCGCGGCCCATGGCGGCCATGCCGGTCAGGGTCATGCGCAGCGCGTCGGCGCCGAAATCGTCGATCAGGGTCAGCGGGTCGATGACGTTGCCCTTCGACTTCGACATCTTCGCGCCCTTTTCGTCGCGCACGAGGCCGTGGACATAGACGGTGCGGAAGGGCACGTCGCCCGCGACCTCAAGCTGCATCATCATCATCCGGGCGACCCAGAAGAAGATGATGTCGAAGCCCGTGACCAGCACGTCGGTCGGGAAATACTTGCGCAGTTCGGGCGTGTCCTCGGGCCAGCCCAGCGTGCCCAGCGGCCAGAGCCCCGAGGAGAACCAGGTGTCCAGCACGTCGGGATCGCGCCAGACCGGATAGACCAGCCGGGTCGGATCCTGCGAGACGTTGTAGTCCGCCAGGCCCTGGGCAAAGGCGTCGATGGCGGCGTCGCGGCCGGCGACCTCGACGATGCGGGCGATTTCCAGCGGCTGGGGCAGCCCGGCGATGGCATCGCGGAAGCGGACGGCCACCTTGTCGAAATCGGGGGCGGCCTGGTGGATCTCGCCGCGATGGACCAGGCCCTCCTCCAGCAGCGCGAAGATCTCCACATCGTCCAGCGCGCCGTCATGGTCGTCATCGACCCGGCCTTCGAGCGACAGGTCCAGACCATACCAGACCGGGATCTGGTGCCCCCACCACAGCTGGCGGCTGATCGTCCACGGCTCGATATTTTCCAGCCAGTTGAAATAGACTTTCCTGTGCTGTTCCGGCAGGATTTCCGTCCGCCCGTCGCGCACGGCCTCCAGCGCGGGGCCGACGATCCGCGCGGTGTCCACGAACCACTGATCGGTCAGCATCGGCTCGATCACCACGCCGGAACGGTCGCCGAAGGGCTGCATGATCGGCTTCGATTCCACCAGCGGGCGGCGTTCCAGATGCTCGGCCCCGGTTTCGGCGTCGATCTCCTTGTGCAGGTATGTGACGGCCAGCCCTTCGGCGTTGATCTGCGCGATCACGGCGCGGCGCGCGTCCAGGCGGTCCAGCCCGCGCAGATCCTCGGGGACCAGGTTCACGTCGGACACATCGCCCACATTCTGGCCCCGCGCCGCGCGGGTGGCGATGGCGGCGCTGTCGGCATGGGACAGCCCGTCGGCGCGCATCGCCCCCTTGCTGTCCATCAGCGCATAGAGCGGGATGTCGTTGCGCATCGCCACGCCATAGTCGTTGAAGTCATGCGCGCCGGTGATCTTGACCGCGCCCGATCCGAAATCGGGGTCCGGATAGTCGTCGGTGATGATCGGGATCAGGCGGCGGTGTTCCTTGGGGCCGACCGGGATCTCGCACAGCTTGCCGACGATGGGCGCATAGCGCGGATCGTCCGGGTGGACCGCCACCGCGCCGTCGCCCAGCATGGTTTCGGGGCGGGTGGTGGCGATGCTGATATAGTCGCGGGTCTCGCGCAGCGTCACATTGCCGTCTTCGTCGCGTTCCACATATTCATAGGTCTCGCGTTCGCCAGTTTCAGGATTGGCCGCCAGCGGGTATTTGAAATGCCACATATGGCCGGGAACCTCGCGGTTCTCGACCTCCAGGTCGCTGATCGCGGTTTCGAAATGCGGATCCCAGTTCACCAGCCGCTTGCCGCGATAGATGATGCCCTTGTCGTAGAGATCGACGAAAACCCGGATCACCGCATCGTGGAAATTCCCGCCTTCGCCCGCAGGGGCGCCGGGCGCGCCGGACATGGTGAAGGCGTTGCGCGACCAGTCGCAAGAGGCGCCCAGCCGTTTCAGCTGGTTGATGATCGTGTCGCCGGATTCCTGCTTCCAGGCCCAGATCTTCTCGACAAAGGCCGCGCGTCCGATGTCGCGGCGGCCCGGTTCCTGGCGCTCGGCCATGCGGCGTTCGACGACCATCTGGGTGGCGATGCCCGCATGGTCCTGGCCGGGCTGCCACAGCGTGTCGAAGCCGCGCATCCGGTGCCAGCGGATCAGGATGTCTTGCAGCGTGTTGTTGAAGGCGTGGCCGATATGCAGGCTGCCGGTGACGTTCGGCGGCGGGATCATCACGGTGAAGGTTTCGCTGCGCGAGGCGTTGGCCCCCGCGGCGAAGGCGTTCTGCTGTTCCCATCGGGCGCTGATCCGCGCCTCGGCGGCCTTGGCGTCAAAGCTTTTGTCCATGCTCATGTCGGCGATCCCCTTCACTGGGGGACGGCTTAGCGAATGCGCGGGCAAAGGCCAAGACGGTCAGCGAAACCGGGCGGGGATCCGATCCGGAAAGGGGAAGAACCGCAGCCAGGGCTTCGCCTCGTCCAGCACCCGCGCGACCGAGGGGCGGGCCAGCAGCCGTTCGAAATAGGCCGACAGGTTCGGATGGGCGTCGAAGGGATGCAGGAAACCCGCATAGAACAGCGCCGGGACCGCCGCGCAATCGGCCATGCCGAAATCCCCCGCGATCCAGTCGCGCCCGGCAAGCTGGCGGTCGGCCGCCGCATAGGCGCGGTCCAGCTGGCTGCGCGCGAAGGGGGCGACCACATCCACCGCGCCCTCGGCCATGAACAGCCGGGCATCGACCATCGGCTGCGCGGCGTTCATCACATGGATGTCGAAGAAACGGTCCCATTGCCGGGCGGGCAGGGCGGCGTCGGGATCGCGCGGCAGCAGCGGCACGGGGCCGGGATGGTGGCGGTCCAGCCATTCGATGATGATCGAGGTCTCGGCCAGCGTCACCCCCGCCGCCTCGTCGCGCAGCGCGGGCATCTTGCCCATCGGTGTCAACCGGGCCATCAGGCGCCGGTCCTCCTCGGCCGACAGGTCGATGTGGCGACAGGTGAAATCCGCGCTCAGTTCATGCAGCGCGACCAGCACCTTCTGGCAATAGCTGGACAGCGGATGGCCATAGAGGGTCAGGCTCATGACGCGGCGGTTTCGTCCGCCGCGCGCCAATGCGCCATCTGGTCGGCCAGGGCCTTGCGGAAGGCCGGGCGGGCGGTGGCGCGTTCCAGATAGGCGGCAAGCTGCGGCAGGTCGTCCAGCAGCCCGTTCTGCGCGGGGATCCGCAGCACGTCGGCCATCATGATGTCGGCCACCGTGAAGGCGTCGCCCGCGATCCAGTCGCGCCCCGCCATCGCCGCCTGCACCTGTGCCAGCCGCTGCCGGACCAGAGGCTCGCGCCGGGCCGCGCCCGCCTCGTCCTTGTCGAAGAACCGGGCGAGGATCCAGGCGATGCAATGAATCTCGACGCTGTTCAGGGCGGCGATCAGCCATTGCTGGACCTGCGGGCGCTGCGCCATTGGCATCAGCGCGGTGCCCTCGGCCAGGTGCAGCAGGATCGCGCCGGACTCGAACAGGGTCAGGTCGCCGTCGCGGATGAAGGGCACCTGATGAAACGGCTGGCAGGCCAGATGCGCGGCGGTGCGGTCCTTCATCGGCACGGTTTCGACCGTGTAGGGCCGCCCGAGTTCCTCCATCAGCCAGCGGACGCGCAGGTCGCGCACGAAGCCGCGCGGAAAGTCGGGCACCCAGTCATAGGTGGTCAGGACCAGGGTCATGCCGCCGTCTCCAGCGGGCCGACCACGGCGAACCACGCCCCCTGCGGATCGGTGGCGATGGCGATATGGGCGCCGCCCGGAACCTCTTGCGGGCCATGCTGAAGCGTGCCGCCAGCCTCGCGGATGCGTGCGATAGCCGGGTTGACGCCGTTCACGCCGAAATAGGCCAGCCAGCAGGGCTGCGGCGCGTTGCCCAGGCCCATCATGCCGCCGATCTCGGCACCGTCATGGCGGAACAGCTGATAGGTGCCCATCTCGCCCATATCCATCGCCTCGCCCTTGGACCAGCCGAACAGGCCGGCATAAAAGGCAAAGCCCGCCGCCGGGTCGCTGGACATCAGTTCCGTCCAGTTGCCATGCCCGGCCTTCTGCTGATCGAAGGCCCCGCCGCCCGAGCCGTCCGCCATCGGCAGCGGCGCGAGGATCCCGAAGGGCGCGCCCTGCGGGTCGGCGGCAACGGCAAAGCGGCCGGTGCCGGGAATGTCGGCGGGTTCCTTCCAGATCCGCCCGCCCGCGGCGGCAATCGCCGCCGCCGCGCGGTCGGCATCGTCCACGCCGAAATAGATCGTCCAGTTCGGCGGCATTTCCGCCATGCCGTCGGAGATCTCCATAAGCCCCGCCACCATGTCGCCATCGGACGAGGCGAGGTGATAGGTGAACCCCTCCATCCCCGCATCAGCGATCCGCCAGCCCAGCAGGCGGGCATAGAAATCGCCCGCCGCCGCCAGTTGCCCCTGGGTCGTCGCAAGCTCGAACCAGACGGGAAGCCCGTGAACCTTGGCCATCGGCGCCCCCTTACGCGGTCTTGCTGTCGAAGACGGGCGTGAAGCCGCCCCAGAACATCCGCATCCCGTCGAAGGGCATCTCGGGCATGTCCTGGCCGTCCATATCGGCCTCCATCTTCTTGCCCGCCGCGTCGCAGGTGGCGCGGTCGGGCCATTCGATCCAGGAAAACAGCGGCACCTCGCCCTCTTGGGCGTCGGTGGCGCGATAGAAATCGGTCAGCTTGCCATGGGGCACATCCTCGCCCCAGCATTCGACCTGATAGTTGGCGCCATAATCCCGGAACATCTCGGTCGCGCTTTTCGCCATGTCGATATAGGCCTGCTTCTTGTCTTCCGGCGCGGCCAGCACGAAGCCCTGGACATAGCTGCCGGGGCGGCTCTCGCCCTCCTCGACGATGGGGGTGAAGCCGCCCCAGAACATGCGCGCGCCGTCGAAGGGCATTTCCGGCATCTCGGGCAGATCCGTGTCGCTCTGCATCCCCGCCCAGGCCGCGTCGGCGGTCGCCCGGTCGGGCCATTCGACCCAGGAAAACAGCGGCACCTCGTCCTCCTTGGCCAGGGTGGCGCGATAGAAATCGGTCTGCTTGCCGGGCTTCACGTCCTCGGCCAGGCATTCGACCATCCGCAGCGCGCCGCGCTTCTGGAACCAGGGCCAGCCTGCCTTGGCATGGGCGATGAAGGCGTCCCTGTTCGCACGCGGCACGGCGGCCACGAAACCGGAAATATAGGTCATCTGATGTCTCCCTTGGGGTCAGGCTCCGAGTCGCAGCGTGGCAGTTGCAGTATCAAAAAGCAACTGCTAGTATCAAGAAATGACCAATGCCGGCGAAACCACGCGCATCCGCTATGACGAGGGCTGCCTTGCCGCCCATGCCCTGAACGTGTTCGGCGACCGCTGGGCGCTGCTGATCGCGCGGGAACTGATGCTGGCGCCCAAGCGGTTCCAGATGATCCGCCAGGGCCTGCCGGGGATCACCGCGACGGTGCTGACGCAGCGGCTGGGGCAACTGGCGCAATCGGGGGTGCTGACCCATGACGCGGCCCTGGGGCTTTACGCGCTGACCGACAGCGGGCGGGCGCTGCTGCCGGTCTTGCAGGCGATGTGCCGCTGGGGGGCGGTCCATCCCGGCCACGATCCGCGCCGCTTCATCAGCCCCACGGCGCTGATGATTTCCATGACCGCGATGATCGGCGAGGCGCGGGGCCATGTCGCCACCGCCGCCTTCCGCACCGCGCGCGAAGGCTTCGTGCAGCGCCTGACCGGCGACGGCGTGCTGCGGCCCCAGGCCGTCGCCGATCCGCAGGGCGATTTCACGCTGGAGGGCGACGGCAACAGCCTGGCGCGGGCGGTCTATGGCCCCCTGCCGCTGGCCGATCTGGCCGCCGAAGGGGTGATCGGCCTGGCGGGCGACGCGCGGGCGGCGCAGGACTTCGTGGACCTGTTCCGGCTGCGCTAGCCGGCCCTGATCACACAGCGCGATCCAGCTTGGTCGTCAGGTGGATCAGGCTTTCATGCGACCGGAT
Source organism: Paracoccus sp. S3-43 (assembly GCF_029027965.1). Classification (NCBI taxonomy): domain Bacteria; kingdom Pseudomonadati; phylum Pseudomonadota; class Alphaproteobacteria; order Rhodobacterales; family Paracoccaceae; genus Paracoccus; species Paracoccus qomolangmaensis. The sequence continues at coordinate 2,721,086 of NZ_CP119082.1, read as the reverse complement.
GCCGTCGATGGCGCCGATGCGGTCCAGGGCCTCGTCCAGTTCCGCCGTCGATGCGCTGACGATCTGGACCAGAAGGTCGATCCGGCCGCTGGTGGTGTGGATACGCTCGACCTGGGACATCGCCTTCAGCCGCGACAGGATGGCGGGCTGGCTGCGCGGCTCGATCGCCAGCAGGACGGTGGCGCGGATCCGTCCCAGCCTGGCGGCCTCGCCCAGGCGCAGGGTGTATCCGGCGATGGCGCCCGACGTTTCCAGCCGTTCAAGCCGGGCTTGCAGCGTCGACCGCGCCACCTTCAGCCGCCGCGCCAGGACCGCGATGGATGTGCGCGCGTCCTGCGACAGCAGCGCCACGATGTTGCGATCCAGATCGTCCAATCGGCGACACCCCCGCTGTTTCGTCAAAATGACATGATGTTCGGCATAATAGCGCGCAAGGGGTGCGAATCTACCCTTTTCATCGGTGAAATTGAAACCCAAAAGCGCCATTCTGGGTTGAGGGGCTTCGATCTGGCGATGCCCGCCCGCATCCAAAGCGCGAAAGGATCCCACCCCATGGGGACACAGAAGACCGTCTGGGACAATCCCGCCGAGATCGTCCGCCATCTTCAGCCCGACCATCCGGTGATGGCCTTTGCGCCCACCGTGTTGCAGGACCGGGCGCGGCAGTTTCTGGACGGCTTTCCGGGCCTTGTCACCTATGCCGTGAAGTCGAACCCCGACGAGGCGGTGATCCAGAACCTCGTCACCGCCGGGATCCAGGGTTTCGACGTGGCATCCCCATTCGAGATCGACCTGATCGGCCGCCTCGCGCCGCGCGCCGCGCGCCATTACCACAACCCCGTCCGCTCGCGCCGAGAGATCGCGCATGGCGTCCGCGAAGGCATCCTCGCCTGGTCGGTCGACAGCCGCAGCGAGTTGGAGAAGCTGTTCGAACAGCTGCCCGTTTCGGTGGACGGGCAGGGGGTCGAGATCTCGCCCCGCTTCAAGCTGCCGGTCCTGGGCGCGGCCTATGACTTCGGCTCGAAATTCGGCGCCACGCCGGATCTGGCGGCGGATCTGCTGCGGCGGGTGGCGGAACGGGGCTATGTCGCCTCGCTGACCTTCCATCCCGGCACGCAATGCACCGACCCGATCGCCTGGGAAAGCTATATCCGCGTGGCCAGGGAAATCTGCGACATCGCGGGCGTCCGGGCGCGGCGGCTGAACGTGGGCGGCGGCTTCCCCTCGCACCGCGTGGTGGGGGTCGAACCGGACCTGCAATCCATCTTCGCGGAGATTGCCGATACGGTCACGGAATGCTTCGGCGACGACGCGCCCGCACTGGTCTGCGAACCCGGCCGGGGCCTTTGCGCCGACGCCTATGCGCTGATCACCCGCGTCAAGGGCGTGCGCGACGGCACCGACCTGTTCCTGAACGATGGCGTCTATGGCGGCCTGGCGGAACTGCCGATCATCGGCAATATCGACCGGATCGAGGTGCTGACGCCGCAGGGCAAGCCCCGCACGGGCGACCGCAACGGCCGCGTGATCTTCGGCCCGACCTGCGATTCGGTCGACCGCCTGCCGGGGGAACTGGCCCTGCCCGACGACATCGCCGAGGATGATTACGTCATCTTCCACGGCGCGGGCGCCTATTCGGTCGTGACCAACACCCGCTTCAACGGCTTCGGCGCCATGACCCGCGCCACGGTGATGGGCTTCGAATAGCCCGGCGGCACCGATGCGCCGCCGAGTGTGGCGTTTCAACGGCGGCGGCGCGCCAGGACCAGACCGGCGAGGCCCGAGACCAGCAGCAGACCGGCCGCCGGAACCGGGATCGGGGCGGGCGCCGGAATGTCCAGGTCGACCCAGACCGGGCGGTGGTCCGAAGTCGGGAACGGATATTCTCCGGTCAGGACCGACAGCGGATCGTCGCCGGCCGGCCAGAAGACGCCCGAACCCGTGACGGTCAGTCCCCGCGACGGCAGCACGTAATCGGCCCGCAGGTTGCCGGGGGCGGTGTCGGCGAAATCGGCCGTATCCTCGGCCGGATCGCCGGTATGGCTGTCGTTCGCCCCGCCCTGCGCCGCCGCCGCCTCGCCGCCCTTGCTGCGCGGCGTGAAGGTCGCGTTGACACGCTCATGCTCCAGCAGTTGAAGGATCGCGTTCCGGAAGGAATCGCCGTCATGCGGGTCGGCGTTCTGGTCGCCCATGATCACGAACTGCGCATCCTCGGCCAGGCCGCCGGTCACGCCCTTGTCGTCATAGATATACTCCGCGCCCGAGATATAGTCGGCCCAGAACCGGATCTCGTCGGCATTGCGGCGGCCGTTGCGATCCTCGGGGCCGTCGAAGGTGGGCGGGGTGGGGTGGCTGGCCAGCAGATGCACGACCTGATCGCCGATGCGGATCGGGATGTCCCAGTGGCTTTTCGACGACAGCCGCAGCGTTTCCAGCGATTCCGACGGGTAATAGCTGCTGCCGTCGTCCTTCGTGGGCAGGTTCGCGTCCGGCATGTCGGTCCAGCGGAAGGTCTGGAAGGTGCGCACCTGGTCGGTCAGGATCTCGTGGCGGGAATAGACGGTCATGCCATACTGGCCCTCGAACAGGCCGAAGCCATGGGCGTCGTTGCCGGTGATGCCGCCGTCGCCGTCCATGTCGAAGCCGGTCTGCAACCCGGTATTGGACGGCGCGATGAAGCTGTAGCCATAGTCGACGCCGGTCGCGGTGCCCTGGCCCGACACGTTCTGCGGCTTGGCCAGATAATTGTCGGCGAACAGCCTGTCATTGCCGGGGGCATAGTCGAACTCGTTGATCAGCAGCACGTCCGCGCCCAGGTGCTGAATGACCTCGGCCACGGCGCTGGCCTGCTGGCTGGCGCCGCTTTCCAGATCGGCCTTCAGCGCCCCGTCGGTGTCGCGGTTCAGCGAGGCGTTGTAGGTCGCGAAGCGGACGGTGTCGGCCGCCGCGCCGCTTGCGGCCAGAACGCCGGCGGCCAAGACCGGCGCATACATGGAAAATCGCATCGGTTTCTCCTGATGACGGGTAAGGGGATCATCAGGTTAACGCCTGCGTGCGACGCTGCGGTGTCGCCCCGGTCAGGCGACGGCCTCCAGCCCCGATACGGGGCGGATGCCAAGCGCCGAACAGACCGCCAGCGTCAGGTCGGGCCGGTTCAGCGTATAGAAATGCAGCCGGTCCACGCCACCCGCCAGTAGGGCGCGGCACAGATCCACGCAGACCCGTTCCGACAGCGCGCGTTCCGCCGCCGGGCCTTCGGCCGCGGCCTGGGAAAACGCCTGCTCGGCCCAGCCCGGCACGCTGGTCCCGCAGGTCGCGGCGAACCGCCTGGCCCCGGCCCAGCCCTGGATCGGCAGGATGCCGGGGATGATCGGCGCGTCGATCCCCAGGGCCGCGCATTTGTCGCGGAACCGGAAGAAGGTCTCGGCATCGAAGAAGAACTGCGTGATCGCGCTGGTCGCGCCCGCGTCGATCTTGCGCTTCAGCCAGGCCACGTCGGCATCCGTGCCGCTGCTGTCGGGATGCGGCTCGGGATAGGCGCCGACGCGAATCGTCATGTCGCCCCGCGCGGCGATCGCCTCGATCAGTTCGACCGTGTCGGCGAAGCCCTCGGGATGCGGGGTGAAGCGGTCCTCGCCCTGCGGCGCATCGCCGCGCAGGGCCACGATTTCCCGGATCCCGGCATCGGCATAGGCTTGCACGATCTCCATCGTCTCGGCCCGCGTGGCTTCCACGCAGGTCAGGTGGGCGGCGACGGGGATGGCGTAATGGCGGTGGAGGGTCGTCACCGCCTCATGCGTCAGCTTGCGGGTGGTGCCGCCCGCGCCATAGGTGACGGACACGAAATCAGGCGCCAGCGGCGCCAGGGCCCGCGCGGTTTCCCACAGCCGGAAGGACGCGTCCAGCGTCTTCGGCGGAAAGAACTCGAAACTGATCTGCGGGCGGGACATGGCGATTCCTTTGGCTTTGGGTGCTTGTGCCATGCGTCGCCTCGTGAGACAAATTCATAATCCTCAAGATCAACATGAGCCTGCCTCACCATGCATCTGGAACTGCGCCATCTGCGCACCGTCCGCGCCATCCACGAACAGGGCGGCCTTGCCCGCGCGGCCGAGGTGCTGAACATTACCCAGTCGGCCCTGTCGCACCAGGTCAAGGCGCTGGAGGAACAGGCCGGGGTCGATCTGTTCGTGCGCCGCGCCAAGCCGATGCGCCTGTCGCCCGCCGGAATGCGCCTGCTGCGGCTGGCCGAGCAGGTGCTGCCGCTGGTCGCCGCCACCGAGGCCGAGTTCAAGGGGGTCGAGGCGGGCCGCATCGGGCGGCTGCACATCGCCATGGAATGCCATGCCTGTTTCGACTGGCTGCTGCCGGTGCTGGACATCTTCCGCCGCGCTTGGCCCGAGGTGGATCTGGACATCCGCCAGCGTCTGGCCTTCGGCGCGCTGCCCGCGCTGGCCCGGCAAGAGGTCGATCTGGTGATCTCCTCGGATCCCGAGGAGATGGCGGGCATCGTCTTCCAGCCGCTGTTCGATTACTCGCCCACGCTGGTGGTGCCCGCCGATCATCCGCTGGTGGCCAAGGGCTATGCCGACCCGCCCGATCTGGCGGGGGAAACGCTGATCACCTATCCGATGGACCGGGCGCGTCTGGACGTGTTCAGCCAGTTCCTGACGCCCGCCGGGGTCGAGCCCGCGCAGCAGCGGACGGTGGAACTGACCGCGGTATCGCTGATGCTGGTGGCATCGGGGCGGGGGGTGGCGGTGATGCCCGACTGGGTGCTGCGCCGCGAATCCGCGAATGCGGAGATCGCCATGCTGCCCCTGACGCGCGGCGGTCTCATCCGGCGGCTGTATGCGGCGGTCCGGGCCGAGGATCTGGGACAGCCCTACATGGCGCATGTCCTGCGCCTGTCGCGGACGGAACCGCTGCGGATGCTGCGCGGGGCGGTGGCGTAAGCGCCGCCAGCCGCGCCGCCGCCACCGGACGGGCATCGAACCGGCGCGGGGCGCATGCCGGGCAACGGGATTGGCTACGACAATCTGTATCTGTTCACCCGCTATGACATCACCGACATCTACAACGCCGACAGCAGCACCGGCATCATCAGCAACTTCAACTTCGGCGGTGCGCGGGTCGAACTGCCCAGCGGGCAGGGGCTGAACCTGTTCCCGCTGTGGACGAGCTATACCGATCCCTGGATTGGCTACATGATCAACGACAACGCCAATGACATCGCCAAGGGGCTGGAGCCGCGCCACAGCGTCGAAGCGGTCGAAAGCGCCGATCGCGTGCAGGTCGCGCAAAACCGCGAGATCATTCGCCAGATCGAGGCGCTGGTCGGCGAGACCGATGAGGCGATCCTGGCCGGCGGCGACCTGAACACCGTGTCCGCCTCGGACTGGTCGGTCGAAAATGCCGATATCCCCAGCCATCATGGCCAGTCCTTTGATTTCGAGGCAACCGATCTGTGGGAACGCGCCGGCTACAGGGATGTCTATCGCACCGCCAATCCCGATGTCGCCGCCGCAGCGGGTTCGACCTGGAGCCCGCACGAACCCCAGAACCTGGTGCCGCAGCGCATCGACTTCACCTTCGCGCGGGGCGAGGGCATCGATGTGCTGTCGGCCTGGAACGTCGACACCCGCCTGCCCCAGCATGGCGACGGCCTGTTCTATTCCGACCATGCCGCCGTCGTGGCGGATCTGCGTATCGGCAGCCAGCCGGCGCCGGTTCCGCTGCCGGCCGGCGGGCTGCTGCTGGCCAGCGCGCTGGCGATGGGCCTCGCAACGCGGCGCCTCGGCGCGCGTCGCGCCTGAGCTTGTCGCGCCCAAGACAGGGCGGTGGAGGGGGCTTCCCTTCCTCCGACGACAGGGGCCGTCGCTCCGCGAGGTCCGAAGGGCGATGCCGCGGACCGCATGTCGCCGCCGGTGGCGGGCCAGGCGAGGCACGCGCCTGCGACGGCCCATCCGCCATGGCCCCTCTTCGCGCGCTTCACATTCCCGCCGCGTGCCCCTATGACGCCCCCGACCCCCATTCCCGGAGCATCCCATGGCAAGCGCCAATCTGAACGTCATGATCAAGGCCGCCCGCAAGGCGGGGCGCAGCCTCGTCAAGGATTTCCGCGAGGTCGAGAACCTTCAGGTCAGCGTCAAGGGCGCGGGCGATTTCGTCAGCAAGGCCGACCACGAGGCCGAGCGGATCATCAAGGAAGAACTGCGCGGCGCGCGCCCCAACTATGGCTGGCTGGGCGAGGAAACCGGCGAGGAGGCGGGCGAGGATCCGACCCGCCGCTGGATCGTCGATCCCCTGGACGGGACCACCAACTTCCTGCACGGGCTGCCGCATTGGGCGGTCAGCATCGCGCTGGAACACAAGGGTGACATCGTCGCGGCGGTGATCTTCGACGCCGCCAAGGACGAGCTGTTCGTGGCCGAGAAGGGCGGCGGGGCCTTCATGAACGACCAGCGGATGCGGGTCTCGGGCCGCCGACGGCTGGACGAATCGCTGTTCGCGACGGGCATTCCCTTCGCCGGGCGCGGCCCGCTGCCCGCCGCGTTGCAGGATCTGGCGCGGCTGATGCCGCTGACGGCGGGGGTGCGGCGGCTTGGCGCGGCGGCGCTTGATCTCGCCTATGTGGCGGCGGGGCGGTATGACGGATACTGGGAACGCGGCAACAAGCCCTGGGACGTGGCGGCGGGCATCCTGCTGGTGCGCGAGGCCGGCGGCTTTGTCGAAGGCATCCGCGAGGGCGACGACCCGCTGGAATCGGGCCGCCTGATCGCCGCCAACACCCAGGTGTTCGAACCCCTGGCCAGGATCATCCGCAGCCGCGACTGATTTGCGCCCGGCGGGGCGGGGCCGCCTTGACCTTGGGGCGGAAACAGGCGCATGGCGGTTCCATCCGGGGGACGCGCCATGCCAGACGATCGGGATCCATTGCCTTACGCCGCCTCGGCGGCCGCTGCCGCCGCGCCGCCGCCGATTCCGCCGGTGACGCGGGGCGCCAGGGATCGGACGGGCCTGGGCATCCTGCTGATGTGCGCGACCAGCCTGATCTTTGCCGTCCAGGATGGGTTCTCACGGGTGCTGGGGTCGGACTATCCGCCGGTCCTGATCGTCATGCTGCGATACTGGGTGTTCGCGCTGTTCGTGATCGCCCTGGTTTCGCGCCAGCCGGGCGGGCTGCGCCGCGCCATCCGCACCAAGCGGCCCAAGACCCAGATCCTGCGCGGCGCGATCCTGGTGATCGAGACCACCGTCATGATCGAGGCCTTCGTCCGCCTGGGCCTGGTCGGCACGCATGCGATCTTCACCGCCTATCCGCTGCTGGTCGCGGCGCTGTCCGGGCCGATCCTGGGCGAAAAGGTCGGCTGGCGCCGCTGGACCGCGATCGGGGTGGGCTTCGTCGGCATCCTGATCATCCTGCGGCCCGGCAGCACCGCGCTGAACCTGGGGGCGGGCATGGCATTCGCCTGCGCGCTGCTGTTCGCGGTCTATGGGCTGCTGACGCGGCATGTGTCGCGCGACGATCCGGCCCAGGTCAGCTTTTTCTGGACGGGCATCGCCGGGGCGGTCACGGTGACGGTGCTGGGCATCCGGCACTGGGAATGGCTGGCCCCCGCCGACTGGATCTGGATGGCGCTGCTCTGCGCCTGCGGGATCGCGTCGCATTGGCTGCTGATCCGCGCCTATGAACTGGCCGAGGCGTCCGCCCTGCAACCCTTCGCCTATACCCAACTGGTCTGGGTCAGCGTCATCGGCGTCGCGGTCTTCGGCGAGGTGCTGCATCTGAACGTGGCGATCGGGGCTGCCATCGTGGTCGCGGCGGGGCTGTTCACGTTGTGGCGGGCAAGGGTGAAATCCCGTTGACAGGGGCCGATCCGATGCTGCTAGAAGATGGCGTCTTTTCAGGGGTGCGGCATGTGGCGCGGAACAAGACGGCTGTGTCTGGCGCTGGCCGTCCTGCTGGTGGCGACCGTGGCCTGGCTGGGTTTTCTGCAGCTCAGCGGCAATTTCCACGAAGTCAGCCAGGGTCAGGTTTATCGCGCCGCCCAGATGGATGGCCAGGCCCTGGCGCGGTGGAAACGCGAATACGGGATCGCAAGCGTCCTGAACCTGCGCGGTGAAAACGCGGGCACCGACTGGTATGAAACCGAACTGGCCCTGACCCGACACCTGGGGATCCAGCATATCGACTTTCGTATGTCGGCCAGCAAGGAACTGGACCAGGCCCAGGTGATGGCGCTGATCGATGTGATGAAGGCCGCGCCCAAGCCGCTGCTGATCCACTGCATGGGGGGCGCCGATCGCACCGGGCTGGCCTCGGCGCTGTATGTCGCGGGGGTCGAGAAACGGGGCGAGGAGGCGGCGGAATGGCAGTTGTCGCTGGCCTTCGGGCATGTGGGCATTCCCTGGATCAGCCGGGCCTGGGCAATGGACACCACCTGGGAGGACATGGAAGCCTGGCTGGGCTTTCCCGACAGCTGACGACCGAAATCCCTTACCGCACCGCCGACGCCTCGATTGCCACCGGCTCCCACCCCTCGGGAAGCCTCGGCCCGATGAAGGGCTTTGCCGCCGGCCGCGCCGACAGGGCCAGCGTCAGCCGCGCCACGGGGGGCGGCATCAGCCCGCCGCCGGTCAGATCCCAGGTCGGCAGGATGGGCGCGGGTTCGCCGTGGATGCGGGCGCGATAGACGGGCATCGCCTCGGTCACGCGCATCACATAGTTGCGGGTCTCGTCAAAGGGGATCAGCTCGACCCAGTCCACCGGGTCCATGTCGCGGCGCAGGTCGCCGAAATCGCGCAGCCAGCGCGCCGGGCGCCTCGGCCCGGCATTGTATCCCGAGGCCGTCAGCGCCGTCGACGCCCCGAAGCGGTCGCGCAGCCCCGCCAGATAGGCCGCGCCCAGCCGGGCGTTATAGCCGCCATCCGCCGTCAGTCGCGCCAGGTCGAAGGGTTCGCGGATCTGCCGGGCCATCTGCCGGGCGGTGTCGGGCATCACCTGCATCAGGCCGCGCGCGCCGACCGGGCTGCGGGCGGCGGGGTTGAACTCGGATTCCTGCCGGGCGATGGACAGCACCAGTTCCGGGGGCACCTGGTGGTCGCCGTCCTGCAAGCCGGTCATCGGGAAATGCGCGGCCGGGTGGATCACGCCCTTGTCGGCGGCGCGCTTGGACAGGCGCAGACCGTGCCAGGGCATGTCCGCCTCGAACATCAGGCGGGCCATGCGCAGCGTGTCCTGCGGATCGGCGGTTTCCGACAGGTGCAGGAAGAAGCGCTGCGCCTGATCCGCGCGGCCCGTCGCCAGAAGCCAAAGACCCGCGCGAAAAACGCTGCTGCGGCCCAGCGACGACCCGCGCCAGTCGGGCAGGGGGCCGGGGGTGGCGTAATCGGCGGGCATCGGCGCGCCGACCTGCTCGGCGGCAAGTTGGCCGTAATAGGTGCCGGGCATCGCCGCCGCCTGCGCGAAGGCGGCCTTTGCCGCCGTGATGTCGCCAAGCGCCTGATGCGCGCGGGCCTGCCAGTAGAAGGCGCGGGATTTGCCGATCTGGCTGCCGACGACCGTTTCCAGATGCCGGAAATGCGCCAGCGCCCGGTCCCCCGCCCCCTGCTTCAGCGCGGCGAAGCCCGCCAGCCATTCGAGATCGGCGTAGTGGCGATTCTCGGGCGGCAGGAAATGCGGCCGGGCCAGGGCCTCGGCCCGCGCCCAATTGCCGCCGCGCATCGCCATGCGCGCGTAATCCACCCGCATCGGCGCCCAGGCGTCCGGGACGCGCAGCGCCGCCGCATCGGTCGAGGCCTCCAGCATCAGCGCCTGCGCGCCGTCATGCTGCTTGGCGCGGACCCGCCACAGGAAACGGTCCAGCGTCAGGCCGGGATCGGTGCGGGCGGCGGGGGGCAGGGCCAGGATCAGGTCGTCCACGCCCGCCCGCCCGGCTTGCAGGGCGATGCGCGCGGCCAGCAGCGGGCGGTCGGGTTCCGGCAGTTTCGGCAGCAGGCGTTCGGCCTGCGCCCAGTCCTGCCGGTCCAGCATCGCCACGGCCCGCGCGGTCAGCAGCGGCGTCAGTTCGGGCCCATGCGCGGCCAGCAGGGCGGCTTCCTCGGGCGCGGTCAGGGGCACCGTGGTCCAGAAGCGGACGCGTTCGGCGCGGGCGGCGGCCGGGTCCAGCACCGCCAGATAGGCGTTCTCGGCCGCCAGCGTGGCGGGCAGGCGGTCGCCGAACCAGTCGCGGATGTCCTGCGCGGGCAGATCGGGGCGCAGTTTCGCGTCGCCCCGTTCCCGCAGCAGCGCCAGTCCCGGCCAGTCGCCATAGGCGCGCACGAAGTCGATATAATCCGCCGCCGCGCCATGCCCGCCGCGGAGGGCCTGCCAGCCGATCAGGGCCTCGGCCATCGGGCCGGACCGGCGGGCGGCGTCCCGCGCCGTCACCCAGTCCTTCGCCTCGGCCGCCGACAGGGCAAGCGCCATCGCGCCCGCATCCTCGGCCCGGACGGGGGCAAGGGGGGCCAGCATCAGCAGCCCGGCGGCCAGCATGTCGCGCAGCAGTCGCATCACCATCCTGTGTCGCCGCCGGGCGTCCGCGACGCAATTCACAACCTTGGCAAGTTCCGCTTGCCCCGTTAATCAGGCCCGCGATCAACCATTCTCAAGGAAGCGTGTCATGTTCAAGGGATCCCTGCCCGCACTGGTCACGCCGTTCACCCCGGACGGCGAGCTGGATCTGGACACGCTGAAGAAGCTGGTCGACTGGCATGTCGATCAGGGCAGCCACGGCCTTGTCCCGGTCGGCACCACCGGCGAAAGCCCGACGCTGACCCATGACGAACACCGCCTGGTGATCGAGGAGGTGGTGCGCGCCGCCGACGGCCGCATCCCGGTCATCGCCGGCGCCGGGTCGAACAGCACCCGCGAGGGGATCGGCCTGATCCGCCACGCGGCCGAGGTCGGCGCGGATGCCGCCCTGGTCGTGACGCCCTATTACAACAAGCCCACCCAGGCCGGGCTGATCGCCCATTACACCGCCCTGGCCGAAGCGTCGGACCTGCCGATCATCATCTACAACATCCCCGGCCGGTCGGTCGTGGACATGACGCCGGAAACCATGGGCGAACTGGCCAGGCTGCCCTCGATCATCGGCGTCAAGGACGCCACCGGCAGGCTTGAACGCGTCAGCCAGCAGCGCATCACCTGCGGCGCCGATTTCGTGCAGCTTTCGGGCGAGGACGCGACCGCCCTTGGCTTCAACGCCCATGGCGGGGTGGGCTGCATCAGCGTCACCGCGAATGTCGCGCCGAAGCTGTGCGCCGAATTCCAGAACGCGACGCTGGCGGGCGATTACGCCAAGGCGCTGGAATACCAGGACCGGCTGATGCCGCTGCATATCGCGATCTTCGTGGAACCGGGCCTGGTCGGGGCGAAATACGCCATGTCGCGGCTGGGCCTGTGCGACGAACGGGTGCGCCTGCCGCTGGTGGCGCTGACCGATCCGACCCGCCACCTGATCGACGCGGCGCTGGCCCATGCGGGCCTGATCTGACGGCGACGGCGCGCGACATTTTCGCGCGCATTTTCCGCATCGTCTTTTCAAAGCGGAATCCCGGCCCCATATTGGGGGAGAGGAGACGACCGTCATGCCCCTTCCGCATTTCCTGATCCTGATCGCCGCAGTCATCCTTATTGCTGCCCTGACGCTGTGGGCCTCTTTCGCGGCGGGCGTGCCGGCGGTGGCCTTGGCGCTGATCGCCCTGTCGGGCGCTGCGGTGCTGCATCTGGCGCAGGGCGACCGGCACGATCACGACGCATAGGGCGCGCCGCCTGACCCGTCAGCTTTCCAGTTCGGCGTCCCAATACAGGAAATCCATCCAGCTCTCGTGCAGGTGATTCGGCGGAAAGCGCCGGCCTGCCGCGTGCATCTCCTCGGGTGTGGGCTGGCGCGGCTTGCGGCGCAGGGTCATCCCCGAATGGCGCAGGCTGCGATTGGCCTTGCGCAGGTTGCAGGGCGAACAGGCGGCGACGACGTTTTCCCAGCTGGTGACGCCGCCGCGCGACCGGGGCACCACATGGTCGAAGGTCAGATCGCCCTTGGCCCCGCAATACTGGCAGCTGAATTCGTCGCGCAGAAAAAGATTGAAGCGCGTGAATGCCACGCGCTTCTGGGGTTTGACGTAATCTTTCAGAACGACGACCGAGGGCAGGCGGAACGCTTGGCGCTGACTTCGCACCACCTCGTCATATTCGGCGATGATGTCCACGCGGTCCAGGAAGGCGGCCTTGATCGCCTCCTGCCAGGGCCACAGCGACAGGGGATAATAGGATAAGGGCCGGTAATCCGCGTTCAGCACCAGGGCGGGATAATGGCGCAGGCCCGCAGGCTCGCGCACGAACTGGGTTCGAAAATCCGTCTGCTGTCTCTGATCCAGCATGTTGCCTTCCCGCCTGCCCCCCTTTGTGGCCGGGGGCGCCCCGTCAGAACCGTGGCTTCGACTATATATCGCGTCCGGCATCTGACAAGCCCCCGGATCTATCCGGTCTGCGGATCGAATAATCCGGGATGGTGACAAGGCGATGACAGTTGCCGTCCGCACGCGCCGCTGGCAGTCTGCGGATCATGACTGACCGGACGCCCCCCGTGCTCGGCACGCTGGAAACCGCGCTTTACGCCGAGGATCTGGACGCCGCGACCGCCTTCTGGCGCGACGTGATGGGGCTGGCGCCGTTCCAGACCGTGCCGGGGCGGCATGTGTTTTTCCGCGTCGCCCCGTCGCAGGTGCTGCTGGTCTTCAACCCCGCCGCCACCGAACAGCCGCCGAAACCGGACGCGCGCCTGCCGGTGCCGCCGCATGGCGCGCGGGGACCGGGCCATGTCTGCCTGGCCGTGGCCCCCGACCACCTGGACGCCTGGCGCCGCCACCTGACCGCCCAGGGCATCGCCATAGAGGCCGATTTCCACTGGCCGAACGGCGCGCGGTCGATCTATGTCCGCGATCCGGCGGGCAATTCCATCGAACTCGCCGACCCCGCGATCTGGGGCTGAAATCTTCTGTGCGAAAATATCCTCGGGGGCTTCGAAGCGCCCGGAAAAAGGTCTCCCGGGGCTGCTGAAAAAGCCATGGATCGCTGATTCGATCGGTCGACGGGTTTCGGAGGGATGCGCATGCTGGGTCGGAAGGAGCGGGATCAACTTGAGCTGTTCGTTGTGGGTCGCTCCGCGCTCTTCTGCCCGAAGATCATGTTCTCGTCCGGATCGCTCCGGTTCTCGACCTTGGGTGGCTGTGCGCCGAGGTGGCCGAACTGTATTGCCCTGACAATGGCCGCCTTGGGATCGATCCGGACGTGGCCGTCCGGCTGATGCTTGCGGGTTTCCTGCACGGCATCGTGCATGACCGGCGGCTGATGCGAGAGGCGCAGGTCAATCTCGCGATTCGCGGGTTTGTCGGATACGGGCTTCACGAGGCGCTGCCGGACCATTCCTCCTTGACGCGCATCCGGCAGCGTTGGGGCGAGGCGGTGTTCCGCACCGTCTTCACCCGCGTCATGCAGCAGTGTCAGGCGACTGGACTGGTGACGGCCGAGACGGTGCATGTCGACGCCAGCCTGATCCGGGCCGATGCCAGCATGGATGCGCCGGTCGCGCGCCGTCTCGATGCGCTCGAGGATACCAACGACGCCGAGCGAGAGGCGCGCGCAAGCGGCAAGTTCAAGAAGCTCTGCCCAGCTCGGCAATGGCTGACCTTGCGGGCGTCATGGTCGATGTCGAGATCGTCACCGGCGAGGAGCACGACACGGGCCGGTTCGAGGAGCGCTTGAACGCCATCGAAAATGTCCTCGGTGGTTTCCCCGGGCCGGATCACGGCGGACAGGATCCCTGGCGTGGGCCGGGTTTACGCCGCCCTTGAAGACCGCCAGATCGACGCCGTCATCCCGCCTCTTCGTGCCCCCGCCGCAAGGGGGCGCAGGGCTTTCCGACCGAGCGGTTCACGTTCGATCCCCAGCATGATGGGGTCCGGTGTCCGACGAGGAGGCGGCTGACCGCGAGAAACGTCACCAAAGCCGGGCAATGGTGTCGTGCAGATCGTCGCGACTGCGCAGGCTGTCCTCTCAAGGCACAGTGCTTGCCGAAGGGCGCCCCTTCCCGCCGGGTGCATAGGGTGACAAACCATGCGGCCATCCTGCGCGCCCGGCGCAAACGCTTGGCATCGGGCGAGGATGACCATGCGATCTACACCCGGCATCGCTGGCGCGTCGAAGGCGCGCACGGCACCGCCAAGACGCTCCACGGATTGGACAGAGCCATTCGACGCGGCCTCGACAACATGAAAATCCAGGCCCTGCTCACCGCCGTCGCCATGAACCTCAAGAAGCTAGGTGTTCAGTCCCGGCATCTGGTGGATCGGGTTTAGGATGAATCTGTCTGGCTCTGATGTCCAGATCTTGCAGATGTATTCGTAGGGCGTGAGGCCGCCGAGGGTCTTGAGCCTACGCGCGAAGTTGTAGGCTGCCATGAAGTCGGCGAGATGCGTGCGGAGCTCGTCGTGGCTGGTGTAGTGAAAGCGTTTGACGGTGGCGTCCTTGATCGTGCGGTTCATCCGCTCGACCTGACCGTTGGTCCACGGGTGGTTGGGCTTCGTCAGGCGGTGCTCAATGCCGTTGGCCTCGCAGATCATGTCAAAGCGCATAGGTCTGGAATAGATGGTGTTCCGGTTCCGAGGCTGCTCGGCGAACTGAATACCGTTGTCGGTGAGGATGGTATGGACCTGATAGGGCACGGCTTCGAGCATGTGCTGCAGGAACTCCCAAGCTGTCTTCCTGTCCGCCTTGTCGACGAGCTGGGTCACGGCAAACTTGCTCGTGCGGTCAATGCCGACGAACAGGTAAAGCTTGCCTTCAGCAGTCTGCACCTCGGCGATGTCGATATGAAAGAAGCCGATAGGGTAGCGCTTGAACTTCGACCGTTTCGGCTTGTCGCCTTCCACGTCGGGCAGTCGAGAGATGCCGTGGCGCTGAAGGCACCGATGCAGCGCTGAGCGTGTCAGGTGTGGAATTGATGGCTGCAGGGCATAGAGGCAGTCGTCCAGCGGCAAAAGCGTGTGCAGCCTGAACGCGACGATGGCCGCCTCCTCGGCTTCTGTCAAAACCGTGGAGCGTGGCTCCTTCGGCTCTGTCTTGAGATCATCGACCGTCGCTCGCTTGCGCCACTTCGCCACTGTCTTGGGGTTAATGCCGAGCTCCTGACCTGCCACGGGATTTTTCCTCCACCGTCGATTAGAGTCCGGCCCAACCTGAGGACGGACAATGAAGCGAACGAGATTCACGGACGAGCAGATCATCGGCATTCTGGCCGAGCACGACGCGGGCGCGAAGTGCGCCGATCTGTGTCGGAAGCACGGGATGTCGGAAGGCACCTTCTACAACTGGAAAGCCAAGCTCGGCGGCATGACGGTGCCTGAGGCGAAGCGGCTGAAGGCGCTCGAGGATGAGAATGCCAAGCTGAAGAGGCTCTTGGCCGAGCAGATGCTCGACATGGCCGCGATGAAGGATCTGCTGGCAAAAAAATGGTGACGCCCGTCGTGAAGCGCGAGGCGGTCGCGCATCTGCAGGCCCGGTTCGGGGTCTCGGAGCGGCGGGCGTGCCGGATCGCGGGCGCCGATCGCAGGATGGTCCGCTATCGGTCGCGGCGCCCGGCAGATGGGGCGCTGCGCGGACGATTGCGCGAGCTTGCCAACGAGCGGCGCAGGTTCGGATACCGGCGGCTGTTCGTGCTGCTGCGGCGGGAAGGAGAGCCGTCTGGCATCAACCGGATCTATCGGCTCTACCGCGAAGAGGGGTTAACCGTCCGTAAACGCAGCGCCCGCCGCAAGGCGCTTGGCACCCGCGCGCCGATCCTGGTCGAGCCGCGGGCCAATGCACGCTGGTCCCTCGACTTCGTTCACGACCAGTTCGCCTGCGGGCGCCGGTTCCGGATCCTGAATGTGGTCGATGACGTGACCCGGGAATGCCTTGCCGCCATCCCCGACACGTCGATCTCGGGCCGCCGTGTCGCGCGGGAGCTGACGGCACTGATCGAACGGCGGGGGCGCCCGGGCATGATCGTCTCCGACAACAGCACGGAACTGACCTCGAATGCCATCCTGAAATGGTGCGGCGAGCATCGGATCGAGTGGCACTACATCGCGCCGGGAAAGCCCATGCAGAACGGCTTCGTCGAAAGCTTCAACGGCCGGATGCGCGACGAATTCCTCAACGAAACGCTGTTCCATAGCTTGGCCCATGCTCGCCATCTGATCGCGTCCTGGGTCCGGGACTACAACACAGAGCGGCCCCACTCGGCGCTCGGCTATCAGACGCCGGCAGACTTTGCCCGGGCTCTGATCACCGCAATCGACCGCCCCGTTGCGCGAATGGAGGCCCATGCAAGCCGAGCCATTGCTTTTACATCGAAGACACCCACAAATGATCACTGGGCTCCGGTCGCAACTGGATGAAAGACCAGTGGCAGGTCACTCCCGGCTCAGCGTCGCGAGCGAAGCTTGCGATCGTTGTATTGCAGCTCTGACGGCGTGCGTGGTCGTGGCGCTCCCGTGACGAACCTGACCCATAATGCTTCCCTCCATCCCTGAGAAAGGATCGCACCATCAAACCGTCGGATCAAACAGCTAGCCGCTGCGGTCCTTCCCGTCGTCGGCCTGCCCTTCCAGGCCAGCGCCATGCGAGAGCCACAGGCAACCCTCTGATCGAGGTTCTTCAAACAGCCCCCGCCGGACCTTATTTCAGCGAGGAAGGGGCCGGCAGGCCCGAATGGGGCGCGAAGTCCCCGGCCTTATTTCCCCAGCCGTTCCTTGACGAAATTCAGCGCCACCGACAGCCCGTCGGGCGAAATCCCGTGCCCGGTGCCCTTCATCACATGGCCATGGACGGTGAAGCCCGCCGCCTCCAGCGCCTCTCCGGCAAGCTGCATGTCCTGGAACGGCACCATTGGATCCTGGTCGCCGTGCAGCAGCAGGACCGGCGGCTTGACCTTCGCCTCGGCCAGCAGATCCGGGGCCAGCAACCGGCCCGAGAAGCCGACGATCCCGGCCACCGCCCGATCCCGGCGCGGCAGTACATGCAGCGCCATCATCGTGCCCTGGGAAAAGCCCACCACGACCATCCGGTCCGCCGTCAGCCCCTCATCGGCCAGAACCTTGTCCAGCCAGCCGTTCAGCAAGACGATGGACCGTCCCATCGATTCCTTCGCCTGCGCCTCGGTCGAGCCGTCCAGCCAGGGGATCGGAAACCACTGGAACCCGAACGGGTTGTTGAGGCTGCGTTCCGGCGCATCGGGGGCATGGAAGGCCACGCCCGGCAGATGCGGCCCCAGCGGGTCGGCCAGGCCCAGCAGGTCGGCCCCGTCCGCGCCATAGCCGTGCAGGAAGACCACGACCGCATCGGCCTTGGACGGTCCCTTTCGGGCGGATTTCAACTGGCTCATGACACTCCCTCGCGGCCCTTGGCCAGCCGGTAATAGGCCCACAGCCCCCGCGCCGCAACCGCCCGCCAGGGGCGCCAGGCTTCGGCCATCGCCCGCAGCGCGGCGGGGCCGGGGCGGGCGTCCAGGCCATACATCACCCGCGCGGCTTCCTGCAAAGCCAGATCGCCCGCCGCGAAGACATCCGCCCGGCCAAGCGCGAATTTCAGATAGATTTCCGCCGTCCAGACGCCGATGCCGGGCAGTGCCACAAGCGCCGCGATGGCGTCGTCGTCGGGCAGGGCGCGCAGCCCGTCCCAATCCAGCCCCGCCGCCGCGATCCCCTTCAGGTAACGTGCCTTGGGCCGCGACAGGCCCGCCGCGCGCAACGCGTCCTCATCCGCCGCCGCGATGCCTTGCGCGGTCAGCAACCCCGCCGCCGCCATCCGCGCCCAGATCGCATCCGCCGCCGCGACCGAGATCTGCTGGCCGACGATGGCATGGGCGACGGCCTCGAACCCGTCGGGACGCCGCCGCAGGGGCAGGGGGCCAAGCTCCGGCGCGACCCGCGCCCAGACCGGGCAGACCGCGACCAGATGGGCCATCCCCTCGGCCAGGTCGTCGGCCGTCCGGATCAGGCGCGGCCTGTCAGTCACGATCCACCGCGGCCTCCAGCTTCAGCCGCGTTTCCCAGGCCATCGAGATATGCTGCCGCAGCGCCTTGTCCGCCGCCGCCCCGTCGCCCGCCGCGATGGCGTCCACGATGCGCTTGTGTTCGGCCAGCGCGGTCTCTCCGCGCCCCTCGGCGGCCAGCGAGGTCTTGGCCATCAGCGCCATGGTCCGATGCACCAGATCCAGCTGCTGGACCAGATAGCGGTTGTGGGATGCCAGGTGGATCTGGTGGTGGAAGCGCTTGTTGGCGCGGGCCAAGGCCTCGGGGTCGCGGACGGCGCGCTGGTCGTCGGCGACCATCTGCGCCAGGACGCGCACCTCCTCGGGCGTGGCGTGGCGGGCGGCCAGGCGGGCGGCCAGGGCCTCCAGCTCGGCGCGCACCGTGTAAAGCTCGGCCAGCTGGTTGTGGTCCAGGGATGCGACGATCAGGCTGCGCCCGTCGCGGACCAGCATGGCCTGGGTTTCCAGCCGCTGCAACGCCTCGCGCACCGGGGTGCGGCTGACGCCGAAGCGTTCGGCCAGTTCCGATTCGACCAGCCGGTCGCCGGGGCGATAGGTGCCTGCCTCGATCGCGGTCAGGATCAGGGAATATGCGTCTTTCATGGCCCGCACGATTGGCCGCGCGCCGGGCGATTGCAAGCGCGGCGTCGCGGGGCTAGGCAGGCGGCCATGGATTTCACGCATGTCGATACCTGGATCTTCGATCTGGACAACACGCTCTACCCGCCCGAGATGGCGCTGTTCCCGCAGATCGAATCGCGGATGACCGATTACGTCATGCGCACCCTGTCGGTGGAACGCGACGCCGCCGACCGGATGCGGCGCGACTGGTGGATGCGGCACGGCACCACGCTGGCGGGGCTGATGGCGGAACATGCCATCGACCCCATCGCCTATCTGGACGAGGTCCATGACATAGACTTCGCGCCGCTGCTGCCCGCCCCCGATCTGGCGGCGGCCATCGCCGCGCTGCCGGGGCGCAAGCTGGTCCATACCAATGCCGACGCCGCCTATGCCGGCAAGGTGCTGGCGTTGCGGGGCCTGGGCGTGACCGGCGCCGACGTGCCCGCGCCGATCTTCGAGGCGATCTATGGCATCGCCGAAACCGGCTTTCACCCCAAGCCGTCCCCGCAGGCGTTCGAGGCGGTGATCAAGGCCGCCGCCATCGACCCCGCCCGCGCCGCCTTCTTCGAGGACGATCCCCGCAACCTGGCCGTCCCGCACGACCTGGGGATGCGCACGATCCTGGTCGGGCCGGGGCGGCACGGCCCCGATGCGATGGCGGGCGCGGTGCCCGGCCATGTCGATCACCACATCCACGACCTGACCGCATTCCTGCGCCAGATTGCCCTTGGCCGCTGATTGGGCCAGAATGTCCCCCGGACGCGCAATCCGATAGGCTGCCCCATGACCCATACTGCCGACAAAAGCGGAAATCGCCTGACTTTCCGCATCCTTGCCCTTCTGCTGGTGGTCGTCGTGATCGCCGTTCTGGCGGTCGCCGCCTTCGGCCTTCCCGTGCTTGGCCTGCTGGGCCTGGTGCTGACGGTCGCCGTTTTCGCGGTGATGCTGCTGTTCACGGCCGGGAACTAGGCCGCGGCATATGATCGCAGGCAAGGTCGAGACGACCGACATCCTGGTGTCAGGCGGCGGCATCGCCGGGCTGATCACGGCGGCGGCTTTCGGCGCGCAGGGGTTTTCGACGCTATGCGTCGATCCCGCCCCCCCGGTGACCGAGGAAGCGGCCGAGGGCGCCGATCTGCGCACCACCGCCTTCCTGGCGCCGTCCGTCGCCCTGCTGGGCCGGATCGGGCTGTGGGACCGCCTGCTGCCCCATGCCACGCCCTTGCAGATCATGCGCATCGTCGATGCGGGCGGCGCCCGGCCCGTGGCGCGGCTGACCCGCGATTTCGACGCAACCGAGATCGGCGACCAGCCCTTCGGCTGGAACCTGCCCAACTGGCTGCTGCGCCGGGAAATCTCGGCCCGGCTGGCGGGGCTGGAGACTGTCCGCTTCCAGCCCGGCACCGGCACGGCGGGCGTCGTCACCCGCGACGAAGGCGCCCTGGTCACGCTGACCGACGGGCGCCGCATCCGCGCCCGGTTGCTGGTCGGCGCGGACGGCCGCGATTCGCCGGTGCGCCGGGCGCTGGGCATCGGCGTGCGGACCTTCCGCTATGGCCAGAAGGCGCTGGCCTTCGCCGTCACGCACGAGCTGCCGCACGGCAATGTCTCGACCGAGATCCACAGGTCCGGCGGGCCGTTCACGCTGGTGCCGCTGCCCGACCGGGACGGAAAGCCCTGTTCCGCCGTGGTCTGGATGGAGAACGGGCGCGAAACGGCACGCCTTGCCGCCCTGCCGCCCGATGCCTTCGAGGCCGAACTGAACGCCCGCTCCGCCGGGGTGCTGGGCCGTCTGACGCTGGCGACCCGGCTGACGCAATGGCCGATCATCAGCCAGATCGCCGACCGCTTCACCGGCCTGCGCACGGCCCTGATCGCCGAGGCCGCCCATGTCGTCCCGCCCATCGGCGCCCAGGGCCTGAACATGAGCCTGGCGGACCTGGCCGTGCTGATCGACCTGTCGGGCGACGATCCCGGCAGCGCCGCCGGCCTTGCCGCCTATGACCGCGCCCGCCGCCCCGAGGCCTTTGCCCGCCTGCTGGGCATCGACGCGCTGAACCGCGCCAGCCAGGCCTCGCTGCGTCCCCTGCGCGACCTGCGCGCGGCGGCGCTGGGCGGGCTTTACGGCATCGCCCCGGTGCGGCGGCTGATGATGCGGGCCGGGCTGGGGATGCGCTGATGCCGGTCATTCCCGCCGTTCTGGCGGTGGTCATCCGCGACGGACAAGTGCTGCTGGCCCAACGCGCCAACCCGCCGGATGCCGGCCTCTGGGGCTTTCCCGGCGGCAAGATCGAGTTCGGCGAAACCCTTCACGCCGCCGCCGAGCGGGAACTGCTGGAGGAAACCGGCGTCATCGCCACAGCGCAGGGGATCGTCACCGCCCTCGACGCCCTCAGTCATACGAATGACGAACTTCGGCACCACTTCATCCTGATCGCCGTCCGCTGCCTCTGGCAGCGGGGCGAGCCAACCGCCGCGGATGATGCCCTCGACGCCCGCTGGTTCCCGCTGACAGACCTCGCATCCCTCCCACTCAGCGCCGACGTTGCCCGGCTGGCGCATCTGGCGGCAAGCTAGCCCTCTTGCCGCGCGGCAACCCCGTGCCTATTCTCAAGGCCCGAGGACGACCTCCCCGCCAAGGGCACCATGCCGGGACGACCCGGCCCGCAAGAGGTTCGTCATGGCCTGGTTCTATCTTGTTCTCGCCGGTCTGCTGGAAGTCGTCTGGGCGACCGCGATGAAGCAATCGCACGGCTTCACCCGCATCCTGCCCACCGCCGTCATGACCGTGGGCATGGTCGCGTCCTTCTGGCTGCTGGCGGTGGCGATGCGGACATTGCCGCTGGGCACCTCCTATACCGTCTGGGTCGGCATCGGCGCCGTGGGCGCCTTCCTGGCGGGCATTGCCCTGTTCGGCGAACCCGTCACGCCCGCGCGGCTGCTGGCGGCGGGTCTGATCGTCGCGGGCATCGTGACGATGAAGCTGGCGTCCTGACCCCGTTTGCCTTGGTGCAAATATCCCACGGGGGTCCGGGGGTGTGAAACCCCCGGCGCCTTCGGCGGGTGCGACATGAAATGTGCGTGCTGCTGCGTCCGCAGGCAATTTCCTTCCGCTGTCGATGGTGCTAAACCAACCCGCCAGCTACAGGAGACTTATGCCATGCCCGCCTATCGTTCCCGCACCACCACCCATGGCCGCAACATGGCGGGCGCGCGCGGCCTGTGGCGGGCGACCGGCGTGAAGGACAGCGATTTCGGCAAGCCGATCATCGCCATCGTCAACAGCTTCACCCAGTTCGTGCCGGGCCATGTCCACCTGAAGGATCTGGGCCAGCTTGTCGCGCGCGAAGTCGAGGCGGCGGGCGGCATCGCCAAGGAATTCAACACCATCGCGGTCGATGACGGGATCGCGATGGGCCATGACGGGATGCTGTATTCCCTGCCCTCGCGAGAGATCATCGCCGACAGCGTGGAATACATGGTCAACGCCCATTGTGCCGATGCGATGGTCTGCATTTCCAACTGCGACAAGATCACGCCGGGGATGCTGATGGCGGCGCTGCGGCTGAACATCCCGGTCGTGTTCGTGTCCGGCGGCCCGATGGAGGCCGGCAAGGTCGTGCTGGAAGACGGCAAGGTCAAGGCGCTGGATCTGGTCGATGCGATGGTCGCCGCCGCCGACGATGCGGTGTCGGATGCCGATGTGGCCGCCATCGAACGATCCGCCTGCCCGACCTGCGGGTCGTGTTCGGGCATGTTCACCGCCAATTCGATGAACTGCCTGACCGAGGCGCTTGGCCTTGCGCTGCCCGGCAACGGCTCGACGCTCGCGACCCATGCCGACCGCAAGCGGCTGTTCGTCGAGGCGGGCCACCTGATCGTCGATCTGGCCCGGCGCTATTACGAAAACGACGACGCCAGCGTGCTGCCGCGCTCGATCGCGACGGTCGAGGCGTTCGAGAACGCGATGACGCTGGACATCGCCATGGGCGGATCCACCAACACCGTGCTGCATCTGCTGGCCGCCGCGCATGAAGGCGGCGTCGATTTCACCATGTCCGACATCGACCGCCTGTCGCGCCGGGTGCCGGTGCTGTGCAAGGTCGCGCCCGCCAAGAACGACGTGCATATGGAGGATGTCCACCGCGCGGGCGGGATCATGGGCATCATGGGCGAGCTGGACCGCGCGGGTCTGCTGCATACCCAGGTCGGCAATGTCCATTCCGGCACGCTGGCCGAGGCGCTGGACCGCTGGGACGTGATGCGCACCGACGCGGCGTCGGTCCACGACTTCTATCGCGCCGCGCCCGGCGGGGTGCCGACTCAGGTCGCCTTCTCTCAGGACCGGCGCTATGACGCGGTGGATACCGACCGCAAGGCGGGCGTGATCCGCAGCGCCGACCATGCCTTCAGTCAGGATGGCGGCTTGGCGGTGCTCTATGGGAACCTGGCCGAGGATGGCTGCATCGTGAAGACGGCGGGCGTGGACGATTCGATCCTGACCTTCACCGGCACCGCGCATATCTTCGAAAGCCAGGACGATTCCGTGTCCGCCATCCTGACCGGCAAGGTCAAGCCGGGGGAAATCGTGCTGATCCGTTACGAAGGGCCGCGCGGCGGGCCGGGGATGCAGGAGATGCTGTATCCGACCAGCTATCTGAAATCCAAGGGGCTGGGCAAGGAATGCGCGCTTGTGACGGATGGCCGTTTCTCGGGCGGGTCGTCGGGGCTGTCGATCGGCCATGTCTCGCCCGAGGCGGCGGAAGGCGGCACCATCGGCCTGGTCGAACAGGGCGACACGATCCGCATCGACATCCCGAACCGGGTGATCCATCTGGAGGTGGACGACGCCACCCTGGCCGCCCGCCGCGAACAGCGCGAGGCCCTGGGCTGGAAGCCCGCCAAGCCGCGTCAGCGCAAGATCTCGACCGCGCTGCGCGCCTATGCGGCGATGACAACCAGTGCCGCGCGCGGCGCGGTGCGCGTCATCCCGGAATGACCGGCTGGCCTGCGATCCAGACGGACCGCAGGCGCCAATCATCGTCCAGCAGCACCAGATCGGCGCGCCTGCCTTCCCGCAGCGCGCCGTATTCGTTCGACAGCCCGGCGGCGCGCGCCGGTTCGGATGCCGCCATGGCAAGCGCGCGTTCAGGTGCGATGCCGACCTGTTCGACCAGAACTTTTATCGCCTGGTCCATCCTCAAGTCCGCCCCGGCCAGCGTCCCGTCCGCCAGCGTCAGCCGCCCGTCGCGGCGGTGGATCGCGCGGCCCGCCAGTCGGATTTCGGCCAGGTCGCTGCCTGCGAAGGCCATGCAATCGGTCACAAGGAAGATGCCCTGGGGCCGCGACGCCAGGGCCGCGCGCATCGCCGCCGGGTGGACATGGATACCGTCCGCGATCAGCCCGGCCTGGGCATCGCCCGCCAGCACCGCGCCGACCAGTCCGGGGGCGCGATGGCCCATCTGGCTCATGGCGTTGAACAGATGCGTGGCGAGCCGCGCGCCTGCGGCGAAGGCGGCGCGGGCGGTGTCGTAATCGCAATCGGTATGGCCCAGGCTGACGAGGGCGCCCGCGCGCGTCAGGGTGGCGATCTGGTCGACGGACGCGGCCTCGGGCGCCAGCGTCACCATCAGCACCGGCAGCGCGCGGGCCGCGTCGCAAAGCCGCGCCAGGTCGTCGGCGTCCATCGGCCGGATCAACGCCGGGTCGTGGGCGCCGTGGCGGCGGGGATCCAGGTGCGGGCCTTCCAGGTGCAGACCCAGGAAGCCAGGTGTGCCTATGGCCCGGATGCCTGCGGCGATCACCTGCGCGGTGGCCTGCGGCGTGTCGGTGATCAGCGTCGGCAGCACACCCGCGCAGCCCAGCCGCTGATGCGTGGCGCAGATATGGCGCAGCGCCGCCGGGTCGGTGTCGCCCCCGACCATCAGCCCGCCGCCGCCATTCACCTGCAAGTCCAGGAAACCGGGGGCGAGCGTGCCGTCCAGCCGCGTCGCGGGACCGGCCTTGGCCAGCGGCAGAATGGCGGCGATACGGTCGCTGTCGATCACCACGGCCTGACCGGCCCGGAACCGCTGGCCGTCGAAGAGGCGGGTCGGGGCAAGGACGGTCATGCCGCCCCGGCCATCTGCCGCGCCATCAGCACTGCGCCCTCGACTCCGGTCCCCAGCGGGGCGCGCTGCGGCCAGTCCGTCAGCCGCGCAGCATAGGCGGGGCCAAGCCCGCCCACGAAGACCACCGGCAGCGCCGCATCGCCTTGCAGCACGGTCAGGATGTGGCGGATCTCGGCCACGGCCGCATCAAAGACCTGCCGCGCCGCCGGATCGTCGCCCGTGACAATGCGCGGGGCGAAACCGGCGAAATCGGCGGGGCTGGCGGTGTTGCCGAAGCGGATGATTCCCTCGATGCCGCCCATCTCCTCCAGCAGCTGTTGCAGCAGGGGCGTCATGTCGGCAAAGCCGTCCTCGGCCCGCATCGCCAGGGACAGCAGCGCCCGGCCCAGGACCGCGCCGGACCCCTCGTCGCCCATCAGGAAGCCGCGCCCGCCGACCTGGCGCAGGTCGCCGCCGCGCTGCACGGCGAAGACCGACCCGGTGCCCATGGCGGCCAGAATGCCGTCCTGCGCCCCCAACGCTCCGCGCGCCGCCGTCACCGCGTCGTTGACGATCTGCATCCGGGCAAAGGGCAGCAGCCCGGCCAGCCTGTCGGTCGCCGCCGTCATGGTGCCGCCCGCAAGGCCCAGCGTGGCGATCAGGTCGCGGGGATCGGCGCCGGTGCCCTCGACGGCCTCGGCGGTGGCTTGCAGGATGCTGAGGGCGGCGGCGTCCACATCGGTGTTGATATTGGCAGGCCCGCCCCGGCCCTGGCCCATGATCCGACCGTCCGCATCCGCCAGGGCGGCGCGGCAGCCTGTCCCCCCGCCGTCGATTCCCAGAAAGAACGCCATCCGCCTGTCCCCTTTCGGGACGGTTCTAGCCCCGTTCGTCGTTTCCGAACAGCCCGCGCAAGCCGCGCGTCACCAGGTTGCCGACCTTGGGGCGGGGCTGGGCGATGAAGGGCAGGGGGCGGCAGACCTCCATCGCGGCGATGCCGACGCGGGCGGTCAGGGCGCCGTTCACCACCCCCTCGCCAAAGCGGCGCGAGACCTTGGAGAGGATGCCGCCCCCCGCCACCGTCTCGATCAGGTCGTCGCCCGCCGCCACCGCGCCGGTCGCGACCAGATGGGTGATGACCGTGCGCGCCAGCCGCCAGCCGCCGACCGCGCCCGCCCGGCCGCCATAGATCTCGGCCATGCGGCGGATCATGCGCAGGTTGGCGGCCAGGGCGGCGGCGACATCGGCCAGGGCCAGCGGGATCAGCGCGGTGGCGGCGGCGACGGTGCGGGCGGCGGCCTCGATCTCGCGCCGGGCGTCCTGGTCCAGTTGCGCCAGCAGTTCGGTTTCCGCCATGGTCAGCAGGGTGCGCGCGTCGAAGGCGTCGCCCCGGTTCTCGGCCAGCCGCTTGCGCCGCCATTCCATCTGGGGCCGGTCGCGATAGAGCGCGATAAGCCCGTCGGCCACCGCGCGGGCCTTGTCCATGCTGTCCTCGGCCAGGGCCGCGCCGGCCTGGCGCTGGATCGCGTCGATGCGCGCGAACCGCGCCCAGGCCCGGTATTCGCGCCAGGCCATGCCAAGCGCCGCCAGCGTGAACAGCGCGAACAGCCCGACCCCGATCCAGCCCAGAACCGGATAGCGGGTCAGCAGATCGTTGATGAAGTTCAGCGCGGCGATGGACAGAAGAAAGGTGAACAGCGCCACGCCGGAATTGATGAAGACCCGTGTCAGCCTGGACGGCGGACGGCCGACCAGCCGCGTCACCATCTCCATCGTGCGGGGGCGGGGCAGCAGCGGATCGGCCGTGTCGATGGGCGGGGCGTCGGCGGGGTTGGGGGCCTCGGCCCGCGCTTCCTGGGCCGGTGCGGGGCGCGGCTCGGCGGCTGGGCCGTCCAGTTCGATCAGCACGGGGCCGCGCCGGGTTGTGTCGCTCACAGCCGGTCTCCGATCAGGAATTCGGCGGCGCGGTCCAGCCGGATATGCGGCGGGCCGTCGCCGGGACGCGCGGTCATGGGCGCGGGGGCGAAGGTCATGATGGCATAATCCGCGTCCAGCCAGCGTTCCGCCCCATCGCGGGCCGGATGCAGCAGGGCCGCCGGATCGGCGGGCAGCTCGCCCGGATAGAAGGCCGCCTGCCGCCCGTCCAGCAGCCGCCCCCGCACGGCGGGCAGTTCTTGGCCGTCCTGGTGGATTGTATCCTCGGTCGTGGCGCGCAGAGCGGCGATGGACATCGCCTCGGTCCGGGCGCCGGAAAAATCGGCGCGGTCGCGCGCCTCTCTCAGCATGGCGGACAGGATCGCGGTCAGGCGGTTATGCTGGACATGGTGCAGGTGGTCGGCCTTGGTCGCGGCGAACAGGATGCGCTCGACCCGCCGCGTGCCCAGAAGCTGGGACAGCCAGCCCGCGCGGCCGGGGCGGAAGGCGGTCAGGATGTCGGCCATGGCGCGGCGCATGTCCTCGACCGCGCGCGGGCCTTGATGGATCGCGCCCAGCACGTCGACCAGCACCACCTGCCGGTCGATGCGGGCGAAATGCTCGCGGAAGAACGGCTTGACCACGCGCGACTTGTAGGCGTCGAAGCGGCGGCGGAATTCCCTGTGCAGGCGTCCGCCCTTGAAGGAGGCGGGCAGGGGGGCGAAGGTCAGGGCGGGGGATCCCTCCAACTCTCCGGGGATCAGGAAGCGGCCGGGGGTGCAGTCGGACCAGCCCGCCTCGCGCGCGGCGTGCAGATGGGCGGTATAGGTCTGGGACAGCCTCTGGGCCACGGGTTCGTCGAAGCGGTCGCCGTCCAGGCCGTTCAGCGCGGCATGATAGTCGTCCGCGCCGGGACGGCCCTGCATCCGGTCAAGCACCTCGGCCGACCATTCGCCGAAATCCTTGTCCATCAGCCGCAGGTCCAGCAGCCATTCGCCGGGATAGTCCACGATGTCCAGGTGAACGGTGCGCGGCCCGGTCAGCCCGCCCAGCAGGCCGCGACCGTCCAGCCGCAGCGACAGGCGCAACTGGCTGACATGGCGCGTGCCCTCGGGCCAATGCGGGTCCGGGCCGGTCAGCGCGGCCAGGTGGCGTTCGAAATCGAAGCGCGGGATGGTGTCGTCGGGCTGGGGTTGCAGCCAGGCGGCCTTGATGCTGCCATCGGCGGCGGCCCGCAGGGCGTGCATCCGGCCCCGGTCCATCAGGTTCGCGACCAGCGAGGTGATGAACACCGTCTTGCCTGCGCGGGACAGGCCCGTCACGCCCAGCCGGATCACCGGATCGCCCAGGCCGATGCCCGTCATCAATGTGCTGCCAATACCCATTCCGCCTGCCGTTTTTCCGTTGTCTTTGCCGGAAGATAGGCTCCGGGGAGGGGTTTGCATAGGGCGGCGGGCCGGGGTTCCGCTTGGCCCGCCGTTGCGACATAACGCCGACATGGCTGATCGGTTGCCCATCGACGACGTTCTGCCCGCCCTGTGCGCGGCGCTGGCCGCCCATGGCCGGGCGGTGCTGGTCGCGCCGCCGGGGGCGGGCAAGACCACGCGCGTGCCGCTGGCCCTGTTGGAGCAGGTCGCGGGAAAGATCGTGATGCTGGAGCCGCGCCGCCTGGCCGCGCGGGCCGCGGCGGACCGGCTGGCCGAGCAATTGGGCGAGGCGGTGGGCGCGCGCGTCGGATACCGGATGCGCGGCGAATCGGTCGCGGGCAGCCGGATCGAGGTCGTGACCGAGGGCATCCTGACGCGGATGATCCAGTCCGACCCGTCGCTGGACGGGATCGGCTGCGTGATCTTCGACGAATTCCACGAACGCAGCCTGAATGCCGATCTGGGCCTGGCCCTGGTCTGGGAGGCGAAGGGGGCGCTGCGCGAGGATCTGGCGGTGCTGGTCATGTCGGCCACGCTGGACGCCGAGCCGGTCGCGGCGCTGCTGGACGCTGCGCCGGTGATCCGGTCCGAGGGCCGGGCCTTTCCGGTCGAGACGCGCTGGCTGCCCCGCCCGCTGCCGGCAGGCGCACGGCTGGTCGATGAGGCCGCGCGACTGATCGCGCTGGCCGAGGCCGAGACGCGCGACATCGGCGGCACGATCCTGGCCTTCCTGCCGGGCGAGGGCGAGATCCGGCGGGTGATGGCGCAGCTTGGCGGGGGCTGCGAGGTGCTGCCGCTTTACGGCGCGCTGAAGCCTGCCGAGCAGCGCGCGGCGCTGTCTCCGCCCAACTCGGGGCCGGGCGCGCGGCGGCGGATCGTGCTGGCGACGGCGATCGCCGAGACCTCGTTGACGATTCCGGCGGTGCGGGTGGTGGTCGATGCGGGCCGGGCGCGACGGGCGCGTTTCGATCCGGGCAGCGGCATGTCGCGGCTGGTGACGGAGCGCGTCAGCCGGGCCGAGGCCGACCAGCGGCGCGGCCGCGCGGGCCGGGTGGCGCCGGGGATCTGTTACCGGATGTGGGCGCGGGCCGAGGAGGGCGCGCTGCCCGCCTTCGCCCCGCCCGAGATCGCCGTGGCCGATCTGGCGGGGCTGGCGCTGGACCTGGCGGTCTGGGGTGCGGCGCCGGGCGATCTGGCCTTCCTGACGCCGCCGCCCGAAGGCGCGCTGTCCGAGGCGCTGGCGCTGCTGGCGGGGCTGGAGGCGCTGGACGCCAGCGGCCGGATCACCGATCACGGCCGGGCGCTGGCGCGGCTGCCGCTGCATCCCCGGCTGGCGCATATGCTGCTGCGCGCGGGCGCTGGCGCGGCGGATCTGGCGGCGCTGCTGTCGAACCGCGATCCGCTGCGGGGCGCTCCGGTCGATCTGGCGCTGCGGCTGGCTGCCCTGCGCGATCCAAAGGGGTTTGCGGCGCGCCATCCCTATGAGGCCGAACGGGCGGTGATCCAGCAGATCCGCGACGAGGCGGCCCGGCTGCGGCGTCTGGTTGCGTCCCGCGACGGCGGGGGGCCTTCTGCCCCCCGCACCCCCCAAGGATATTTTCGTGAAGAAGAAGGGGGAGGTATGGTCTCCTTGGCCTATCCCGACCGGATCGGGCTGCGGCGCAAGGGGGACGATCCGCGATATGTGCTGTCGGGCGGCAAGGGCGCGGTCATGGAGGCATGCGATCCGATGGCCGGGCAGCGGCTGATCGTTGCCGTCGATCTGGACGGCGATCAGCGCGAGGCGCGGATCCGCATGGCGGCGCGGCTGGACGAGGCGGATCTGCGCGCCCTGCATGGCGGGCGGATCGAGGCGGTCGACATCTGCGAATGGTCGCGGCGCGAGGGGCGGGTTCTGGCGCGGGTGCAGGAGCGGCTGGGTGCGCTGGTCCTGTCGGATCGCGCCTGGCCGGAGGCCCCGGCCGAGGCCGTGGCGCGGGCGGCGCTGGAGGGGCTGCGGCTGGACGGGCTGCCCTGGTCGCCCGCCGCGGCGCGGCTGCGGGCGCGGATCGCGCTGTTGCCGGATCTGGGGCCGGTCGATGAGGCGAGCCTGCTGGCGGATGGGGACTGGCTGCTGCCCTGGCTGGGGCGGGTCCGCACGCTGGCCGATCTGCGCGGGCTGGATCTGGTCGAGCCGCTGAAGGCGCGGATCGGCTGGGACGGGCAGCAGCGGCTGGAGCGCGAGGTTCCGGCGCATTTCGTCACGCCGCTGGGCCGCAAGGTGCCGATCGACTATGACCACGAGCAGCCCTCCATCGAGCTGCGCTTGCAGGAACTGTTCGGCGTGACCCGCCATCCGGTCGTGGGCGGGCGGCCGCTGCGCATCAGCCTGCTGTCGCCCGGCGGCAAGCCGGTCGCGGTGACGACCGATCTGCCGGGGTTCTGGGCGTCCTCCTATGCCGATGTCAGGAAGGACATGCGCGGCCGCTATCCCCGCCACCCCTGGCCCGAGGATCCGCGCGAGGCCGATCCCACCACGCGGGCCAAGCCGCGCGGCACCTAATCCACGGGGCGGATCAGCGCCTTGTCCAGCACCCGCAGCACCTGGCGCAGGTCGTGGCCGCGTTTCAGGATGCGCCCGTCCATGCCGATCACCGCATAGGCGCCCTGGGCCGCGCGCAGGCGGGGGCGTTTCTCGATCCGGTAGAGGGGATGTTCCGTGGCGCGGCGAAAGACGCTGAAGACGGCGGCGTCGCGCAGGAAGGACATCGCATAGTCGCGCCATTCGCCCGCCGCGACGAAGCGGCCATAGACCGACAGGATCAGCGACAGTTCCGTCCTGTCGAAGACGACGCGATCGGGATCGGCGTGAAACGGCGGGCCGGCGTTCATCATGACAGGATGGTGACAGCCCGCCGCCCGCAAGGCAATGCCGAAAGCGGGCGGCGCGCGGGCATCAGTAGCAGCTGACCTTCTCGATCCGTCCGGCGCGGCCGTATTCGATGTTCAGCCGGTCGGGCCGGAAGTCCGAGGTCACGGCGTCGTTGGGTCCGATCTGGCGGGTGCCGATGGGGAAGGTCATCGCGGCAAGCACCGATACCTGCTGGCCCACCAGCCCCTGATAGGCCGAGGCGCGGCAGTCATCGGGCGGCGTGACGGGCGCGGGTTCCACCGGCAGCGGCTCGCAGGCGGCAAGCATGGTGGCGGCGGTCAGTCCAAGGCACAGGATCCTGGCGTTCATGATGGTCACCCGCAATCGACATTCGTGATGATGCCCGCCGCATCCAGGCGGAAGACGATCCGGTTGGGGTCGTATTCCTGCGGCTCGATCCCGCGGTATTCGACGACCCGGTATTCCTTGGTGACGCCCAGCGTCGGGATCACGCTGCCGGGCTGGCCCACGGCCGAGGCATGGTTCTTGGTGGCGCCGCACAGGTCGGGCTTGCGTTCGGTCAGCCCGGCCAGGCCCGCGACGGGTTGCGGGGCGGGCGGCACATAGGCCACGGGCGCGGGTTCCGGAATCGGCGCGGGTGCCGGGGCCATGCAGCCGGAAACAAGGGCAGCGGCCATCAGCGGCAGCAGGATGGTGGTGGTCTTCATGATGATCTGTCTTCCCTCGGGGGTGCCCGTTCTTGTGCCCGTCTGTCGCGGGGTTCATGGGCCGATGATACAATGGCCGCCCCGGCTTGAGAAGGCGTCGCGGCCGTCACGATCGCATCATCGCCTGCCGTCACCGCCTGCCTGTCCGGCGGCGCGGGGCGTCCGTTCGCAGGGGCAGGGCCGCGCGCAGGAACAGGTCGGCGGCGGGCTGGATTCCATCGGCCTGCCCCTTGCCTTTCCGGCACAGAAGCAACGACTCCGGCAGGCTTGCGCCGGACAGGGCGATCAGCTGCCCGACGGCGATTTCGGTGTCGTCAAGGCACAACTGGCCCGTTGCCACCCAGCGGTCCAGATAGGGGCGGATGGCGCCGTGCAGGACATGAACCAGCGTGTCGTGAAAGCGGGCGGACAGGTCGGCGAAGCGCGGCGCCTCGGCAAGGTGGACGCGGCACAGGGCGACGCGGGCCGGATCGGCCAGCCATTCGGCGATCCGGGCGACGATCAGGGGGATCGCCTGCGCGGGGTCCAGATCCGGGGCGATGTCCAGGGTGAAGCTGCCCTCCAGCCGGGCGGTCTCGGCCCGCATCGCTTCCTGGAACATGTGCGGCTTGTCGGGGAAATAGCTGTAGAGCGTCGCCTTGGACACCTGCGCGGCACGGGCGATGTCGTCCACGCTGGCCCCGGCAAAGCCGTCGCGCAGGAAGATGGCGGCGGCCCCGCGAACCACCTGGTCGAATTTGCGGCCTGGGCTAACCGCCTGAGATTTCGGCATCTTTACTTTCCTAAGTCAGCCATCACTAACACCGACCGCATCATGTTCAATCCGAAATTCTCGCCGTGGTTGCAGTCCGGCCACAGGATTTTTTACCCCGCCCCCGGCGGCCCGGCCGATAAAAACAGAAAATGCCTTGTTTTTGTTCAGATTACCCTTGGCACCCGCCGTTCGGCTGGCTTAGCGTCCGGGTGGTCGATAACCGGCGTCAACTGTCAGGAGCAGCCGATGACGATCCCCCATACATCCTTCCGCGACTCGGTCGAGCGGATGTTCACCCATGCCGCCGGTCTGATGGACCTTCAGCCGGGTCTGGAAGAAAAGATCCGGGTCTGCAATTCGACCTATACGGTCCGATTCGGTGTCCGGCTGCGCGGGCAGATCCACACCTTCACCGGCTATCGCTCGGTCCATTCCGAACATATGGAGCCGGTCAAGGGCGGCATCCGCTATTCGCTGGACGTCAACCAGGACGAGGTCGAGGCGCTGGCCGCGCTGATGACCTATAAATGCGCGCTGGTCGAGGTGCCGTTCGGCGGATCCAAGGGCGGCCTGTGCATCGACCCGCGCGCCTGGAACGAGGACGAGCTGGAACGGATCACCCGGCGCTTCACCTATGAGCTGTCGCGGCGCAACCTGATCTCTCCGTCGCAGAACGTGCCCGCGCCGGACATGGGCACGGGCGAGCGGGAAATGGCCTGGATGGCCGACGCCTACAAGCGGCTGCATCCCGACGACATCAACGCCAAGGCCTGCGTGACCGGCAAGCCGCGCCATGCGGGCGGGATCGAGGGCCGGGTCGAGGCGACCGGCCGGGGCGTGCAATACGCGCTGCGGGAATTCTTCCGCCATGACGACGTGATGAAGAAGGCGGGGCTGGACGGCACGCTGGCGGGCAAGCGGGTGATCGTGCAGGGCTTGGGCAATGTGGGCTATCACGCCGCGCAGTTCCTGTCGGTCGAGGACAAGGCCCTGATCACCTGCGTGATCGAACGCGACGGCGCGATCCGCAATCCGCAGGGCATCAACATCGACGCCTTGCGCGGCCATATCCGCGCGACCGGCGGCATCAAGGGCTTTGTCGGTGGCGATTACAGCGAAAACGGCCTGGCCGCGCTGGAGGATGACTGCGACATCCTGATCCCGGCGGCTGTCGAAAGCGTGATCCACGCCGACAATGCCGACCGCATCCGGTGCAAGCTGATCATCGAGGCCGCGAACGGTCCCGTCACGGCCGATGCCGACGCCATCCTGAAGCGCAAGGGCATCGTCATCATCCCCGACATGTATGCCAACGCGGGCGGCGTCACGGTCAGCTATTTCGAATGGGTCAAGAACCTGTCGCAGATCAGCCTGGGCCGCCTGGAACGCCGCCACGAGGAAGCCCGCGCCCGGATGCTGGTCGAGGAGCTGGAGCGGATTTCGGCCGATACGGGCACGAATTTCGAACTGGCGCGGGGCTTCAAGGAGGCGTTCCTGCATGGCGCGGACGAGCTGGATCTGGTGCGGTCCGGCCTGGACGACACCATGCGCGAGGCGTTCGGCAAGATGAAGGAGGTGTGGATGTCGAACCCCAAGGTCGACGACATGCGCACCGCCGCCTATGTCGTGGCGATCCGGCGGATCTCGAACGTCTATGGATCGCTGGGATTGTGAGCGGGCAGGGGGGCGCTGCCCCCCGCCGCCGTTCCGGCGACTCCCCCTGGGATATTTTCTTGAAGAAGAAGTGCTCTTAGCCCCGAGGGGCGGCGGCGCGGCGCAGGCGGTCGTTGATCGCCGCGCCAAGGCCGTGGTCGGGGATCGGGGCGACCGCGATGGGGCGGCCCTCGCGGTCGGCGCGGCGCAGCGTGTCGAACAGGCGGGCGGCGGCCTGGGTCAGGTCGCCGGTTTCCGACAGGGTGAACGGGCCGGGCGCGGCGAAGGCGATATGGGTCTCGCCCGGCGCGGGCGTCGCCGCGTTCAGGCGCAGCGCGGCGGTCGGGGCATAGTGGCTGGTCAGTTGGCCGGGCGCGTTCGGGGCGGTCGGGTGGGCCTGGTGGTCCGCGAGCGGATGGCCGAGGGTTTCGGCGATGGCCTCGGCCGGGACGCCGCCGGGGCGCAGCAGGGTGGCGCGGCCCTCGGGCCAGCCGACGATCGTGGATTCGAGGCCCACCGGGCAGGGACCGGCGTCCAGCACGGCGCTGATGCGCCCCGCCAGCCCGCCATCCGGGTCCAGCACATGATCCGCGCTTGTCGGGCTGATCCGGCCCGAGGCATTGGCCGAGGGCGCGGCCAGCGGTCCCGCCAGCCGCAGCAGCGCCTGCGCGACCGGATGGGCGGGCACGCGGATCGCGATGGTCGCCAGCCCCGCCGTCACCAGAGAGGCGATGCCCGCATCGGCGCGCAGCGGCAGCACAAGGGTCAGGGCGCCGGGCCAGAAAGCCTGGGCCAGCGCCGAAGCCTCGGGCGGGACGTCGGCGATGGTGCGGGCGGTTTCCAGATCCGGGACATGCACGATCAGCGGATTGAAGGACGGCCGCCCCTTGGCCTCATAGATCCGGGCGACCGCCTGACCGCTGCGCGCATCGCCCGCCAGGCCATAGACCGTCTCGGTCGGGATCGCCACGACCTGGCCCGACGCCAGCAGGATCGCGGCGCGCGCCATGCCCATCTGGTCTGGCAACAGTCTCTCGGTCTGCATTCGTGACGCCGGGTTTCGATTGAGCCTTGCCGGAAGCCCCCTAAGATGCCACCCGACAGCGGTTGTGATAGTCGCGCCGGCCTCGATTGCCAAGGCGCCAGGGGAGGGGACCAGATGAGCTACAAGGCGCCGGTCGCGCAGATCGACTTCATCCTGAATCATGTCGTGCCGTTCGGCGATCTTGCCCGCACCGATCTTTTCGCCGAGGCGACGCCGGACACCGCCGCCGCCATCCTGGCCGAGGCCGGGAAGCTGGCCACCAACGTGCTGGCGCCCCTGAACCGCAAGGGCGACGAACATCCGGCGGTGCTGGAAAACGGCCGGGTGCGGTCCTCGCCCGGCTATGCGGACGGATTCCGCGCGATTGCCGAGGGCGGCTGGATCGGGCTGGCGGCGAACCCCGACCATGGCGGCATGGGCCTGCCGCAGGCGCTGAACATGGCCGTGGCCGAGATGATGGCGGGCGCCTGCCTGGCCTTGCAGCTGAACCCGCTGCTGACCCAGGGCCAGATCGAGGCGCTGGAACACCACGCCAGCGACGATCTGAAGGCGCTGTATCTGCCGAAACTGATTTCCGGCGAATGGTCGGGGACCATGAACCTGACCGAACCCGGCGCGGGCAGCGATGTGGGCGCGCTGGTGACCAGGGCCGAACCGGACGGCGACGGCACCTATCGCATCAGCGGGCAGAAGATCTTCATCACCTGGGGCGACAGCGACGTGACCGAGAATGTCTGCCATCTGGTGCTGGCGCGCCTGCCGGACGCGCCCAAGGGGACGCGCGGCATCAGCCTGTTCATGGTGCCGAAGCTGATCCCCGACGAGGCGGGCAGGCCGGGCGTGGCCAACAGCCTCAAGGTCGTCAGCCTTGAGGAAAAGCTGGGCATCCACGGCAGCCCCACCTGTGTTCTCAGCTTCGAGGGCGCGACCGGCTGGCTGGTCGGTGCCGAACACAAGGGCATGGCCGCGATGTTCACGATGATGAACTGCGCCCGGCTGGGCGTCGGGATGCAGGGCGTCGGCCTGGCCGAGGCGGCCTTGCAGCAGGCGGTCGCCTATGCGGCGGATCGCAACCAGATGGGGCCGATCATCCGGCATCCCGATGTGCGCCGGATGCTGGCCACCGCGCGGGCCGAGGTGTTCGCCGCCCGCGCCATCGCCCTCGCCTGCGCCACCGCCATCGACCTGGACCGCGCCACGGGCGATGCGGTCCACGCCGCCCGCGCGGCCTTCCTGACGCCGATCGCCAAGGCTTACGGCACCGATGTCGGCTGCCGCGTCGCCGATATGGGCGTGCAGGTCCATGGCGGCATGGGCTATGTCGAGGAGACGGGCGCCGCCCAGTATCTGCGCGATGTGCGGATCACGCCGATCTATGAGGGCACGAACGGCATCCAGGCGATGGATCTGGTGGGCCGCAAGCTGTCGGATGGGGGCGACGCCGCCCTGCGCCTGCTGGACGAGATCGCGGACGGCGCCAAGGCGGCGCAGGCCGATCATCCGCAGATGGCGAATCAGCTGTGGCAGGCGGCGGAATCGCTGCGCGAGGCGACCCAGACCCTGCTGGAACGCGACCTGCCCGAACGCTTTGCGGGGGCGGTGCCCTATCTGACCGCCTTCGCGCGGGTGCTGGGCGCGCTTTACCACCTGCGCGCGGCGCAGGCGGGCGGCGAATCGCATCTGGCGCTGGCCCGCGTCTTCATGGCCCGTGTGCTGCCGCGCCATGTCTCGGATCTGGCCGAGGCGGTGGCGGGGCTGGACGACCTGACCGGCATTGGCGACGCCGTGCTGTCGGGCGATTTCGCGGCGTGATCGTTTATCCCTTCGATACCCCGCCCGAGCCGGGGCAGGCCGCGACGGTCGCGCCGGGCGTGTTGTGGATGCGCCTGCCGCTGCCGATGGCGCTGGATCACGTCAATGTCTATGCGCTGGAGGACGGCGACGGCTGGACGCTGGTCGATACCGGATTCGACACCGCCGCCAGCCGCGAGGTCTGGGAGACGCTGCTGGCCGGGCCGCTGGAAGGCAGGCCGGTCCGCCGCGTGATCGGCACCCATCACCACCCCGACCATATCGGGCTGGCGGGCTGGTTCATGGCGCGTGACGGGGCCGAACTGGCGATCAGCCGCACTGCCTGGCTGACCGCGCGGATGCTGGTGCTGGACCGGCAGGACCGCGCCGGCCCCGAATCGCTGGCCTTCTGGCGCCGCGCCGGGATGCCCGCCGACCTGCTGGCACAACGCGCCACGGAACGGCCCTTCAACTTTGCCGATGTGGTCCATCCGCTGCCGCTGGGCTTCACGCGGCTGGTGGACGGCCAGCAGATCGGCTTCGGAGGCCGCCGCTGGCGCATCGCCATGGGCCACGGCCATGCGCCTTGCCACGCGACCTTCTGGTCTCTGGACGACGATCTGGTGATCGGAGGCGACCAGTTGCTGCCCTCGATTTCCCCGAATCTGGGCGTCTACCCGACCGAGCCGCAGGCCGACCCGGTGGGCGAATGGCTGGAAAGCTGTCAGCGGATGCAGGATCTGGCGCAGCCGCGGCATCTGGTGCTGCCCGGCCACAAGCTGCCCTTCACCGGCCTGCCCGCGCGGCTGCGGCAGTTGATCGACAACCACCATTCCGCGCTGGATCGCATGACCGCCGCGCTGAGGGATGAACCGCGCACCGCGGTCGGCTGTTTCGACATCCTGTTCAAGCGCCGCATCGGTGCGGGCGAATTCGGCCTGGCCCTGGTCGAGGCGGTGGCCCATGTGAACCACCTGCACCGGCTGGGGATCGTCACGCAGGTCGGCGCAAGGGACGGCGCGGTGCTGTGGGGGGCGTGACAGGGCAGACGGTTTCCGTTATCGCAGGGACGAACCGGACAGGAGGGCAGGCGCATGGCCACGCATCATCACGACGTCACCGACCACAGGATCGGCACCATGGACATCACCGAACAGCAGCGGACCTTCGCGGGCTTTCTGAAGTTCGCGACCTGGGTCGGCATCCTGTCGATCCTGGTCCTGATCTTTATGGCCCTGGTCAACAGCTGATCGGGCAGGCGGGAATTTCATGAAAAGACGCGTCTTTCTGGCGGCGGCGCTGCCCGTCGCCTTGGCCGCCTGCGGCGCCCAGAAGGTCTGGGATTCGGACGAGGAGCTGCGCGCGGCGCGCTTTGTGTCCGACGAGCCGCCCTCGATCACGCTGCTGACGGTGATCGGCATTCCGCGCGGCGAAGGCGGGCATTCGGGGCTGATGATCAACGGCAGCCAGCGGGTGATCTATGATCCGGCGGGAAGCTGGGAACATCCGCGCATCCCTGAACGCAACGACGTGCTGTACGGGATCACCGACAACTTCAAGCACTTCTACATCGACTATCACGCCCGCAAGACCTATTGGGTGGCCGAGGATACGGTCTTTGTCAGCCGGGAGGTTGCCGATGCCGCGATTCGGGCGGTGGAGTCGCAGGGCGCCTCGCCCAAAAGCTATTGCGCGGTGAATTCCGGCAAGGCCCTGCGCCGCGTGCCGGGCTTCGAGGGCGCGCCGACCGGATTTTCGCCGCTGAAGCTGCGCAACTGGTTCCTGACCCTGCCGGGCGTGCAGTCGAAACGGCACATGGACGGCGATCCGGCCAACAACCACGACGTGCTGCTGCGCCAGAAGAACGGGCAGATCGTCGGCTACAACATGTAAAGCAGGCCGAACAGCGTGATCGCGCCCGCAAGGATCGCCAGGATCATGTTCTTCGTCCACAGGCCGACCGCCACCGTCACCGTGGCGGCGGCCATCCGCGCGGGATCGGGCTGGCCGCCGGTCGCGGCGGGCCAGACGACCAGCGGCGCGACCAGGGCGGGCAGCACCGCCACGGGGGTATAGCGCAGCATCCGCAGCATCCATTCCGGCAGATCCCGGCTGCCAAGCGCGCCCAGGAAGGACCAGCGGATCAGGAAGGTGCCGATGCCCAGCACCAGGATGACCAGCCAGATGGTCAGGTCGGATGTCCCGTTGCTCATGGCTGCGCCCTTTTGCGGGACCGGGATTCGACGGCGGCGCCCGCCGCCATGCCCAAGGGCGCCGCGATCAGCAGGCCCAGCCCCGAGGGCAGGCCCGCCAGCACCAGCGATCCCAGCACCGCGACGAAGCAGGCCGCCAGATGCGCGGGCGTGCGCAGCATCGGCGCGATCATCGCCAGGAAGGTGATCGGCATCGCGAAATCCAGGGCGATGTCGTCGGGAATCGCCTTTCCGACCGTCGCGCCCAGCCAGGAAAAGGCCATCCAGGGCAGGCAGACCACCATCACCACGCCCGCGAAGAAAGCCAGCCGCTGCGGCAGGGTCATGCGCGGGTTCGCCTCGTATTCCTGGATCGACAGGGCATAGCTCTGATCGACCAGGGCATAGGCGACCCAGGCCTTCTGCCCCGCCGAGGCATGGCGCAGCCAGGGCACCAGCGAGGCCGAATACATCGCCATGCGCAGGTTCACCGCCAGGCAGGACAGGATCACGATGATGACGGATGCGTTGTCGGACAACAGCTGGACCGCCGTGAACTGCGACGCCCCCGCCAGCACCAGCACCGAAAATCCCATCACCTGCGCCACGTCCATGCCCGCCTCGGTCGCGACGACGCCGAACAGCAGCGCAAAGGGGATCATCACGATCAGGAAGGGCAGGGACTTCACCGCGCCGCGCAGGAAGGTCTGGCGCAGGCTGCGGGTCGGACCGCCGTCGGCAAGGGGCTGCCGGGGATCGGGACGGGGCTGGGGAACGGGAGACATGGGGGCTTTCGCATGGGGCCGGATCGCGGCACCTTCGTTGCACGACGCCCAATCGGAAGGCAAGGCCGCGTGCGGATCACGACCCCCATTCCCGCCCCGCTTCTGGGCGACGCCGCGCGGCTGTGGTGGGCCGCCTTCGCCCCGCCGCTGGGCGCCGCGCGGCCGCCCGCCGTGCGGGCCTGCCACGGCATCGCGGCCGTTGGCGCGGACGGCCGGCTGGGCGGGGTGGCCGGGCTGCGGGACGCGAATGGCGGGTTTCTGGCGGATCAGCCCTGGCTGGCGCGCGCGCTTTATCGCGCGGCGCCCCCGACGGCGGATCTGGTGATCGACGGGATCGTGGTCGACGGCCCGCGCCGGGGCATCGGCCGGGCGCTTCTGGACCGGGCCGTCCAGGGCGCGCGCCGGGCGGGCCATCCCGGCCTGCGGGCCGAAGTCGAGATCCGCAATACCGCCGCCATGGCCTTCTATGCCGCCACCGGCTTTGCCGAGATCGGACGCGGCGCCTTTGGCTGGCCCTGGTCCGGCCCGGTGGCGATCCTGCATCGGCCGGTCTGACCGGCGTTGCGTCAGCCGAAGATCCCCGAGATGCGGCCCAGCAGCATGAAGGCGCGGGCCGACCGGGTCTGGGCCAGCACGGCGACCTGCGCATCGTCCATCTGCGGCAGGTGCCGGGTCAGCATGGCGTCGAAATGGCGCAGGAAATGATGCGTGGTATCGCGGAAGATCTCGTCCCTGCGCAGCAGGCCGGCCGCGATGTCAAGCGCCAGGGGATCCTGGATGCCGCCCAGGGCCGCCACCGCGCTGCCCCGTTCGCCTGCCGCGAAGCGCCGCCAGACGGCCGCCGGGGCCGGATCGGGGGGCAGGTCGTCCATGTACAGATCCTGGCCGGCCAGCAGCGTCACCACGTCCTGGGCCGCGCGCAGGACGCGGGCCTGGTCGGGATCCTGCAAGGCGGCGCGCAGCGCGGCGATGGCGGGCGCGTCATCGGCCCCGTCGGGAAAGTTCAGCGCCCGGATCAGCGTTTCCGCATCGACCGGGGCGGAGGGTTCGCCGCCGCCGCCGCGCATCGGCTGCGGACGCGGATCGGCGGCGGGCCGGGGCGCGGCGCGGGGTGCCGCAGCCGGCGCGGGAACCGGGCGGGGCTGCGGTTCGGTCTCGTCCGCATCGGACAGGGCGATCCGAGGCGGCGCGCCGCGGGTCGCGGCCATGTCGCGCATCTGCGACAGGCGCAGGCGCAGGTCGGCGGCCTCGGCCCGCAGGACCGCCAGGGCGCGGGCCATGCCGACCGCCAGCCAGATCAGCACCAGCGGCAGGATCGTGCCCATGACCGTGGCCAGCCGGGCGATGCCGCCCGGCCCGCCCTCGGCCTCGGGGGCGAGCAGCCAGAACAGGGCCACCAGGAACAGCCAGGCTGCGGTCAGCGCGATGCCGGTGACGGTCAGCGCGTCCCGCTGCGCCAGGCTGGTGATGCGGGCAACCAGGCTCATGGTTTATTCGAACCGAATCGCCAGGATTTCATAGCTGCGCTGCCCGCCGGGGGTCGCGACATCAACGCTGTCGCCGACATCCTTGCCGATCAGCGCGCGCGCCAGGGGCGACCGGATGTTCAGCAGGCCGCTTTCGATATTCGCCTCGGCCTCGCCCACGATCTGATAGGTGCGCTCTTCCTCGGTGTCCTCGTCGATCAGGTGGACGATGGCGCCGAACTTGACCGATCCGGTCAGCTTGGCGGTGTCGATCACCTCGGCCCGCGACAGGATCGATTCCAGTTCCTTGATGCGGCCCTCGATGAAGCCCTGCTTTTCGCGGGCGGCGTGGTATTCGGCGTTTTCCGACAGGTCGCCATGTTCGCGCGCCTCGGCGATCTGGCGGATGATGGCGGGGCGTTCCTTGGATTTCAGGTCGCCCAGTTCGCGTTCCAACGCGGCGCAGCCGCTGCGGGTCATCGGAATCTTGTCCATCGCTGCCCTGTCCTTCCGGGGATGCGTTACCGTCCAAATGCTAAGGCAACGCCCCCGCCATTCGGATGGCAGGGGCGCGGCCTTGTTGTCGGCACCGTG
Organism: Paracoccus sp. S3-43; assembly: GCF_029027965.1. Classification (NCBI taxonomy): domain Bacteria; kingdom Pseudomonadati; phylum Pseudomonadota; class Alphaproteobacteria; order Rhodobacterales; family Paracoccaceae; genus Paracoccus; species Paracoccus qomolangmaensis. Next base: position 2,679,054 of record NZ_CP119082.1, on the reverse strand, counting down.
ACCCGAATTGCCGCGTCTTTGCAAGCCCGGCTGCGCCGACGGTGGCAGATTTCGGCCGTCGCGTCAGCATTGCCGCGATGCGGCAGAACCGTTACATCCAGACGACAGCCAAGCAAGGGGGGAACCGAGCCATGACCGACACGCCAGCGATCGACCGCGAGTCGATGGAATACGACGTGGTGATCGTGGGGGCGGGGCCTGCGGGCCTGTCGGCGGCGATCCGGCTGAAGCAGATCGACCCGGACCTGTCTGTGGTGGTGCTGGAGAAAGGCTCCGAGGTCGGCGCGCATATCCTGTCGGGCGCGGTGCTGGATCCCATCGGCCTGAACCGGCTGATCCCCGACTGGCGCGAGAGGGGCGCCCCGGTCCGGACCGAGGTCGTGGACGACAACTTCTATGTCCTGGGCGCGGCGGGGCAGGTGCGGGTGCCGAACTGGCCGATGCCGCGGCTGATGAACAACCACGGCAACTATATCGTCAGCATGGGCAGCGTCTGCCGCTGGCTGGCCGAACAGGCCGAGGAACTGGGCGTCGAGATCTTTCCCGGCATGGCCGCCAGTGCAGTCGTGTGGGAGGGCGATCGGGTCAAGGGCGTCGTCGCGGGCGAGATGGGGCTGCAAGCCGACGGCACGCCCGGTCCCCACTATGAACCCGGCATGGAACTGCACGGCAAATACGTCTTCATCGGCGAGGGCGTGCGCGGGTCGCTGGCCAAGGTGATCATCGACCGCCTGAACCTGTCCGAGGGCCACGAGCCGCAGAAATTCGGCCTGGGCATGAAGGAGATCTGGGAGGTCAGCCCCGAGAAGTTCAGCCAGGGCCGCGTGGTGCACACCATGGGCTGGCCCCTGGGCAAGAACGCCGGCGGCGGCAGCTTCATCTATCACTACGAGGACAACCTGGTGATGCTGGGCTTCGTGGTGCATCTGAACTACGAGAACCCGTATCTGTATCCCTATATGGAGTTCCAGCGCTTCAAGCACCACCCGATGGTGGCCGACCTGCTGGAGGGCGGCAAGCGCATCAGCTATGGCGCCCGCGCGATCAGCGAGGGGGGCTACCAGTCGCTGCCGGAACTGAGCTTCGCGGGCGGCGTGCTGCTGGGCTGTTCGGCGGGCATGGTCAACGTGCCGCGCATCAAGGGCAACCACAACGCCATGATCTCGGGCATCGAGGCGGCGGAAGCGGCGGCCAAGGCGATTGCCGAGGGGCGCGAGGGCGACCGGCTGGAGGATTACGATCGGGCGGTGCGGACGGGCGAGATCGGCAAGGATCTGAAGAAGGTCCGCAACGTCAAGCCCGCCTGGTCGCGCTATGGGTTGTGGCCCAGCCTGGTTCTGGGCGGCATGGACATGTGGGGGGCCGGGCTGACCGGGCGCAACATCCTGCGGACCTGGAAGCACGGCAAGTCTGATGCCGAGGCCACCGGCAAGGCGCGGGACTTCAAGCCCATCGACTATCCGAAACCCGACGGCAAGCTGTCCTTCGACCGGCTGACCAACGTGGCCTTTTCCTTCACCAACCACGAGGAAAGCCAGCCCTGCCACCTGAAGCTGAAGGATCCCACGATCCCGATCCGCGTCAACCTGCCCGAATACGCGGAACCCGCGCAACGCTATTGCCCGGCGGGCGTCTATGAGGTGGTCGAGGACGCGGATGGCCCGCGCTTCGTGATCAACTTCCAGAACTGCGTCCACTGCAAGACCTGCGACATCAAGGATCCGTCGCAGAACATCGTCTGGACCACGCCGCAGGGCGGCGACGGGCCGAACTACCCGAATATGTGATCTGCCGGGCGGGGGCAGGCGTTGCGACGGCTTTGGCGCCGCGTTAGGGTCGACAAAACGTTTTTGTGACTTTCCGGGATGGATGCCGTGACCCTGACCCGCCCGACTCTGGCCCTGATCGCCGCCCTGATGGCGGCGCTGTCGCTGCCCGCAGGCGCGCAGGAACGGCCCGCCCCCCGCCCCGAAGGCGATGCGCCCGACGCCGCCGCGACCCAGGCGCCGAAGCCCGATTCCGCGCCGCTGACCTTCGGGTTGGCCGGGCCGTTCCTGGCCGCGCGCATGGCGACGGTGGAAAGCGACTTCCAGGCGGCCGCGCGGTTCTTCGTGCAGGCCGTGGCGCATGATCCGGGCGACCGCTTTTTGCAGGACAGCGCCCTGGTGGCCCTGGTGTCGGCCGGGGAAATCGACCGCGCGGTGGCCCTTGCCGACCGCATCGGGTCCGAGGGCGAGCCGACCGAACTGTCGCATCTGATCCACCGCGCCGATCTGGTGCATTCCGGCGACTGGACCGGGCTGCTGGCCGATGTGGGCACGCCCGGCGATGCGGAATCGGAAGCCGACCTGCTGGCCGGGATGCTGCGCGGCTGGGGCCTTCTGGGCGCGGGCAAGGCGTCCGAGGCGCTGGCCGAATTCGAGCGCCTGTCCCGCGTCGAGGGCGTGGCGCCGATGGTGAACTATCACCTGGCGCTGGCCCGCGCGCTGGTCGGCGATTACGAAGGCGCCGAATCGCTGCTGGCCGACGACATGACCGGCGCGCATATCCTGGGCTTTACCGCCCGCGCGCAGATCCTGACCCAGCTTGAGCGGCGCGACGACGCCGTGGCCATGATCGAGGCGATTCCGGGCGTCGAGGCCGAGCCGCAGCTTCTGGCCCTGCGCGACCGGATCAAATCCGGCCAGCCGGTGGCCTTCGACGTGGTCAGGACGCCCGCCGACGGCATCGCGCAGGCGTTCCTGACCTTTGCATCGGCCCTGGTCTCCAGCCCGGATCCCGAACCCCTGTCGCTGATCCACGCCCGCCTGGCCGCCTGGCTGTCGCCCGACACCGCCGAGGCGCGGCTGATGGTCGCCCAGATCCTTCAGGAACGTCAGCAGTTCGACCTGGCGGAACCCGAATTCGACGCGCTGCGCCGCATGGGCCAGATGCGGCCCGTGGCGGAACTGGCGCGCATCGACACCCTGTCGCGCGCCGACCGCACGGACGAGGCTAGCAAGGCCGCGCTGTCGCTGACCGCCGCCTATCCCGACCTGCCGCAGGCCTGGATCGCGCTGGGCGACCTGCTGCGCCAGCAGGAAAAATTCGCCCAGGCCGTGCCCGCCTATGACAAGGCGCTGGCCCTGCTGGCCGACGCCCCCGCCGATACCCGCTGGTTCCCGCTATATGCGCGCGGCATCGCCCTGGAACGGTCGCAGCAGTTCGACCGGGCCGAGGCCGATTTCCTGGCCGCCCTCGAAATCCGCCCGAATCAGGCCGGCCTGCTGAACTATCTGGGCTATAGCTGGATCGACCGGAACAAGAATCTGGACCGCGCGCTGGACCTGATCAAGAAGGCGGTCGAACTGTCGCCGGACGACGGCTATATCCTCGATTCGCTGGCCTGGGCCTATTACCGGCTGGGCCGCTATCCGGAAGCGGTGGCGCCGATGGAAGCCTCGATCCTGACCATGTCGCAGGATCCGCTGGTGAACGACCATCTGGGCGACATCTACTGGAAGGTCGGCCGCCACCGCGAGGCCGAGATCCAGTGGCGCCGCGCCCTGTCGCTGGAACCGACCGATACCGATGACGTGGATCCCGACCGCATCCGCGCCAAGCTGGACCGGGGCCTTGATGCCGTCCTGGCCGAGGAAGCGGCGGCCCCGGCGGATGCCGCCGCACCCGCCCCGCAGGCCGCGAACAACTAAGGCGATGCCCGTCACCGAAGCTGCGCCGGCCAAGCTGAACCTTGCGCTGCATGTGACGGGGCGTCGCGCGGACGGCTATCACCTGCTGGATTCGCTGGTGGGCTTTGCGGGTGTGGGGGATGTGGTGACTCTGGACCCCGGTCCGCTGTCCTTGCGGATCGACGGGCCGTTCGCGGGGGGGCTGTCGGGGGGTGACAACCTGTGCCTGCGCGCCGCGCGGCTGGCGGGGGCGGATGCGGCGATCACGCTGACCAAGAACCTGCCCGTCGCCAGCGGCATCGGCGGCGGCTCGGCCGACGCGGCGGCGGTGCTGCGCGGGCTGGCCCGCATGGGCCATCCGCTGCCTGCAAACACCGAACGGCTGGGGGCCGATGTGCCGGTCTGCCTGGTCTCGAACCCCGCGCGGATGCAGGGGGTGGGGGAAATCGTGACGCCCTTGCCGCCTTTGCCCGCGATCCCGCTGGTGCTGGTCAATCCGGGCGTGGCGCTGTCCACGCCGCAGGTCTTTGCCGCGATGGAGCAGCGCAACAATCCGGGCCTGCCGCACATTTCGCGCTTTGGGGGGCTTGCCGACCTGACCGCGTGGCTTGCGGAAACGCGCAACGACCTGGAAGCCCCAGCCCGCGCCATCGCCCCGGTGATCGGACAGGTGCTGGAGGCGCTGCGGGCGACGGGCTCCGCCGTCCCGCGCATGTCGGGATCCGGGGCCACCTGCTTCGGATTCTACGATAGCGCCGACCACGCCCGGATTGCCGCCAATGCGTTGAAACAGCATGGCTGGTGGGCGGTCGCGACGGAACTGGCACCCCCGCTGCCGTGCCGCTAGACTGCCGCGAAACAGGGGGACATCCATGCTGCGTCTTGGCGTCAACATCGATCACGTCGCAACCATCCGCAACGCGCGCGGCACGCCCTGGCCCGACCCGCTGCGCGCCGCCCGCATTGCGGAAGGTGCGGGCGCAGACGGCATCACCGCCCATCTGCGAGAGGATCGCCGCCATATCAGCGACGCCGATATCGACGCGCTGATGGCGAAGCTGCGGCTTCCCCTGAACCTGGAAATGGCGGCGACCGCCGAGATGCAGGCCATCGCCCTGCGCCACCGCCCCCATGCCGTCTGCATCGTCCCCGAAAAGCGCGAGGAACGAACGACCGAAGGCGGCCTGGACGTGGCCGGCAACGAAGCCGTGCTGGCCGACTACATCGCCCCCTTGCGCGAGGCGGGCAGCCGCGTGTCGCTGTTCATCGGCCACGCCCCCGCCCAGATCGAGGCCGCCGCCCGCATCGGCGCGGCGGTGGTGGAGCTGCATACTGGCGCCTATTGCGATCTGAACACCGAAGGTCGCCATGCCGAACGCGACACCGAACTGGCGGGCCTGACCCGTGGCGCGCGCCTGGCCGACAGCCTGGGGCTGGAGGTCCACGCAGGCCATGGCCTGACCTTCGACACCGTCGGCCCCATCGCCGCGATCCCGCAGATCAAGGAATTGAACATCGGCCATTTCCTGATCGCCGAATCGGTCTTCACCGGCCTGGGCGAGGCGATCCGCGAAATGCGCCGCAGGATGGACGAGGCGCGCGCATGATCCGCCCCGTCCTCGCCCTGTCGCTGCTTGCCGCCCCCGCCCTGACCATCAATCAGCAGACAGGCGAGATCGCCGTGCGGGGCGCGAAGTGACCGGCAGCTTCTTCTTCATCCAAATATCCATGATCCTGCCGGGGCCACGCGGCGCATGATCCTGGGCATCGGCACCGACCTTGCCAATATCGACCGCATCGCGGGCACGCTCGACCGCTTCGGCGACCGGTTCCGCAACCGCGTCTTCACGCCCACCGAACTGGCCAAGGCCGCGCGCCGCACGGACGAGGCGGGGACGCTGGCGAAACGCTGGGCCGCGAAGGAAGCCTGTTCCAAGGCCTTGGGCACCGGGCTGGCGATGGGCATCAGCTGGCGCGACATGGCGGTCAGCAACCTGCCGTCCGGCCAGCCGGTGATGGCGCTGACCGGCTGGGCGGCGGAGCGGCTGGCGGCGATGACCCCGCCCGGCCACCGCGCGGTGGTTCACGTCACCTTGACCGACGACCACCCCTGGGCGCAGGCTTTCGTGGTGATCGAGGCGCTGCCCCTTGCGCCGCAATCTTGACTTTGCCCCCCGCCGGGGACCATGAACGCGCCAATGCGGCCAATCGCCCGCGCTTGACGACGAAGGACGACATCATGGCCGACAGCACGGCGGGCAAGAAAAAGGAAGGCCTCTGGGAAACGGTCAAGACCGTGTTCTGGGCGCTGGTCATCGCGGGCGTGTTCCGCACGCTGTTCTTCCAGCCCTTCTGGATCCCGTCCGGGTCGATGAAGGACACGCTGCTGATCGGCGATTTCCTGTTCGTCAACAAGATGGCCTATGGCTATTCGCAATATTCCTGCCCCTTCGCGCTATGCCCGATCTCGGGCCGGATCCTCGGCAGCGAACCCGAACGCGGCGATGTGGTGGTGTTCCGCCATCCGACGCGGGGCGTCGATTTCATCAAGCGGCTGATCGGCCTGCCCGGCGATACCGTGCAGATGCGCGGCGGCCGCCTGTTCATCAACGGCCAGGAAGTGCCGATCACCCCGGCCGGAGAGTTCGTCGAGATCAAGGAACAGCAGGGACCGCAGGGCCTGGTGCCGCGCTGCGTCAACGACCCGGTGGCCGAGGGCGGCGACTGCATCAGCCAGCGGTTTACCGAAACCCTGCCGAACGGGCGCAGCCACGCCATCCTGAACATCCAGGACGGCGCCTTCGCCGACGACACGCCGACCTTCACCGTCCCCGAAGGCCAGTATTTCTTCATGGGCGACAACCGCGACAATTCCGAGGATTCGCGCTTTCCGCAGGAAATCGGCGGCCTGGGTTTCGTCCCCGCCGAATACCTGATTGGCCGCGCCGACCGGATCATGTTCTCGTCCGGGGGCCGCTCGCTTCTGTATTTCTGGACCTGGCGGGCGGATCGCTTCTTCAAGGCGGTCGATTGAAGCCGTCCATGATGAAGCCGGGCGCCGACATCCGCGCCTTCATGACCCGACTGGGACACGACTTCGCGCGCCCCGACCTGCTGGTGCGCGCGCTGACCCATGGATCCATCGCCACCACCACCCGGCCCGACAATCAGCGGCTGGAGTTTCTGGGCGACCGGGTGCTGGGCCTGGTCATGGCCGAGGCGCTGTTCGACGCCGACCAGTCCGCCAGCGAAGGCCAGCTTGCGCCCCGCTACAACGCGCTTGTCCGGGGCGAGACCTGCGCGGCCATCGCCCGCGAGATCGGCCTGGGCGAGGTGCTGAAGCTGGGCCGGTCCGAGATGATGTCGGGCGGCCGCCGCAAGGACGCCCTCTTGGCCGACGCTATGGAGGCCGTGCTGGCGGCCGTCTATCTGGACGCGGGCTTCGACGCCGCGCGCCGGATCGTGTTGCGCCTCTGGGCCGACCGGCTGGCGACGCTGGAGGATGATCCCCGCGACGCCAAGACCGCGCTTCAGGAATGGGCGCAGGCCCATGGGATGCCGCCGCCGGCTTACGTCCAGACCGAACGCAGCGGCCCCGACCACGCCCCGGTCTTCCTGATCACCGCGCGGCTGGCCGACGGACGGCAGGCGCAGGCCCAGGGCGCGGGCACGAAACGCAGCATCGAACAGGCGGCGGCCCAGGCCCTGCTGGACCGGCTGGAGGGCCGCGAATGACCGAATCACCCGCCGCCCCGACCCGCGCCGGCTTCGTCGCCCTGATCGGCGAGCCCAATGCCGGGAAATCGACGCTGCTCAACCAGATGGTCGGCGCCAAGGTCAGCATCGTCACCCACAAGGTCCAGACGACCCGCGCCCGGATCCGCGGCATCGCCCTCCACGACGCGGCGCAGATCGTCTTCGTGGACACGCCCGGCATCTTTCGCCCGCGCCGCCGCCTGGACCGTTCCATGGTCGCCGCCGCCTGGGGCGGGGCCTCGGACGCCGACATCATCCTGCTGCTGGTCGAGGCGCATCGCGGCCTCTCGGACGGCGTGGTGGCGATCATCGATTCGCTGAAGACGCTGGACCGCAAGACGCCGGTGGCCCTGGTCATCAACAAGATCGACCGGGTGAAGGCCGAAAGCCTGCTGGCGCTGTCGGCGGAACTGAACGCCGCCTATCCCTTCGTGCAGACCTTCATGATCTCGGCCGAAAAGGGCTATGGCTGCGACCAGTTGCGCGACTGGCTGGCGGCGACCTTGCCGGAAGGCCCCTGGCTTTACCCCGAGGATCAGATCGCCGACCTGCCGATGCGCATGATCGCGGCCGAGATCACCCGCGAAAAGCTGACCCTGCGCCTGCACGAGGAAATCCCCTATCAACTGACGGTCGAGACCGAAGCCTGGGAGGAGCGCAAGGACGGATCGGCCAGGGTCGACCAGATCGTCTATGTCGCCCGCCCCGGCCACAAGGGCATCGTGCTGGGCAAGGGCGGCGACACGATCAAGGCCGTGGGCCAGGCCGCCCGCGCCGAGCTTGAGGAATTCATGGGCCGCCGCGTCCACCTGTTCCTGCAAGTCAAGGTCCGCGAGAACTGGCTGGACGAGGCGGAACGCTATACCGAGATGGGCCTCGATTTCCGCGACGGCGATGCCTGAACCCCGGCTCGCGGCGGGGATCTGGGTGGCGGCCTATCTGGCGCGGCTGGGGGCGGTGAATATCCCGGCCTATGTCACCGCGCGCGGCGACGACACGGCTGGCGCGGTGCTGGTGAAATGCGCGCTGCTGGACGGGACCGCGCGGCTTTACGGGCGCGAATGGGATTTCGACAGCGACAGCCGCCCCTGGCAGGTATTGGCCCAGGGCGACGAGCGCGAGGTGGACCAAGCCATCGCCCGGCAACGCGGCTTCGACCCCGACCTGTGGGTGATCGAGATCGAGAGCCGCGACGGCCGCACGCTGCTGACGGAAGATGGGCTGACCTGACGCGCCCGTGCTAGGCTGCCGCCATGGACGATTCGGTGACGCAGCTTTTTCGCGATTACGAGGCGTTGACCGCACGCGGTTTGCGCGGGGATGTGGATGCCGACGCGTTCGCGGCGTTTTTCGCGCCCGAGTTCATCGGCGCATCTCCGCAGGGCGTGCGCGGCGACAAGAACGACGCGGCGATGCGCGAGGCGATGGCCGAGGAATTCGTCCATCACCGCAAGGTCGGCGCGAAGGCCATGCGGATCGAGGCGATCCGCGTCCTGCCGCTGGATGCGGCCCATTGCGTTGCATCGGTCGATTGGATCGCCAGCTATGGCCGCAAGGCCGGGTCTGATGCGCAGATCCGGTTCACCGTCCACTATTTCGTGCAGCGAACCGCCGATGGCCCGCGCATCTTCGGCTGGGTCAGCGGCGACGAACAGGCGGCGCTGAAGGAACAGGGCATCCTCTGACGCGGCATCTGGCGCGGACCGGTTTTGCAGCCTATGCAACCGATATGAGCAACCCGTCCCCCTCCGGTGATTCCCCGCGCGGCCTGATCCTGGCCATCGCCACCTATGTCATGTGGGGGTTTCTGCCGCTGTTCATGAAGCAGCTTGCCCATGTCCCCCCGTCCGAGGTGATCGCGCATCGGGTTCTGTGGTCCCTGCCCATCGCGCTGGCGGTCCTGCTGTTGCAGCGCCGCTGGGCCGAGGTGGCGGGCGCCCTGCGCCAGCCGCGCCTGCTGGGGATGGCGCTGGTGACGGCGGCGCTGATCTCGGTCAACTGGATGATCTATGTCTGGGCGGTGGGCAACGATCATGCGCTTGATGCGGCGCTTGGTTACTATATCAACCCGCTGTTCAGCGTGCTTCTGGGCGCGACGCTGCTGCGCGAACGGCTGAGCCGGGCGCAGATCGCCGCCATCGCCCTGGCCGCGCTGGCGGTGGTGGTGCTGACGGTGCAGCTGGGACGCCTGCCGATGGTCGCCATCGGGCTGACGCTGACCTGGGGCGTCTATGCCTTCTGCAAGAAAAGCCTGCCGCTTGGCCCGACCCAGGGCTTCACGCTGGAGGTTCTGCTGCTGACGCCCCTGGCGCTGGCCTATGTGATCTGGCTGACGGTCGGTGGCCAGTCGCATTTCGCCGCCGGCAGCCTGACCGACACGCTGCTGCTGATCGGCTGCGGCCCGGTGACCGCCGTGCCGCTGCTGTGCTATGCGACGGCGGCCAAGCAGTTGCGGCTGACCACCATCGGCATCCTGCAATACATCGCGCCGACGATGATCTTCGTCACCGCCGTGCTGGTCTTTGGCGAGCCGTTCGGCCTGGCGCAGATGATCGCCTTTCCGATGATCTGGGCGGCCCTGGCGATCTATACCCTGTCGCTGCTGCGCGGAGCGGGCGCGCGGCGGCGCGCCATGCAATAGCTTGGCAGCGCCGAAGGCCCGTGCCAAGCTGCCACCTTGGAGATTGCCATGTCCCTGTCCCGTCAACGTCTGACCCTCGTCACCCTGGGCGTCGCCGACATGGGCCGCGCGCGGCGGTTCTATGACGCCTGGGGGTGGGCGCCGCATCCCGGTTCGCAGCCGGGCGTGACCTTCTATCAGATGAACGGCGTGGTGCTGGGGCTGTTCGGGCTGGACGATCTGGCCGCCGATCAGGGACGGCCGGGCGCGGCCTTGGGGACCGGGGCGGTCACGCTGGCGCAGAACTGCGCCGAGGACGCGGAAACCGATGCGGTATTCCAGGCGGCGATTGACGCGGGCGCCACGGTTCTGAAGCGGCCCGAAAAAGTCTTCTGGGGCGGTTATTCCGGCTATTTCGCCGATCCCGACGGGCATGTCTGGGAAATCGCCACCAACCCGTTCTGGCCGCTGTCCCCGGACGGGTCGCTGACCCTGCCGGACGCCTGAATGGAGTGGCAGGCAGAAGGCACGGTCCTGGCCCGCCGCCCGCATGGCGAAACCTCGGTGATCCTGGACGTGCTGACCGACCTGCACGGGCGCCATTCGGGGCTGGTGCCGGGCGGCGTGTCGCAAAAGCGCGCGGCGATGCTGCAACCCGGATCGCGGCTGGATCTGCGCTGGCGGGCGCGGCGGGACGACCAACTGGGCACCTTCGCGGCGGAACCCCTGCGGCTGCGGTCGGGGCTGCTGGCCGATCCGCTGGCGCTGGCGGGGCTGAACGCGGTCTGTTCGCTGCTGGTCTTTGCCCTGCCCGAACGCGATCCGCATCCGGTGCTGGTCGGCGCCACCGAAGGTCTGCTGGATCTGATGGAGGCGGGGGCCGACTGGGGCCAGGATTACCTGCGATGGGAAATGCGCCTGCTGGACGAGATGGGCTTCGGCCTGGACCTGTCCGCCTGCGCGGTGACGGGCGCGCCGCAGGGGCTGGCCTATGTCAGCCCGAAATCAGGTCGCGCGGTCAGCCGTGAAGGGGCGGGGGACTGGGCCGACCGGCTGCTGCCGCTGCCCGGCATCCTGGGCGGGGCGGGCGACAATCGCGGCCGGGGCCTGGCCGAGGGGCTGGCCATCACCGGGCATTTCCTGAACGCCCGCCTTGCCGCCGAACTGGTGGGCCGCCCGCTTCCGGCAGCCCGCCAGCGTCTTGTGGACCGGCTGGCGCGCGGCCAGCCGAAGGGCGGTCACTGACCCGCGCGCGCCTGATCCAGCGCGGTGACCTGGCCCTGCGTCTCGGTCACGCCGCGTTCGAAGATCAGCCAGGTCTGGGGCGATTTCACCTTCAGCACGCCGCCGTAATATTCCATCTCGGTCGCCGCTTGCAGGACTTGGAAGAAGCGGTTCTCGATCGTGGCGTTCTTGCCGCAGTCGACATTGGTCCTTTGCAGCGGCGACAGCGCCACCAGCGGCAGTTCGGCGTTGTTCTTGGCGCCATAGCCGTTGCAGGGACCACGGCCCGACACGCTGGTCTCGGCAATGGTCAGCGTCATGTTGCGCAGCGGCACGGTCGCGCCGTCCATGCCCACCAATGCGTAATCGCCGCCCGGAATGAAGCCGCGGTCGTCGGCGGACACGGGGGGCGTCGGTTCGCAGGCGGCAAGGGCAAGGGCTGCGGCGGTCAGCGCGCCGAATGTGCCGAGACGGGGCATGATGGGACTCCTTGGGGCGATCATCGAACGGGGTGCGGCAATTTCCGCATGAATTGCGGCACCCTAGACGAAATCGCGTCAGCCTAACAGCCGCCGGGCGATCACTTGAGCCTGAATTTCGGCCGCCCCCTCAAAAATATTCAGGATGCGTGCATCGCACAACACACGGCTGATCTGGTATTCCAGCGCGAAGCCGTTGCCGCCGTGGATTTGCAGCGCATTGTCGGCCGAGGACCAGGCCACCCGCGCGCCCAGCAGCTTGGCCATCCCGGCCTCCAGGTCGCAGCGATGGCCGTGATCCTTTTCCCAGGCGCTGAAATAGGTCAGCTGCCGGGCGATCATGATTTCCACCGCCATCATCGCCAGCTTATCGGCCACGCGCGGGAAATGGATCAGCGCCTTGCCGAACTGCTTGCGGTCCAGGGCGTATTGCAGGCCCAGCTCCATCGCGTTCTGCGCGACCCCGATGGCCCGCGCCGCCGTCTGGATGCGCGCCGATTCGAAAGTCTGCATCAATTGCTTGAAGCCCTGCCCGGTGACGCCGCCCAGCAGGTTGTCGGCCTTCACCTCGAACCCGTCGAAGGCCAGTTCGTATTCCTTCATGCCGCGATAGCCCAGAACCTCGATCTCGCCGCCGGTCATGCCGGGGGTGGGGAAGGGGTCGGCATCGCCGCCCGGCGTCTTTTCGGCGATGAACATCGACAGCCCGCGATAATCGGTCGTGTCGGGATCGGTGCGGGCCAGCAGCGTCATCACATGAGTGCGCGCGGCATGGGTGATCCAGGTCTTGTTGCCGGTGATCTTCCAGACATCGCCGTCCCTGACCGCGCGGGTGCGCAGGCTGCCCAGGTCGCTGCCGGTGTTCGGTTCGGTAAAGACCGCCGTGGGCAGGATTTCCCCGCTGGCCAGGCGCGGCAGCCAATGCGCCTTCTGGTCGTCGGTGCCGCCGCCCAGGATCAGTTCGGCGGCGATCTCGCTGCGGGTGCCAAGGCTGCCCACGCCGATATAGCCGCGCGACAGTTCCTCGGAGACCACCACCATCGCCGCCTTGGACATGCTCAGGCCGCCCAGGTTTTCCGGGATGGTCAGGCCGAAGACGCCCAGTTCGGCCAGTTCCTCGATGATCTCCATCGGGATGAACTCGTCCTTCAGGTGCCATTCATGGGCATGGGGCACCACCTTGTCGTCGGCCCAACGGCGGAACTGGTCGCGGATCATCTCCAGATCCTCGTCCAGGCCGGTGGCGCCGAAGGTCGCGCTGCCCCTGTTCTCGGCCATCAGCGCGGCCAGCCGGGCGCGGGCGTCGGGCGTGTTCGCGGCCATCAGCGCGCGCGCCGCGTCCGAGGGGTGCCAGTCCACGCCCAGATCGGACAGGCGGGCGAATTCCATCTGGCTCATCGGGATGCCGCCGGCGATCTGGGTCAGGTATTCGCCGAAACCGATCCGGGCGATCAGCGCCTCGATCTCGCCGCGGACGCGGGCGGACCAGGCGGCAAGCTGGCGCAGCGATTCGACATAGGTCGCCAGCCAGGACAGCGCATGGGCGGCGTGCTGGTGCTGCTCCAGTGCCCGGGCATCGACCTTGCCGTCGGCCGTCACCATCGCGCGTAGAGAGTCCGTGGCCCGCGATTGCAGATCCGCCAGTTCGGTCAGGACGGTATCAACCTGTTGCGGCATGTCTTTCATGAAATCCCCCTTGCGGCATCGCGGCATGGGTAGCGCCTTCGCAGTCGCAGCGCAACAATTATGCGCATCGGTCGTGATATGCGAACGAATATGTCTGTCTCGCTGCGATGCGTTCGGCATTTCCATTTCTCCCCCAAGCGGTTAGCGTGCCGGGATGTTTGGACTGGATCCTTGGCAATTCTGGACGATCTTCGCCGTCACGGCCTTCGCGGGCTTCGTGAAGGGCGCCATCGGATTCGCCATGCCGCTGGTCATGGCCTCGGCCTTCGCCTCGATCCTGCCGCCGCAGACGGCGCTTGCCGCGCTGATCCTGCCGGTGCTGACCACCAACGTGAACCAGGCGCTGCGCGAGGGGGTCGGGGCGGCGGCGCGGTCGATCCGCGATTATCGCTGGCATATCGGCATGGTGCTGCTGTTCATGGCGGTCTCGGCAGGCTTCGCCACGGCGATCCCGCAACAGGCGATGTATGCGCTGCTGGGCTTTCCGGTGGTGGGCTTCGCGCTGTGGCAATTGTCGGGGACGCCCCTGGCGCTGCCCGTCCATCACCGCCGCCGGGCCGAGATCGTGACCGGCATCGTCGGCGGCCTCTATGGCGGCGTCTCGGGCATCTGGGGGCCGCCGCTGGTGGTCCTGCTGCTGTCCCTGGGGGCCGAGAAGCGCGAACAGATGCGGGTGCAGGGCGTGGTCTTCTTGCTGGGCAGCGCCGGGCTGACGGTGGCGCATCTGATGTCGGGCGTGCTGAACGCCCAGACCATCCCGCTGTCCGCCGCGCTGTGCATTCCCGCCTTCGCCGGAATGTTCGCGGGTCAGGCCTTGCAGGACCGCATGGATGTCGCACAATTCCGCCGCTGGACGCTGATCCTGCTGGTGATCACCGGCCTGAACCTTGTCCGCCGCGCCCTTTCCGACTGGATATGAGATGATCGACGCCGCCGACCTGACCGCCCGCCTGATCCGCTGCCCCTCGGTCACGCCCGAGGAAGGCGGCGCCCTGGTCCTGCTGGCCGACCTGCTGGCGGAAGCAGGATTCGAGGTTCACCGCGTGGACCGCAACGGCACGCCCAACCTGTTCGCCCGCTGGGGCGCGAGGGGCGCGCGCAGCTTCGGCTTCAACGGCCATACCGATGTGGTGCCGCCGGGCGACCTGGGTTCCTGGACGCATCCCCCGTTCAGCGGCCATGTCGAGGACGGCGTGATCTGGGGCCGGGGCGCGACCGATATGAAATCGGGCGTCGCGGCCTTCGTGGCCGCCGCCATCGACTTCGTGCGCGAAACGCCCCCCGACGGCGCGGTGATCCTGACCATCACCGGGGACGAGGAAGGCCCGTCCCGCGACGGCACCACCGCGATCCTCGACTGGATGGATCAGCACGGCGAACGCATGGACGCCTGCATCGTCGGCGAACCCTCGAACCCCGAGATCATGGGCGAGATGATGAAGATCGGGCGGCGCGGGTCCGTGACGTTCACGATCACCGCCAGGGGGGTGCAGGGCCATGCCGCCTATCCGCACAAGGCCAAGAACCCGCTGCACGCGTTGACCGCTTTTCTGAACGACCTGATCGCCGCGCCGCTGGACGCGGGGACCGAGCATTTCGACCCGACCGGCTTGCAGATCACCAGCATCGACTGCGGCAACCCGGCCTCGAACGTGATCCCGGAAACGGCGCGGGCGGTGGTCAATATCCGCTTCAACGACCTGCACAGCGCCGCCAGCCTGGAAGCCGACCTGACCGCCCGTGCCGCCCGCGTCAGCGCGGCGACCGGCGTGACGCTGACCATTGCCGCCCAAGTCACGGGAGAGGCCTTCCTGACCCAGCCCGGCCCCTTCGTCGATCTGGTCCGCAGCGTCGTCACCCAGGAAACCAACCGCCAGCCGGTGCTGTCCACCACGGGCGGCACCTCGGACGCGCGCTTCATCAAGAACCACTGCCCGGTGGTCGAATTCGGGCTGGTCGGCACCTATATGCACCAGGTGGACGAACGCGTGCCGGTGGCGCAGGTCCAGCAGTTGAAGACCATCTACCAGCGGATTCTGGAAAAATATTTCGAATGAAGATCGAACAGACCGACGACCTTGCCGCCTGCCACGCCCTGCGCCGCGCCGTATTCATCGACGAACAGGGCGTGTCCGAGGCCGAGGAACGGGACGACAGGGACGCGGACGCCATTCACCTGCTGGCGCGCCGGGATGGCCGCCCGGTCGGCACCGCGCGGATCCTGCTGCAAGGCGACACCGGCAAGATCGGCCGCGTCTGCGTGCTGGCGCAGGCGCGCGGCACGGGCCTGGGCGCGGCGCTGATCCGGGCCGCGCTCGACGCGCTGCGGAACCGGCCGGGGATCGTCCGCGCCGAGCTGGGCGCCCAGACCCATGCCCTGGGCTTTTACGAAAAGCTGGGCTTCACCGCATTCGGCCCGGTTTACGACGACGCGGGGATCCCGCATCGTGACATGATCCGCGATCTGTAAGGGGGAACCGCAAGATGGCCCAGATTCCCAGCAAGGAACAGATCATGGAATGGGTCGGCCAGCATCCCGACGCCAATTCCAAGCGCGACATCGCCAAGGCCTTCGGCATCAAGGGCGCGCTTCGGATCGAGCTGAAGCGCCTGCTGAAAGAGCTTGAGGGCGAGGGCCAGCTTGAACGTCGCCGCCGTCACTATCTGGACGCCGAGCGTCTGCCGCCCGTCACGGTGCTGGAACTGCTGCCGCCGGACGGGTCTGGCGATCTGTTCGCGCGCCCGCTGGAATGGCATGGCGACGGGCCGATGCCGCGCATCCACTATGTCCCCCGCGACAGCGATCCGGCGCTTGGCCGGGGCGACCGTTTCCTGGGCCGCCTGGTCGAGGTCCATGGCGAGGATCACCAGTATCAGGCCCGCCTGATCCGCCGCATCACCGCCGCGCCCCATCGCATCACCGGCATCTTCCGCAAGGAAACCGAGGGCGGCCGCATCGTCCCCATCGACAAGGGCCAGGACCGCGAATGGCACGTGCGCCCCGATGCCACGCTCGGCGCGCAGAACGGCGAACTGGTGCAGGCCGAACAGATCGGTCCCAAGGGCCGGATGGGCCTGCCGATGGCGCGGATCATCGACCGGCTGGGCGATCCCTCGGCCCCGCGCGCGGTCAGCCTGATCGCCATCCACCAGCACGGCATCCCCGACGATTTCCCCGATGCGGTGATCGCCGAGGCCGAGGGTGCGAAACCCGCGACCATGAAGGGCCGCGAGGATCTGCGCGACCTGCCGCTGGTGACCATCGACCCCTCGGACGCGCGCGACCACGACGACGCGGTGGCCGCGCAGATCGAGGAGGACGGCGGCGCGACCATCTGGGTCGCCATCGCCGATGTCGCCCATTACGTCACTCCCGGCTCGGCCCTGGACCGGGAAGCCTGGCTGCGCGGCAATTCGACCTATTTCCCCGACCGGGTGGTGCCGATGCTGCCCGAGGCGCTGTCGGCCGACCTGTGCTCGCTGCACGAGGGCGTGGACCGCCCGGTGATCGCCGTCAGGATGCGGCTGGACGCGCAGGGCAACAAGATCGGCCACAATTTCCATCGCGGCATGATGCGCAGCCGCGCCTCGCTGTCCTATGAACAGGCCCAGGCGGCGGCGGACGGCCATCCCGACGCGCAGACGGAACCGCTGATGGACAGCGTGATTCGCCCCCTGTGGCACGCCTATGGCCTGCTGAAAGAGGCCCGCGCCCGCCGCCAGCCGCTGGATCTGGACCTGCCCGAACGCCGCATCGAGCTGACCCCGGACGGCCGCGTCAAGTCGGTGAATTTCCGCGACCGCTTCGACGCCCACCGGCTGATCGAGGAATTCATGGTGCTGGCCAATGTCGCCGCCGCCGAGGAACTGACCCGCCGCCAGCGTCCCCTGCTGTTTCGCGTCCACGAGGAACCGACCCTCGCCAAGATCGACGCGCTGCGCGAGGTGGCGCAGGCTTCGGGCTTCACGCTGGCCAAGGGGCAGGTGCTGCATACCAGCCACCTCAACCGCCTGCTGGCCCAGTCCGAAGGCACCGATTTCGACGAGCTGATCAATATCAGCACCCTGCGGTCGATGACCCAGGCCTATTACCACCCCGAGAATTTCGGCCATTTCGGGCTGGCGCTGAAATCCTATGCGCATTTCACCTCGCCGATCCGGCGCTATTCGGATCTGGTGGTGCATCGCGCGCTGATCTCCGGCCATGGCTGGGGCAGGGACGGGTTGTCGTCCCAGGACATGGACCGGCTGTCCGAAACCGCGACCCATATCAGCGAAACCGAACGCCGCAGCATGGCCGCCGAACGCGACACCACCGACCGCTATCTGGCGGCCTTCCTGGCGGATCGGGTGGGGACCGAGATGACCGGCCGGATCAGCGGCGTCCAGAAATTCGGCGCTTTCGTGAAACTGGACGAGACCGGCGCCGACGGGCTGCTGCCGATCCGCGCCATCGGGCAGGAGTATTTCCATTTCGATCCCGATGCGCAGATGCTGGTCGGCAGCGATACCGGCCTGGAGATCGGCATCGGCCAGCGCGTCACCGTGCGCTTGGCCGAGGCGATCCCGATGACCGGCGGCCTCACGCTGGATCTCTTGGAACTGGACGGCCAGCCGCTGCCGCGCGGCCCGCAAAAGGGCAGGCGCGGCCGCAGCCCCCGGCCGCTATCCACGAAATCCCGCCTTGCCGAGATCAAGCGCGCGACCAGGCGGCGCCGCAAGACATAAACCTGGTGGCTTTTGCCTTGGCCCAAATATCCTCGGGGCTTCGAAGCGCCTGGAAAAAGATCCGGTGGACCTTTTTCAGCGAGGAAGGGGCCGGCAGCCCGAAGGGGGCGCGAAGCCCCGCCGTCAGCTTTCCCGGAACGCCCGGTTGAAGTAATCCGTCAGCGGCTTCACCAGATAGGCCATCGGGCTGCGCTCGCCGGTCTGGATATAGACCTCGACCGGCATGCCGGGAATCAGCGCCAGGTCGCCCAGCTTGGCCAACTGGTCGGCGGGGATCGTCACCTCGGCCCGGTAATAGGGCTGGTGCGTCGCCTCGTCGATCAGCGCATCGGCTGACACGCGGCCCAGCATGCCGTCGATTTCCGGCGTCGTGCGCGACGAAAAGGCCGAGAATCGCAGCACCACCGGCTGGCCCACCTGCACCTCGTCCACGTTGATCGTCGCCAGGCGCGCGCTGACCACCAGCGGGCGGTCCTGCGGGATGACATACAGCACCGGGTCGGCGGGCCGGATCACCGAGCGGGGGGTCGTCACCTGCAGGTCGTAGATCACGCCCGCCGCGGGCGCGCGGATGTCCAGACGGTTGATCTGTTCCGTCAGGCCCCGGCGGCGTTCGGCCAGTTCCAGTTCGCGATAGCCCAGGTCGCGCAACTCGGTTTCAGCCTCCTCGCGGCGTTCGGCGCCCAGGCGCAGCCGCTGGATGTCCAGTTCGGTCTGGCGCGTCTCGGCCGAGGCCCGGCTGGCCTTCAACTCGCCCAACCGGCCGTCCAGGCTGGCTGCCTCGCGCTCCAGCGCCAGCACGCGGGACGCTTGGGCCAGGCCGCGATCCAGCAGGGATTGCTGGTCCTCCAGCTCCTCGCCGATCAGTTCGCGCTGCCGGTCCAGCGCCACGATCTGCGCGTCGATGCCGTCGACCTGCTGGCGGACCTGTTCGGACTGTTTCTCCAATTGTTCAACCGACTGGCGCAGGGTGTCGCGGCGGGTTTCGAACAGGCTGCGCTGTCCCTCGATCAGGGTTTGCAGATCGGCATTGCCTTCCGCCGCCTCCAGCAATTCGTCGGGGATCTGCATGGTTTCGGCGTCGCCGCGTTCGGCCTCGAGCCGGCCGCGCCGGGCCAGGATCTCGAAATACTGGCCTTCGACGATGGCATGTTCGGTGCGCAGCAGGCTGCCGTCCAGGCGGATCAGCGGCTGGCCCGCCTCGACCGTCTGGCCGTCCTTGACCAGGATCTCCTCGACCACGCCGCCGTCGGGATGCTGGACGACCTGGCGCTGCTGCTCGACCTCGACCTGGCCAGAGGCCACGACGGCGCCCGCGATGCGGCTTTGCATCGCCCAGGCGGTAAAGCCGCCCAGCAGCACCACGATCGAGATCAGCCCGGTCAGCAGGGCGCCGCGCACCGACCAGCGGGACGGGTCGGGCGGTGCGATGGGCCGAGGCGGCGGTGGGGGCGAGGGCGGTTCGACCGGGGGCAGCGGCTGCGCCGGGGCGGCCTGCCGGGGCGCGGGGCCGGGAATCGGCGCATCGACCGGCGGGGCGATGCGGCTGGACAGGATCCCGGACTGGATCCCCGACGGGCGGGGGGCGGGGTTCCGATCACCGCCGGGATTCTTGGTCTCGTCGCTCATGCCACGCCCCCTGCGCGTCCGGTTTCCTGCGATTTCAGGATCTGCGCCGAATTCTGCACCATTTCCTGCAACACCTTGTCGCGCGGCCCGAAGGCCCGGCGGATGCCCTGTTCCATGACCAGCAGCAGGTCGCATTCGTTGATCGCGGCGGGCCGGTGCGCCATGATGATGACGCAGCCGTTCTGCGCCTTGATCCGGCGGATCGCGGCGTTCAGCGCCATCGACCCCTCGTTGTCGAGGTTCGAGTTCGGCTCGTCCAGGACCAGCATCACCGGGTCGGGATACAGCGCGCGGGCCAGCCCGACGCGCTGGATCTGCCCGCCCGACAGGCGGCCGGTGGCCTGGCTGATGCGCGTGTCATAGCCCTGCGGCAGATCCAGGATCATCTGATGCGCCGCCGCCGCCTGGGCCGCGCGCACCACGCGGGCCGGATCCATGTCGGGCGACAGGCGGGCGATGTTTTCCGCGATGGTGCCGTCGAACAGCGTCACCTGCTGCGGCAGATAGCCGATCATGTTGCCCAGCACGTCGGGATCGTACTGGTCCAGCGTCGCACCGCCCAGCCGGATCGAACCCGCGCCGACCGGCCAGGCACCGATCAGCGCGCGGGCGAGCGTCGATTTGCCCGCCCCCGACGGCCCGATCACGCCAAGCGCCTGGCCCGGCGCCACCGCGAAGGACACGCCGCGCACGATCGCGACATTCTGGCCCGGAGGCGCCACCGAAAGCTGCCGCACCTCCAGCACCGCCTCGGGGCGGGGCAGGGGGGTATGGGCCGTCTGCGCGGGCTGGCGCGACAGCAGCCGGGCCAGCCGTTCCCAGGCGTCCTGGGCCGCCTGCACCATCGGCCAGCCGCCGACCAGCTGCTCGACCGGCGCAAGCGCCCGGCCCATCATGATCGAACTGGCGATCATCGCGCCCGGCGTGATCGCCTGTTGCAGAACCAGCCAGGCGCCGGCGGCCAGCATCGCGCTTTGCAGAAACAGCCGGAAGCTTTTCGAAAAGACCGTGAAGCCCGACGAGAGGTCGGCGCCCTTCACGGCCTGTTCCTGCGCCTCGGCTCGGGCCTTGCGCCAGCGGGCATAGGTGGCGCTGCGCATTCCCAGGGCGCCGATCACCTCGCCCTCGTCCCGATACAGGTCCGCCATGCGCTGCGCCTGCGCAGAGGCGATGTTGGATTGCTGCAAGGGTGTCTTGGTCAGCGTCCGGTTGGCCAGGGTGCAGACCACCAGGATCGCCCCGCCGATGGTCGCCACGGCCCCCAGCAGCGGATGGAAGACATAGACCGCCGCCAGGAACAGCGGCGCCCAGGGCAGGTCGAAAACCGCCAGCAGCACCGGCGAGGCGATCAGCCGCTGAACCGAATCGAGATCGCGCATCCCGCTGGCCGCCGCCGCCGATTCGTCGCCCGAGATCGCGCCTTCGCGCAGCGCGGCGGTGAACACCCGCCCCTCCATCCGGTCCTGAAAGCGGGCGGCGATCCGCTGCATCACGCGGGCGCGGATGAAGTCCACGAACCCCATCAGCATGAACAGGAATACCACCAGCACGAACAGCGCGGTCAGCGTTTCGACCGACCGCGATGCCAGCACCCGGTCATAGACCTGCAACATGAACAGCGGTCCGGTCAGCATCAGCAGGTTCACGACCGCTGAAAACAGCGCGACGGCTGCGAACAGGGGCAGACCCGCGGTGCGTGCCTGGCGCAATTCCTTGGCGCCGTCCTGGAAAGCGGGCGATTTGCTCATTCCTTCATCCTTCATCTTCGGCCGTCGGTGCCGGCCTTGCCGCAAGCCCCGTGCGCCAGTATTCCAGGATCGCTGATCGCGGTCTTGACTCTGTGTTATCCCGAAAAGGTTAGGAGATCCTTTGCATCGTCCCTTGTCCCTTGTCGTTCCGCTGGCCCTGTGCGTGATTCTGGCGGGCTGCGCGTCAGAACCTGTGATGCAGGACGGCATTCGCGTCAACGACCCGTTTGAATCCGGCAACCGCCGCATACATGCCTTCAACAAGGCGTTCGATCAACAGGTGGTCGCGCCGGTGGCCAGGCGGGTCTCGGCGGACGGCGAGGGGGCGGACGAACCGGGGGCCATGGATCTGGTGATCAACGCGGGGGCGAACCTGTCGCTGCCGGGCAAGGTCGTCAACAGCCTGCTGCAAGGGCGTCCCGAGCCCGCGATTCGGAATTTTTTCCGCTTTGCCGTCAACACGACGCTGGGAATGGGCGGTCTGCTGGATCCTGCCGGGAAGGATTTCGGGCTGCCCGAAGCCGACACCGATTTCGGCGAGACCCTGGCGGTCTGGGGCGTGCCCGAGGGCGCCTATCTGGAGTTGCCGGTCCTTGGCCCCTCGACCCAGCGGGACGCGGCGGGCAAGGTCGTGGATCTGCTGATCGACCCGGTCTATCATCTGCTGCACCGGGACGCGGCATGGGCGGCATTTGGCCTACGCGCGGCGTCAAAAGCCGGTGATCGGGCGCGATTCGGGGATACGGTGGATAGCGTTCTGCAAGGCAGTGCGGATAGCTATGCGCAATTGCGGCTGATCTATCTGATGCACCGCCGCCACGAATTGAACGAGGGAGGGACCGAGATTGACCCCTATGCCGACGCTGCCGCAGATGATGTCATCGACCCTTACGACCCGTGACCGGCGCAGCGTCCTGGCGTTGTTCGCAGGCGCGTCGGCGGCATCGCTGATGCCCCTGCGCGGCTGGGCGCTTGACGCGGACCAGGCCCGGTCGCTGATCGACACCGCCCTGGGCGAGGTCTACCAGGTCATCAATTCCGGCCGCCCGCCCGCGCAGATGTATCGCGAATTCGAGGCGATCTTCGCGCGCTATGCCGATGTGGCGGTGATCGCGCGCTCTGCCCTGGGCCCCGCCGCGCGGCAGGCCGACCCCCGTGCCCTGGCCGCCTATACCCAGGCGTTCCAGGGCTATATCGGCCGCAAATACGGCAAGCGGTTCCGCGAGTTCATCGGCTCGAAGATCGAGGTGACCGGCGCGCGGCCGCTGAAAAGCTTCTTCGCCGTGACCTCGGTCGCCTATCTGAACGGCCGCGCGCCCATGGAGGTCGAATGGCATGTGTCGAACAAGTCGGGCCGCGACAAGTTCTTCAACATCATCATCGAGGGCGTGAACATGCTGGCCAGCGAACGCGCCGAGATGGCGGCGATGCTGACCGCAAGGCGCGGCGATCTGGCGGCGCTGACGGCGGATTTGCAGCAGGCGGGCTAGGGTCGGCTGACAGAAGCCGCCCGCAGGGACAAAGCGGCCGGTCATGCCGGCATGGACAATTGCTCCAGAACTGCCGCATGGAGGCCGGACGAGCCACAGGCAACGATCGCCCCGCGTGACGACAGGGACAGAGGCTGGCCCGTCCAGTCGGATATCGTGCCGCCCGCTTCCTGCACCACCGGGCACAGGGCACAGATATCATAGGCGTCCAGGTCATTGCCGTTCAGGCAAACGTCTATCAGTCCCCGAGACAGCGCGCCGTAGGCCGCAGCGCCGCCATCGAACACCCTTATACGCCCGCTTCTGCGCAGGGTCTGGTATCCTGCGGCGCAGTCCCCCCTGAAACTGTCCGGGTTCGCGAGGCTGATGACCGCCTTCGACAGGTCATGCTGGCCGCCGCTGCGGACAAGACGATTGCCGAAGCTGGTGCCCCGCCCCTCTGCCGCGAGGTAACGTGCGCCCGGCATCGGCAGGTCAATGATCCCCAGAACCGGATGGCCATCCCGGCAGACGCTGATCAGGGATGCGTAGTTCAGCAATCCCGCCCCGAACTGGCGCGTGCCGTCGATGGGATCGAGCACCCAGGTGAAGGCGCTGCGCCCCGCCTCAGCGCCGTATTCCTCGCCCAGAATGCCATGAGAGGGAAACCGTTGCCGTATCCGTTCGCGCCACAGCGCCTCGATGGAGAGATCGGCTTCGGTGAGGGATGAGCCGTCCGGCTTGTAGCTGACGGCCAGGTCGCTGCGCCATGTGCGTGCCGCGATGTCAGCCGCCATCTCGGCGAGATCCAGCGCCGTCGCCACGAGGTTATCCAGTTCGGTCATCCTGCACCCTTTGAAAGGCGACACCGTATAGCGCCCCGAGGGTAACGGCTGAATGACGGCAAGGCGTCCAGGCGCCCTGCGTCCAGCCGAGGGGCGACCGTCAATTCCCGCCCAGGATCCCGTTCAGTGCCCGGCTCAGCGCGTCATCCGAACTCGCTGTGCTGCTGTCGCCCGGCGTCTGCGGCGCCGTCACCGGGGTCGGAACGCCGGGGGCCGGATTGGCGCTGTTCACCGCCCCCGCCAAGGCCGCCGCCAGCGGGTCATCCGCCGACCCCGAGGTCACGACGCGCGGCGCGCCATCGTTCGACAGCAGGATGCCGCTGCCGTCCGGCGACACCGTGGAGAGCGGCAGTTCCGGCAACCCCTCGTGGATGTCGGTCATGACCGCCTGCCAGATCTCGGCGGGCAACCCGCCGCCGGTGACGCCCTTCAGCGGGGTGTTGTCGTCATAGCCCATCCAGACGCCCACCACATATTGTTCGGAAAAGCCCACGAACCAGGCGTCGCGATAGCTGCTGGTGGTGCCGGTCTTGCCCGCCACCGGGCGCGAGCCCATCTTGGCGCGCCCGCCCGTGCCGCTGTCGATCACCTGCTGCATCATGTAGATCAACTGCCCCGCCGCCCGCTGGCTGATGACCCGCGCGCCCATGCCGCCCGACTGACCCATCAGCGGCTGGTCGTCGCCCGCGATGCGCAACTCGACCAGCCCATAGGGCGCGACCGAGGTGCCGCCGTTGCGGATGCCCGCATAGGCGCCGGTCAGTTCCATCAGCGTGGCCTCGGACGCGCCCAGGCCCAGCGAGGGACTGGTGGTCAGGTTGCTGACGATGCCGAAGTCATGGGCGATGCGGCGGACCTCGGACCGGCCGACGGTTTCCTGCAACCGGATCGTGGCGGTGTTCAGCGACTGTTTCAGCGCGGTGGTCAGCGTGACGTTGCCGTAATAGCGGCGGGTATAGTTCTGGGGCGACCAGGGCTTGCCGCCGGGGATGCGGATGGTCAGCGGCCCGTCCTCGACCCGGTCGCCGGGGCCATAGCCCGCCTCCAGCGCGGCGGCATAGACGAAGGGCTTGAAGGACGATCCGGTCTGGCGCTTGGCTTGGACGGCGCGGTTGAAGGCGCCGTTCACGATGCTGTCGCGCCCGCCGATGATGGCGCGCACCGCGCCATCGGCGGACATCACCACCACGGCGGCCTCGGCCTTGGAATTGTCGCTGACCTTTTCGTCGAAGATCCGCTTCAGGGCGCGTTCCGCCGCCGTCTGGATGCGCGGGTCGAAGGTGGTGCGGATCGTCACGTCCTCGGTCGTCTCGCTGGTCAGGAAGCCGGGGCCGGATTCCATTACCCAGTCGGCGAAATATCCGCCCGCCCGCGCCTCGGCGGCCTGCGACAGCCGGGCGGGATTGGCGCGGGACTGGGCGACCTCTTCGGGGGTCAGATAGCCTTCCTCGCCCATCAGGCCCAGGACCACGCTGGCCCGTTCGCGGCTGCGTTGCAGGTTCGCGGTCGGCGCGAAATAGCTGGGCGCTTGCAGCAGGCCCGCCAGCATCGCCGATTCGGCCGCGCTCACCTCGGACGCGTGCTTGTTGAAATAGCGCTGGCTTGCGGCCTCGAACCCGCGCGAACCGCCGCCCATATAGGACCGGTTCATGTAGATGCTGAGGATTTCGTCCTTGGAATACTTCGCCTCAAGCGCGAAGGCGAAGGGCACTTCCTTGATCTTGCGCCAGATGCCGCCGCCACGGCAGTCCTGTTCGAAGGCCGCCTCGTTCTTCCAGCGGATCGGATCGAAGGTCTCGCCCAGGCACAGCAGCTTGGCGACCTGCTGGGTGATGGTCGATCCGCCGTTGCCTTCCAGCGGGCCGCGCCCCTCGGCCAGGTTGATCTTGACGGCGCTGGCGATGCCGCGCGGGCTGACGCCGAAATGGCGGTAGAAGCGGCGGTCCTCGGTCGAGATCACGGCCTCTTTCAGGACCGGGGCGATCTTGTCGCTGGTGACGGCGCCATAGGTCTCGCCCCGCCAGGCGAAGACCTTGCCATCGGCGTCCAGCATGGTGACGGAGCCGCGCGCGCGGGCGTCGAACAGGGCCTCGGGCTGGGGCAGGCCGGCATAGAAATAGGCGGTGGCGCCGCCGACGATCAGGGCCATCACCATCGCCAGCCGCCACATCGACCCCCAGACGATGCGCCAGATCAGGCCGACTGTCCCGGCGACGGTGCGCACCACGACATTGCCGCGCCGGACCGGGGCCTTGTGGCGGCGCACGGGGGATTTCGGCTCGGCCGGGGCCGTGCGTTTGTCGGCAACAGGGCTGCGGCCCGTGCGCTTCGGGGTGCCGGTCGGTCGTTTCATGAGTCAGGGTGCCTGCGTGTCTGCCCACGGCCGTTTGCCGGCCAAATTGCGCGCCACCCTACACGAAGAATCGCCGCAGGGGAATTGCCCTGACCAATCCGTGATTTGCGCATGGAAAAGGCCCGGCGGGGACGCCGGGCCATCGGGACGGCACCGAGGCCGTCAGTTATAGGCGTTCTCGCCGTGGGTGGTGATGTCCAGGCCCTGGCGTTCGTCATTGACAGTGACGCGCAGCCCGATCAGCGCCTTGACGATGTGGATGGCCACGAAGGACACCACGCCCGACCAGACGATCGCGATCACCACGCCCAGGGTCTGGGCATAGACCTGCCCGCCCATCGAGAAGTCGGCCACGGCATTCGCGCCGTAATCGAAGACGCCCGTGCCGCCCAGCGAGGGCGCGGCGAAGACGCCCGTCAGGATCGCGCCGACGATGCCGCCGATGCCGTGGATGCCGAACACGTCCAGGCTGTCGTCGATGCCCATG
The DNA here is from genome assembly GCF_029027965.1 of Paracoccus sp. S3-43. Classification (NCBI taxonomy): domain Bacteria; kingdom Pseudomonadati; phylum Pseudomonadota; class Alphaproteobacteria; order Rhodobacterales; family Paracoccaceae; genus Paracoccus; species Paracoccus qomolangmaensis. Next base: position 2,652,359 of record NZ_CP119082.1, on the reverse strand, counting down.
CGCGGCTTCACGCTGATGACGAACCACATGCACAGCAGGCCCGCCACCAGGCCGATGGCGATGGCGCCCATCGGGCCGACGAAGCCCGCCGCGGGCGTGATGCCCACCAGCCCGGCGATGGCGCCGGAAATCCCGCCCAGCAGGCTGGGATGGCCGCGGAACGCCCATTCGCCGAAGGACCAGGCCAGCACGCCCGCCGCCGTCGCCACCGCCGTGTTGATCATCGCCAGCGCGGTCAGGCCGTTGGCCTCGAGGTTGGACCCGGCGTTGAAGCCGAACCAGCCGATCCACAGCAGGCAGCCGCCCACCAGGGTGAAGGTCAGGTTGTGGGGCGCCAGCAGTTCCTTGCGATAGCCGATGCGGGGACCGGCGACCATCGCGGCGACAAGGCCCGCCACGCCCGCGTTGATGTGGATGACGGTGCCGCCCGCGAAATCCAGGGCGCCATGGCCGAACAGCAGGCCCGAGGGCGCGTCATAGGCAGACGGACCGCCCCACCACCAGACCATGTGGGCCATCGGCAGATAGGAAAAGAAGAACCAGATCACGATGAACAGAAGGACCGCGCTGAATTTCAGACGTTCCGCCGTAGCCCCCACGATCAGCGCGGATGCGATGCAGGCGAAGGCCATCTGGAAGACGACAAAGGACAGTTCCGGGATCACCACGCCCGCGCTGAAACCTTCGATGTTGGACGCAGTGGTGACGCCCGACAGGAACATCTTGGACAACCCGCCGATATAGGGGGTAAAGAAGGTCACGTCCTCGGCCGTGCCTGCGCCGGTGAAGGCCAGCGAATATCCGAAGGCCACCCACAGGATCACCATCAGGCTGAACACGGTCAGCACCTGCATCAGGACCGACAGCATGTTCTTGGCCCGCACGAGGCCGCCATAGAACAGCGCCAGCCCCGGCAGCGTCATCATCATCACCAGGATGGCCGAGATCAGCATCCAGGTCGTATCGCCCTTGTCCGGGACCGGCACGGCGGCCTGAACCGCGACCACGGCATCCTGCGCGAATGTGGGCGCGGCGATCAGCATCGCGGCACCGGCAATAAACGGAGCAGCCCTTGTCATCATCATATCCCCTTCCATGCGGCACCGGACGCGCCGCCGACGCCCTTTCATGGGGCGGGGCGCGGGGGCTTGCACAGGCGCCGGGCAGGAAGGGGACGGCACCAGACGGCGATTGCCCGTTTCACGGGCGGATTATGCCGCCCGAGCCTGTCTGGTGGGCAGAGTCGGGACGGGCGATGCCCGCCGGACGTGCATCGCGGCGGATCGGCCGGGTCAGGCGACGCGGCTGACGACGAAATCCGCCAGATCGGACAGCATGTCGCGGATCGGATGCGGCGGCATCTGGGCCAGCGACGCCTTGGCGGTGGCCGACCACAGCATCGCGTCGGCGCGCGCGGCCTCCATCGCGCCGTGGCGCGACAGCAGCGACAGCGCCTGTTCCAGGTCGCCGTCCTGCTGGTCGCCCTTTTCGATGGTCCGCGACCAGAAGGCGCGCTCCTCGGGGGTGGCGCGGGCCACGGCCTTAATGACCGGCAGGGTCAGCTTGCGTTCGCGGAAATCGTCGCCGACATTCTTGCCGATGGTCTCGGTCGCGCCGCCGTAATCCAGCAGGTCGTCGACGATCTGGAAGGCGATCCCCAAAGCGTCGCCGTAATCGAACAGCGCCCGCACCTGATCGGCGGGCGCGCCCGCGATGACGCCGCCCACCTCGGTCGCGGCCGAGAACAGCGCGGCGGTCTTGCCGCGCACGACCTGAAGATAGACGGCCTCGTCGGTGCGCAGATCCTGTGCGGCGGTGAGTTGCAGCACCTCGCCCTCGGCAATCGTGGCGGCGGCGTTGGCCAGGATCTCCAGCGTGCGCAGGTTGCCGGGCTCGACCATCAGCTGGAAGCTGCGCGCGAACAGGTAATCGCCCACCAGCACGCTGGACTTGTTGTCCCACAGCAGGTTCGCCGTCGGACGCCCGCGCCGCTGGCTGCTTTCGTCCACCACGTCGTCATGCAGCAGCGTCGCGGTGTGGATGAATTCGACCGTCGCGGCCAGGTGGACGTGATAGGGACCGGCATAGTCCAGCATCTTCGCCGCCGCCAGCGTCAGCATCGGCCGCAGCCGCTTGCCGCCGGCCTCGATCAGATGGGCCGTCACCTCGGGGATGCGGGGGGCGTGTTCGCTGGACATCCGCTGACGGATCAAGGCGTTGACCGCCTCCATCTCGGGGCCGAGCGCCTCTGCCAGCCGGTCCAGCGGTTTCTGGACGTTTTCCTGCACACCCATGGCCTTATCCCCGTTGACGCGCCCGTCCCTTGCCATGCCATCGACAATTGCGCAACCGCCCCCTAACGTTTCGCCCATGAAAGAACTGTTCCGCAGCAACGATCCCGTCCGCATGTCCCGCGCCCTGGGCCTGCTGGAGGATGAGGGCATCCCCGCCTTTCCCCTGGACCAGCACATGAGCGTGCTGGAAGGATCGCTCGGCATCCTGCCGCAGCGGCTGATGGTCGCGGATCGCGACGAATTCATGGCTCGCGCGATCCTGCGCGACGCCGGCCTGGATGAGTGAGCTTTCTGAGGACGGCTTCCTGGACGGCCGGCTGCGCGTCTTGCAGCCCCGGCGCGGTTTCCGGTCGGGCGCGGATGCGGTGATGCTGGCAGCGGCCTGTCCGGCCATGCCGGGCCAGGCGGTGCTGGAACTGGGCTGCGGGGCGGGGGTCGCCAGCCTGTGCCTGGGCTGGCGCGTGGCGGATCTGCGGCTGGCGGGGCTGGAGCGGCAGCCCGACTATGCCGACCTGGCGCGGCGGAATGCCGCGGGCAACGGCATCGCGATGCAGGTGCTGACAGGGGATGTGGCGCGGCCGCCCGCCGAATTGCGGATGATGGCCTTCGACCATGTGATCGCCAACCCGCCCTATTTCCTGGACGGCACCCCGGCGCCAGACGGCGGCCGGGCGCTGGCGAGGCGAGAGCAGACGCCGCTGGCGGCCTGGATCGACACGGGCCTGCGCCGCTTGCGGCCGGGCGGCGTCCTGACGCTGATCCAGCGGGCCGACCGGCTGGACGCGATGCTGGCGGCGCTGTCGGGCCGGGCGGGATCGGTGGCGATCCTGCCCGTCGCCGGGCGCGCGGGACGTGATGCGGGCCGGGTGATCCTGCGTGCGCAGAAGGGCGGGCGGGGTCCGCTGCGGCTGCTGGCCCCCTTCGTGATGCACCGCGAACCCGCCCATCCGGGCGACCGGGAGGACCTGACCCCGGCGGCATCGGCGGTTCTCCGCGAGGGGCTGCCCCTCACGACGCTGTTTGCAAAAGTCTCGTGACAGAATCGAAAGCCTGTGCTGCAATCTCTCTGTTCGACTCAACCTATACAGGAGGACGAGATGTCGGTTGCTTCCCACGTCGAGGAACTGCGCAAGAAGCACCAGGTTCTGTCTGAAGCCGTTGAAAAGGAACAAAGAAGCCCTGGTGTCAGCGATCTGCAAATCAAGGCGATGAAGCGCGAGAAACTTCGTCTCAAGGAAGAAATTTCCCGACTGTCCCACTGATCCGTTGAACGATGACGGAATCGGAACGGCCCGCGCGATCCGCGCGGGCCGTGTCCGTTTGTCGCAGGCCGGTCAGACGAAATACTGCCCGCCATTCGCGCTGATGGTGGACCCGGTGATGAAGCCCGCCTCGTCCGAGGCCAGGAACACCACGGTCCGCGCGATCTCCTCGGGTTCGCCCAGGCGGCCGACGGGGATCTGCGGGATGATGCGTTCGTTCAGCACCTTTTCGTCGATGGCCTTGACCATCTCGGTCGCGATATAGCCGGGGCAGATCGCGTTCACGGTGATGCCCGCCCGCGCGCCTTCCTGGGCCAGCGCCTTGGTGAAGCCCAGGTCGCCCGCCTTGGCGGCGGAATAGTTCGCCTGACCCGCCTGGCCCTTCTGCCCGTTGATCGAGCTGATGTTGATGATCCGCCCGAACTTGCGGTCGCGCATTCCCGCCCAGACCGGATGGGTCATGTTGAAGACGCCGGTCAGGTTGGTGTCGATGACCTCTTTCCACTGCTGGGGGGTCATCTTGTGGAACATCGCGTCCCGCGTGATGCCCGCGTTGTTGACCAGCACGGCGATGGGGCCAAGATCCGCCTCGATCTGCTTGATGCCGGCAGCGCAGGCGTCATAGTCCGCGACCGACCATTTATAGGTCTTGATCCCGGTTTCCTCGGTGAACGCCCTGGCGGCCTCGTCATTGCCCGCATAGGTGGCGGCGACGGTATAGCCGGCCTCTTGAAGCGCCTTGGAAATCGCCGCGCCGATCCCGCGCGAGCCGCCGGTGACAAGTGCAACCTTGGACATGGTCCCCTCCCTCAAATAATTCCTATTGAAATATTGCTACAAGGCAAGTGGATGGCGCGCAATATCATTGCGCACCATTTTTCTTACCGTTCCACGCAGAGCGCCACGCCCATGCCGCCGCCGATGCACAGCGTCGCCAGGCCCTTCTTGGCGTCGCGGCGCTTCATCTCGAACAGCAGGGTGTTCAGCACCCGCGCGCCGGATGCGCCGATCGGGTGGCCGATGGCGATGGCGCCGCCGTTCACGTTCACGATGTCCGGGTTCCAGCCCATGTCCTTGTTGACTGCGCAGGCCTGGGCGGCGAAAGCCTCGTTCGCCTCGACCAGATCGAGATCCTGGACGGACCAGCCGGCCTTTTCCAGCGCCTTGCGGCTGGCGGGAATCGGGCCGGTCCCCATGATCGCCGGGTCCAGCCCCGCCGTGGCCCAAGAGGCGATGCGGGCCAGCGGCGTCAGGCCGCGCCGGTTCGCCTCGTCCTCGGTCATGACCATCACCGCCGCCGCGCCGTCGTTCAGCCCCGAGGCGTTGCCCGCCGTGACCGAGCCTTCCTTGGAAAAGGCCGGACGCAGCTTCTGCATGGCGTCGATGGTCGCGCCGTGGCGGATGTATTCGTCCTTGTCCACCACCGTGTCGCCCTTGCGGGTCTTGACGGTGTAGGCCACGATCTCATCGTCGAAGCGGCCCGCCTTCTGCGCGGCTTCGGCCTTGTTCTGGGATGCAAGCGCGAATTCGTCCTGCTGGTCGCGGCTGATCTGCCATTTCTGCGCGACGTTTTCCGCCGTGGTGCCCATGTGATAGTTGTTGAAGGCGTCCCACAACCCGTCGCGGATCATCGTATCGACGAACTGCATGTCGCCCATCTTCTGTCCGCTCCGCAGATAGGCGGCGTGGGTGGACATCGACATGCTTTCCTGGCCACCCGCCAGAACCACCCTGGCATCGCCCGCCGTCACCTGCTGCGCGGCAAGCGCCACGGCCCGCAGGCCCGACCCGCAGACCTGGTTCAGAAGCCAGGCCGGGGATTCCTGGGGCAGGCCCGCCTTGATATGCGCCTGGCGGCCGGGGTTCTGGCCCTGGCCCGCGGTCAGCACCTGGCCCAGGATCGTTTCATCGACCTCGGCCGGGTCGAGGCCCGCGCGGGCCACGACTTCCTTCAGGACGGCGGCGCCCAGGTCATGCGCCGGAATATTGGCGAACGATCCCATGAAGCTGCCGACGGCGGTGCGGGCGGCAGAGACGATTACGGCTTTGGTCATGACGGGTTCCTTCCCTCGAAGCCAGACAGATGGCGAATCGAGGACAGGATGCGGGTTCGTGCCGTCACGTCAAGCAGATCGGCCAAAAGTCGTGCAGACCTTTACCGCAGGGCCGCCGAGGGCGGGGATTTCCACGGCGGCGCGATGGTCGGCGCCCCGAAGTAATAGCCTTGCAGGCAGTCGATGCCGTTTTCGATCAGGAAGCTGGCATCCTCCGCCGTTTCCACCATCTCGGCCACGGTGAACATGTCGAAATGCCGGGCGATGGACATCAGCGCCTGGGTCAGCACCTGGTTGTCGGGATGGTTCGAGATTTCGCGAATGAACTGGCCGTCGATCTTGATCATGTCGAAGCAGAAATCCCGCAGATAGCGGAACGAGGTATATCCCGCCCCGAAATCGTCAAGCGCCAGGCTGATCCCGTATTTCTGAACCTCGCGCATGAAGGACTTCACCTCGTCCGGCAGGCCCATGGCCGAGCTTTCGGTGATTTCCAGGATCAGCCGTTCGGCGGCCTGCGGGTCGTCGGCGACGCCGCGGCGCAGGATGGTCATCCAGCCGGGATAGCCGATGGAGCGCGCCGACATGTTGATGGACAGCCGCAGCGCGCTTTCCTCGGACAGGGCCTTCAGGCCCAGGGACAGCGACAGGCAGTCGATCCGGCGGCCCAGTTCGGTGGTTTCCGCCACCGGCATGAAATCGCGCGGCGGCACCATCCGGCCCGATTCGTCGATGATGCGGATCAGCCCTTCGTAAAAGGCCGGACGGCTGGTCCGTTGCGCCTGCACGACGGGCTGGAAGGCCAGCACGCCATTGCCCCTTTCGACCGCCAGCCTGACGCCCGGCAGGGTCAGCCGGCTTTGCCGGTCCACGGCATGATCCAGCGGCGAGCCTTTCGCAGGCGGGTTCGCATCGGTCACATCAACCCTCGTTACGCAATCATTCCGTGTTCCCTTATGGCGATGATCGCCTAATTTGCCGTAAACGGGCAGGAGTTTCTGGATAAAAGGTTAACGATCCATGACCGACCGCTGCGCCTGGTGCGGGACCGACCCGCTGTATGTCGCCTATCACGACACCGAATGGGGCGTGCCCGAACGCGATCCGCGCGCCCTGTGGGAAAAGCTGGTGCTGGACGGGTTCCAGGCGGGCCTGTCCTGGATCACCATCCTGCGCAAGCGCGAGGCGTTCCGCGAGGAATTCGACGGCTTCGACCCCGAACGCGTGGCCCGCTGGGACGCGGCGCGAATCGACCGCGCGCTGCAAAACCCCGGCATCGTCCGCCATCGCGGCAAGATCGAATCGGCCGTGAAGGGCGCGCGGCTGTTCCAGGAGATCGAGGGCGATCAGGGATTCGCGCCCTGGCTATGGTCCTTTGTCGGCGGCCAGCCGATCCAGAACCGCTTCGCCAGCATGGCCGAGGTTCCCGCCGCCACCTCCGAATCGACCGCCATGTCCAAGGCGCTGAGGAAGCGCGGCTTCACGTTCTGCGGGCCGGTCATCACCTATGCCTTCATGCAGGCGACCGGAATGGTCAACGACCACATGACCGGCTGTCCGCGCCACGCGGAACTCAGCCCTCGGTCAACTGCCGGATAAGGGTCTTGGCGCCGTCGGAGTCCCAATGGTCGTCGCCCATCAGGCGGGCGATCTCGTTTCCGTCGCGGTCGATCAGGACGGTGACGGGCAGGCCGACCACGCCCATTTCGCGCGCCAACTGCTGGCGCGGGTCCAGCAGCACGGGCAGGTCGGTCACGCCGGTCTCGGCGAAGAAGTCGTGGATCTTCGGCACCGCGTTGCGGCCCGTGGCGATGGTCACGACCTGGAAATCCTCGCCCCCAAGCTCGGCCTGGAGGGCGTCGAGCGCGGGCATCTCCTTGCGGCAGGGCGCGCACCAGGTCGCCCAGAAGTTCACCAGAACGACCTTGCCCTTGTAATCGGCCAGCCGGTGCGTGCCGCCGTCCGGGTCGGTGAATTCGACCGCGCTGACCGGGGCCGCGTCCTGGGTCCGGACCAGCTTCGGCAGCGCCTGCCGGGCCGCGTCCCAGTCCACCGGGCCCGCGAAGGCGGCGTTTGCACCGAAAAGCAGTGCCGTATAAAGCAGGGCGGAACGCAGCATGAAGACCTCCGAGGGACGCGCCAATGACCGACCGGCCGCAACAGGACAGCGCCAACAGCATGTGGGGCGGGCGCTTCGCCGCCGGGCCGGATGCGATCATGGAGGCGATCAACGCCTCGATCAGGTTCGACCGGCGGCTCTACGCCCAGGACATCCGGGGCAGCCGGGCCCATGCCGCGATGCTGGCGGCACAAGGCATCATCAGCACTAGCGATGCCGAGGCGATCAGGGAAGGGCTTCTCACCGTCTTGTCAGAGATCGAGGCGGGCGATTTCCCCTTCCGCACCGAGTTGGAAGACATCCACATGAATGTCGAGGCGCGCCTGAAAGAGATCATCGGCGAACCTGCGGGCCGCCTGCATACGGGGCGGTCGCGGAACGACCAGGTGGCGACGGATTTCCGGCTGTGGGTGCGCGACCAGTGCGACGCGGCCATCGACGCGCTGCGGGCGCTGATCCGCGCCGCCTTGTCGCAGGCCGAGGCCGGGGCGGATTGGGTGATGCCGGGCTTCACCCATCTGCAAACCGCCCAGCCGGTGACCTGGGGCCATCACATGATGGCCTATGTCGAGATGTTCGGCCGCGACCTGTCTCGGTTCCGGGACGCGCGGCGGCGGATGAACGAATCGCCCCTGGGGGCGGCCGCCCTGGCGGGGACGAGCTATCCCATCGACCGCCATGCGACCGCGCAGGCGCTTGGCTTCGAGGCGCCGATGGCCAACAGCCTGGACGCCGTATCGGATCGGGATTTCGCGTTGGAGTTCCTGTCGGCATCCTCGATCTGCGCCGTCCACCTGTCGCGGCTGGCCGAGGAGCTGGTGATCTGGTCCTCGGCCCAGTTCCGCTTCGTGTCGATGTCGGACAAGTGGTCCACCGGTTCGTCGATCATGCCGCAGAAGCGCAACCCCGACGCCGCCGAACTGATCCGCGCCAAGATCGGCCGGATCTTGGGCGCGACGGTGGCGCTGTTCACGGTGATGAAGGGCCTGCCTCTGGCCTATTCCAAGGACATGCAGGAAGACAAGGAACAGGTCTTCGACGCCGCCGACAGCCTGATGCTGGCCCTGGCCGCGATGACCGGGATGCTGTCGGACCTGACCGCCAACCGCGACCGGCTGGAGGCGGCGGCGTCCGCCGGCTTCTCGACCGCGACCGATCTGGCCGACTGGCTGGTGCGCGAACTGGGCCTGCCCTTCCGCGACGCGCACCATGTCACCGGGTCGCTGGTGGCTCTGGCGGAACAGCGAGGCTGCGACCTGCCGGACCTGACGCTTTCCGACATGCAGGGGGTCCATGCGGGGATCACCGATAAAGTCTTTGGCGTTTTGGGCGTTCACAACTCGGTCGCGTCGCGGCAAAGCTATGGCGGCACGGCGCCGGATCAGGTGCGTGCGCAGATCGCCCGCTGGAAGGAGATACTGGCATGAAATGGTTCGCAATCCTGGCGGTGATCGCGGTGGCCGCCTGCGGCGTCGACGGCGCCCCCGAACGCCCCGCGCCGAAGACCGCGCCGAAATCCAACGTCTCGATTTCCGGCCACGCCACCATGGGCGTGATCACGGAGCTGTAGGTGGATCACTTCAACTATCACGCCGGAGAGCTGCACGCCGAGGATGTGCCCCTGTCGCGCATCGCCGCAGACGTGGGCACCCCGGTCTATGTCTATTCGGCGGCGACGCTGACGCGGCATTTCGGGCTGTTCCGCCAGGCGCTGGACTGGACCGATCACCTGGTCTGCTTCGCGGTCAAGGCCAACAGCAATCTGGCGGTCCTCAAGCTGCTGGGCGATCTGGGCGCGGGGATGGACGTGGTATCGGGCGGCGAATACGCGCGCGCCCGCGCGGCGGGCGTGCCGGGCGACCGGATCGTCTTTTCCGGCGTCGGCAAGACCCTGGCCGAGATGCGCGAGGCCATCGAAGGCGGCATCCGCCAGTTCAATATCGAGAGCGAGCCGGAAATGCGCGCCCTTTCGGCGCTTGCCGCCGGCATGGGCGCGGTGGTGCCGGTGGCGGTCCGGGTGAACCCGGACGTGGACGCCAAGACGCATGAAAAGATCGCCACGGGAAAATCCGAGAACAAGTTCGGCATTCCCATCGCCCGCGCGCGTCAGGTCTATGCCGAGGCGGCCAGCCTGCCCGGTTTGCAGGTGGTCGGCGTCGATGTGCATATCGGCAGCCAGCTGACCGATCTGGACCCCTATCGCGCGGCCTATGCCAAGGTGGCCGACCTGACCCGCGCGCTTCGCGCCGACGGCCATGCGATCACCCGGCTGGATCTGGGCGGGGGCTTGGGCATTCCCTATCGCCGCGACAACAACGCGCCGCCCCTGCCGCTGGAATACGGGGCCGTGATCCGCGAGACGGTGGGCGACCTGGGCTGTCAGATCGAGATCGAGCCGGGCCGCAACATCGTCGGCAACGCGGGCATCCTGCTGTCGCGGGTGATCTATGTGAAACAGGGCGAGGGCCGCGACTTCCTGATCGTGGACGCGGCCATGAACGATCTGGCGCGGCCTGCCATGTATGGCGCGCATCACGACATCGTGCCGGTGATCGAACCGGCGGTCGGCGCGGCGGTGCGGCCCTTCGACGTGGTGGGGCCGGTCTGCGAATCGGGCGACACCTTCCAGAAGGGCGCGGAACTGCCCCGGATGGCGGCGGGCGATCTGGTCGCCTTCCGATCCGCAGGGGCCTATGGCGCTGTGATGGCCTCGGAATACAATTCCCGCCCGCTGGTGCCCGAGGTTCTGGTGCGGGGCGATCACTTCGCCGTCATCCGGGCGCGACCGACGTTTGAGGAGATGCTGGCGCGCGATAGCATCCCGGAATGGCTTTGACGCGGCGCCCCCCGGAACCGTTGCGGCCGGGGGCGCTGCCCCCGGACCCCCGGGATATTTTCATGAAGAAGAAAGGGCATGTCGCCCGCGCCCTGCATCTGACCCGCTGGGGGATGGTGTGGGAACAGGTGGCGCGCGCCTTCTGGCCATTGGCGACCGTGCTGGCGCTGATCTTTGCGGCCTTCGCGCTGGGGGCCGTGGCGGCGGTGCCGGGGCCGGTGCTGCCTTGGCTGGCGGGGGCCGTGGTGCTGGTGCTGCTGTGGACCGCGATCCGGGGCGGGATGCGCTTTCGCCGGGTGCGCCTGGCCGATGCGGTGGACCGGCTGGACCGGACCCTGCCGGGGCGGCCGCTGGCGGCGCTGTCCGACCGCGCGGCCATCGGCGGCGAGGGCGCCCTCTGGCAGGCGCATCTGGCGCAGATGCAGGCCCGCGCGGCGCGGGCGCGGGCGGTGCGGCCCGATGCCGGGCTGGCGCGGCGCGACCCCTTTGCGCTGCGGCTGGCGGGGCTGGTGGCCCTGGTCATGGCGATGGTCTTCGGCGGCGCGGCGCAGATGGGGCAGGGGATCCAGGCCCTGGCCGCGACCGTGTCCCGCCCGGTGGCGGCCGATGCCGTCCCGACCGGGCCAAGCTGGGAGGGCTGGGCCGAACCGCCCGCCTATACCCGCCGCCCGACGATCTATCTGAATTCGCTGGCCCAGGGGCAGGTGCTGGAACTGCCCAAGGGCAGCGCCGTGACCTTCCGGCTGTATGGCGACGGCGCGGCGGTGACCCAGGATATCGGCCCCCCGTTGGGCGAGGATCCGCAGGCGCCGGGCTTTCGGGCCGAGGCATCGGGCGTGATCGAGGTCGCGGGGCGACGCTTCGAGGTGACGGTGCTGCCCGACAACGCGCCGGTGATCCGCGCCGGGGCCGCGCCGCTGCGCCGCGCCGACGGCCGGATGGTGCAGGATTTCGAGGCCAGCGACGATCACGGCGTCGCCTCGGGCCAGGCGGTGATCGCGCTGGACCTGCCCGCCGTGGACCGCCGCTTCGGCCTGGCCGCCGACCCCGAGCCGCGCCCGGCGGTCGAACTGGTCCTGCCGCTGCCGCGCGGCGACCGCCATCGGGTCAAGGGCAAGCTGACCGAGGATCTGTCGCGCCACCCTTGGGCGAACCTGCCGGTCAGCGTCAGCCTGCGCGCTGTCGACGGGATCGATCAGGTGGGGCGGTCCGATCCGATGCACACCGTCCTGCCGGGGCGGCGCTTCTTCAATCCGCTGGCCGCCGCGCTGATCGAGATGCGGCGCGACCTGCTGTGGTCGCGCGGCAATGCCGGGCGCAGCGCCGAGATCCTGCGCGCGGTCACCTGGCGGCCCGAGGGATTCGTCGAACAGCCCCTGTATCTGCAACTGCGCGGCGCCGTGAACCTGCTGGAAGGCCCGGCCCTGACCGACAAGCTGCGCGACGACCTGGCCGAGGCCTTGTGGCAGGCCGCGATCCAGCTTGAGGATGGCGGGCTGTCGGACGCCCTGGAGCGGATGCGCCAGGCCCAGCAGAAGCTGTCCGAGGCGATCCGCAACGGCGCCAGCCCCGACGAAATCCAGCGGCTGATGGATGAGCTGAAAGAGGCGACGGATGCCTATACCGACATGCTGGCCCAGCAGAACCAGCAGGATCCCTCCGAACGCTTCACCAGGGACCAGCCGCGCCAGCAGATCACCGGCGACCAGATCCAGCAGATGATGGACGAAATCCAGCGCCTGATGAACGAAGGCCGCATGGCCGAGGCGCAGGAGTTGCTGGAACAGTTCAACCGCATGATGGAAAACCTCCAGGTCCGTCAGGGTCAGGGCGGCGAGGGCCAGCAGGGCAGCAGCGGCAACCAGCCGATGAACCGGCTGGCCGATACGCTGCGCGAGCAGCAGCGGCTGTCGGACGAGGCCTTCCGCGACATGCAGGAACAGTTCGGCCAGGGCCAGATGGGCCAGCCGTCCCCCGACGCCCAGGGCCTGGCCGACCGGCAGCGGCAGCTGCGCGAAGAACTGGGCCAGCAGCAGGGGCTGTTGCCCGGCCAGGGCTCGCCCGGCGGCGATCAGGCGCGGCGGCAACTGGATCAGGCGGGCCGCGCGATGGAGGAGGCCGAGCGCGCCCTGCGCGAGGGCGACAGCGGCGGCGCGCTGCAACGGCAGGCCGATGCGATCCAGTCGATGCGCGAGGGGATGCGCGCGCTTGGCGACATGCTGGCCCAGCAGCAGGGGCAGCAGGGCCAACAGGGCCAGCAGGGGCAGGGGCAGGACGGCCAGCGACCCGGCGGCGGCGATCGCGCCGGGGAAGGGCAAAGCTTTGGCCAGCGTCCGGCCTTGGATCCGCTGGGCCGTCAGCGCGACGGTAACGGCAATGTCATCGCCGGCGGCGATCCGCTGGCCGAAGGCGTCGATCCGGCCCGCCGCGCCCGCGACCTGCTGGACGAAATCCGCCGCCGGACCGGCCAGCCGGACCGTCCGCAGGACGAACGCGATTATCTGGGACGGCTGCTGGACCGATTCTGATCAGCGGACCAGCGTGGCCGCGCGATCCTGCAACCACAGCCGCGCCCCGTCCAGGCTGGCGCGCAACTGCATCAGCCCGTCGCCAAGGCCGCCCTGATCGGCCAGCCGGGGCGCCAGCAGATACAGCGCCACGACCGCCCCGGCCAGCATCGCCGCCAGCCCGAAGCCCATGACATAGCCGCCCGGCTTGCGGTCCGGCGCGGCCCGCAGGACGGGTTCCGGGGCGTCGATGACCGGGGCAGCGGCGGGCCGGGGTTCGGCAGGCTGTTCAGGGACCGGCAGGAGGGGTTCCGGCAGGTCGGGACGCGCGGCCTCGGCGGGTTTGGGCTCGAAATGCCGGGTGATGGTCGTCGCGGGCCATTCGGGATCGACGGCCGCGCGGGGGAGGCTGGCGGCGGCATCGCCATCCTCGGCCGCACGGGCGCGGCGTTCGTGTTCGACCTCGTCGCGCAGGATCTCCAGCACGCTGACGGGCAGGCGGCGGCTGAGCGGCGGCAGGTCGGCGGGCGGCTGGGCGGGCGGTTCGGCGGCGGGCAGGGGCGGGACATCGCCCAGATCCAGCCGCGCCCTGGCGTGCCAGACCTTGCCGCAGGCGCTGCACTCGACCTCTCGCCCCTCGGCGGGGATGGCGGTGTCGGGCACCCGGTATTCGGCCGCGCAACCGGGACAGATCAACCGTATTTCCGCCATTCCGACCCCTCGCATTCGCCTTGTGGCTGTTCTATCAAGCGCGGGGCCGGGTTCCAAGCCGGGCACCGAAGGAACAAGGGGATTGCGCTTGATCGAGATGCGGGATGTCGGCTTCGGCTATCACGGGGGGGCCGAGCTGCTGTCGAACATGACGCTGACCTTGCAGCCGGGCATGTTCCATTTCCTGACCGGCCCCTCTGGGTCGGGCAAGACGACGCTGCTGCGGTTGTGCTATGCCGACCTGCTGCCGACCTCGGGGCAGATGACGGCGTTCGGCGACGATGTGCGGCAACTGACCCGCGACGGCATTGCCGATCTGCGCCGCCGGGTGGGCGTGGTCCATCAGGACACGCAGTTTCTGGATCATCTGCCGGTGGCGGAAAACGTGGCCCTGCCGCTGTCCGTCTCGGGTCAGGCGGTGGACATGGCGGCGCTACGCGACCTGCTGGGCTGGGTGGGCCTGTCCCAGCACGCCCGCGCCATGCCGCCGTCCCTGTCGGGCGGCGAACGCCAGCGCGCGGCCCTGGCCCGCGCGGTGATCCTGTCGCCCGACCTGGTGCTGGCGGACGAACCCACCGGCAACCTGGACTGGGAGATGTCGGTCCGGCTGATGCAACTGCTGATCGAACTGAACAAATCGGGCAAGACCGTGCTGGTCGCCACCCATGACCTGAACCTGATCCGCGCGACCAAGGCGCAGGTCGCGGCCCGCGTGCTGCGGATCGCGAACGCAACATTGCAGCTGGCAGGGGCGGATCTGTGAGACGGACTGAATTTCGGGCGCTGAACCTGAAGGCGCTGTGGCAGGGGCTGATGCGCGACGGCGGGTCGGGCGACCGGATCGTGCCGCCGACCGGGTTCACCGCGCAACTGACGCTGTTTTCCGCGGGGGCGATGGCGTTCCTGGCGGTCTTCGCCCTGGCCCTGTCGCTGGCGACCGGGCGGCTGGCCGACCGCTGGGCCGGCGAGCTGGCGGGCTCGGTGACGGTGCGGGTCAGCGCCTCGTCCGACGAACAGGACGCCCGCACCCAGGCCGCGATGCAGGTTCTGTCGACCACGCCCGGCGCGGGCCAGCCGCGCCTGCTGCCGCCCGATGAGGTCGCCGGCCTGCTGACCCCCTGGTTCGGTCCCGACATGCCGGTCGATGCGCTGCCGGTGCCCGCGCTGATCGACCTGCCCATCGCGGGCGACGATTTCGACGCCGAGGGCCTGCGGCTGCGGCTGGAGGCCGAGGCGCCGGGCGCGGTGCTGGACGACCACACCGAATGGCGCCGTCCGCTGGTGACGGCGGCGAACCGTCTGCGGTTGCTGGGCATCGTGTCGCTGCTGCTGATCGCGGCGGCCTCGGCCTCGATGATCACGCTGGCGGCCAAGGCGGCGCTTGCGGCGAACGGGCAGGTGATCCGGGTGCTGCGCCTGATCGGGGCGCGCGACATCACCATCGCCACCGCCTTCGTGCGCCGCTTCACCAAGCGCGCGGCGGTGGGCGCGGCGGTCGGCACGTTGTTCGGCATGGCGGGCATCGCCCTGCTGCCGGGCATGGACGCGGCGGGCGGGTTCCTGACCGGGCTTGGCTTTCAGGGCTGGGGCTGGCTGCTGCCGCTGCTGATCCCGGTCGTGGCCGCCGCCGTCGGTTTCCTGGCGACCCGCTGGGCGGCGCTGAAGATGCTGGGAGCGGTCCGATGAGCCAGCGGGCAGAAGGGGGGCGGGCGCAATCGCCCGTGCCCGGCCCGCTGACGGCCTGGCAATATGGGCAGAACGCGCTCTATTACCTGCATGCCGCGCTTGCGACCATCGTGATCGGGCTGCTGGGCCTGCCCGCGCTTCTGCGTGACGGCCGGGCGGGCGCGAACCGCGTCGCGACCCGCTGGATCGGATACATGCTGTGGGCCGCGCGCCTGCATCTGGGCCTGACCTGCGAGGTGCGCGGCACGCCCCCCGCCGACGACTGCATCATCGCCGCCAAGCACCAGTGCTTCCTGGACATCCTGGTGATCGCCCATACCGCCCCCCGTCGCGCCTTCATCATGAAGCGCGAGGTGAAGCATGTCCCGATCATGGGCTGGTATGCCTGGAAGGTCGGCTGCATCCCCATCGACCGCTCGCGCGGCCGCGACGCCATGCGCGCCATCTCGGCCGAGATCAACCGGCGGATCGCGGGCGAGGGGCTGGGCCAGCTGATCATCTATCCCGAAGGCACCCGCACCCGGCCGGGCGAACGCCGCCCCTACAAGCACGGCGTCGGCACGATCCGCGCGGGCACCGGCCTGCCGGTGGTGCCGGTCGCGGTGAATACCGGGCTGTTCTGGCCCCGCAAGGGCTGGGGCATCCGCCCCGGCCGCGCCGTGGTCGAGTTCCTGCCGGTCATTCCGGCCGAGGTTCCGGCGGAAGGCTTCATTCCCCGGCTGGAGGCCGAGGTCGAGACTCATTCAGACCGGCTGATGGCCGAGGCGGGGTTTGCGCATGAACTGGCTGGAACCGAGCGATCTTGAGACGATCTATGGCACGCCCGGCGCGACATCGCTGCGCAAGGTGGCCGACCGGCTGACCCCGGATTACGCCGCCTTCCTCGCCCGGTCGCGGTTCTGCGTGCTGACCACCGTCGGCCCCGAGGGCACCGATGGCAGCCCGCGCGGCGACGACGGCCCGGTGGTCCGCGCCCTGGACGACCGGCATCTGGCGCTGCCCGACTGGCGCGGCAACGACCGCATCGATTCGCTGCGCAACATCCTGCGCGACGGGCGCGTCAGCCTGATGTTCCTGGTGCGCGGATCGGGCAATGCGATCCGCGTGAACGGCCATGCCCGCGTGACGGACGACGCCACCCTGCGCGACAGCCTGTCCCGTCAGGGCAAGCTGCCCCGCACCGTCATCGTCGTGCGGATCGCCGAGGTCTATTTCCAATGCGCCCGCGCGGTGATCCGCGCCGGGCTGTGGTCGGGCATCGACGACAGCCAGGGCCTGCCCACGCCCGGACAGATCCTTGCCACCATGACCCAGGGGACCGTGGGCGGGGCGGCCTATGACGCCGAATGGCCCGTGCGCGCCGCCGCGACCATGTGGTGACCGGGCCTCAGGCCAGGCTTTTCGATCCCATCGCCAGGAATTTCTGCCGCCGGTCCCTGATCAGGTCGGCGGGCTTCTTGCCGTTCAGCTCGGCCAGCATCGCGGCGATTTCCTCGCCCACGGCCTTGATGGCGGCCGCCGGGTCGCGCTGCGCGCCGCCCACGGGTTCGGGGATGATGCGGTCGATCACATCCAGCTTCTTCAGATCCTGGGCGGTCAGGCGCAGCGCCTCGGCCGCCTCGCGCATCCGTTCGGCGTCCTTCCACAGGATCGAGGCGCAGCCCTCGGGCGAGATCACCGAATAGATCGAATGTTCCAGCATGGCGATGCGGTTGGCGGTGGCGAAGGCCACGGCGCCGCCCGATCCGCCCTCGCCGATGATGACGCTGACCAGCGGCACGCCGATATCGAGGCATTTCTGGGTGCAGCGGGCGATGGCCTCGGATTGGCCGCGTTCCTCGGCGCCCTTGCCGGGATAGGCGCCGGGCGTGTCGACCAGCGTGATGACCGGCAGCTTGAAGCGATGCGCCAGATCCATCAGCCGGATCGCCTTGCGGTATCCCTCGGGGCGGGCCATGCCGAAATTGTGCTGGATGCGGGTCTTGGTGTCTTTGCCCTTTTCATGGCCGATCACCACGCAGGCCGCGTCGTTAAAGCGCGCCAGGCCGCCCATCACCGCATGGTCGTCGCCGAAGGCCCGGTCGCCCGCCAGCGGCGTGTATTCGGTGAACAGCGCCTCGATATAGTCGCGGCAATGCGGGCGGTCGGGATGGCGGGCCACCTGGGTCTTGCGCCAGGGATCCAGCGATTTGTAGAGATCGCGCAGCAGGTCGCCGGATTTCTTGTCCAGCGCCGCCGCCTCTTTTTCCACATCCACGGTGTTTTCGGATTTGCGGGCCAGGGCGCGAAGCTCCTCGGCTTTGCCTTCGATGTCGGCAAGCGGCTTTTCGAAATCCAGATAGACCATGCGCGGGCTGCCTTCGGGCTGTTCGGGTTGCGCCCCTATATGATCGCAGGGGCGCGGGATTGCAACGCGGTGCCGGGGGTTTCACACCCCCGGACCCCCGTGGGATATTTGGGCAAAGGTGAACAGGCTAGGGCAGGATTTCCACCGTCGTGCCGATCCGGGCCGCGGCATAGAGTTCGCGGATCTCGGCATCGGATACCGCGATGCAGCCCGCCGTCCAGTCGCCGGGCAGGGTTTCGCCGTCGGTGCGTTCGTTGGGTTGGCCGTGGATGAAGATGTCGCCGCCGGGATCGACCCCGGCTGCCATCGCCCGCGCACGATCCTGCGGGCGCGGGTAATCGAGGCCCAGCGACAGGTGATAGGCGCTGTCGGGGTTCACGCGGTCGATGGTGAAGCGGCCTTCGGGCGTCCTGCCGTCGCCTTGACGGGCCTTGTCGCCCTGGGGCGCGAAGCCAAGCGCGATGCGATAGGACTTCAGCGGCTGGCCGTCGCGGAAGGCGGTCATGCGGCGGGCGGATTTGCGGATCTCGATGTGATCGACGGGGCCGGTCAGCGGTCCCGCCAGCGGCGGGACGGGCGGCAGGGGCGCGGGGCGCGGCGCCAGCATCAGCCAGGCCGCCGCCAGCAGAAGCAGCAGCGTCAGGGCCGAGAACAGGCGCGCAAGCCCCCTCATTGCAGGTCGGCGAAGGCCCGTTGCAGGCGGCCCACGGCCTGGGCCACGCGGGCGCGGGGGGTGGCGATGTTGAAGCGCAGGAAGGATTCGCCGCCCGTGCCGAAGGTTGCGCCGTGGTTGGCGGCGATGCGGGCGGTCTTTTCCACGCGGGCGGTGAATTCGGCGGGCGCCATCCCGGTGCCCGAGAAATCGACCCAGGACAGATAAGTCGCCTGCAACGGCATCGACCGCAGGCCGGGGATCGCCGCGATCCCGTCGTCGAACAGCCGCCGGTTGCCGTCGAGATAGCCGACAAGCGCATCGACCCAAGCCGCGCCCTGAGGCGAATAGGCGGCGGCCACCATGTCCATGCCGAACAGGCCGGGCGAGATGCCGCGCGCCATCAGCGCCCCCTTGAAGCGGTCGCGCAGCGCCGGGTCGGCGATGATGGCGTTGCCGATATGGGCGCCGGCGATGTTGAAGGTCTTGGTGGCGGCGGTCAGCGTCACCAGCCGATGGGCGACATCGGGGCAGGCCGTCGCGGTGACGGTGTGGCGGTGGCCGGGCATCACCAGATCGCAATGGATTTCGTCGGAAATCAGGATCAGGTCGTGGCGGATGCAGAAATCCGCGACCTCGCGCAGTTCCTGCGGCGTCCAGATCCGCCCGCCGGGATTGTGGGGCGAACACAGGATCAGCAGCCTTTCCCGGCCGGTCAGGCTGGCCTCCCATGCGGGCCAGTCCATCCGGTAGAGCCCGTCCTCCTGAGCCAGCGGCAGTTCCACCAACTGCCGCCCCGAGGCCCGGATCACGCGGGCAAAGGCGTGATAGACCGGCGACATCACGATCACCCCGTCGCCCGGCCGGGTATAGGCGTCAAGCGCCATCGCCACCCCGTTGACCAGTCCCGCGCAGGTCAGGATCCAGCCGCTGTCGATCCGCCAGCCGTGGCGCTGTTCCATCCACCAGCCGATGGCCCTCAGATAGGCGGGATTGTCGCCGGGATAGCCGTAGACGCCGTGGGCGGCCACCTGTTCCACCGCGCGCTGGACGGCGGCGGGCGGGCGGAAATCCATGTCGGCCACCCACATCGCCAGGCCGCCATCCTCCGGCGACACGCCATAGGCCGCCTGCATGTCGTCCCATTTGGAACATCCGGTGCCCACGCGGTCGATGATTTCGTCGAAGTCGGGAATGCTCATGCTTCTGCCTGCCGCTGTTTTCCCCTGCATACGCCGCTTGTTGCTTATGGTGAAGCCTTGCCCTAAATCGCTAGGCATGAGCAGCCTGCGCCCCATCCTGATCCATCCCGATCCGCGCCTGAAGAAGGTCTGCGAACCCGTGGCCCGCATCACCCCCGAGATCGAGACCCTGGCCGCCGACATGCTGGCGACGATGTATGACGCCCCCGGCGTGGGGCTGGCCGCGCCGCAGGTGGGGGTTCTGGCGCGCGTCTTCGTGATGGACGCGACCCGCGATCCCGAGGCCGAGCGCCGCCCGATGGTTCTGGTCAATCCCGAGATCACCTGGACATCCGAAGAGCCGAACACCTATGAGGAAGGCTGCCTGTCCATTCCCGACCAATATGCCGAGGTGACCCGCCCCAAGCAGGTCGGGCTGCGCTGGCTGGGGCTGGACGGCAAGACGCACGAAGACGAGTTCGACGGGCTGTGGGCGACCTGCGCGCAGCACGAGCTGGACCACCTGGACGGCATCCTGTTCATCGACCACCTCTCGGCCATCAAGCGGCAGATGATCACCCGCAGGATGGTCAAGCTGAAGCGGGAAAAGGGCCGTGCCTGAGACCGGGCCGTCGATCCCCCAACCGTTCCTGCCCGTCGCCGGCGGCGATGGCGGGGGCGGGGGCGGGCGCGTCCTGCCCATCGTCCTGCATCCCGATCCGGTCCTGCGGAAGCGCTGCGCACCCGCCGGGGATCTGACCCATGCCGAGACGCGGCAACTGGTCCGCGACCTGCTGGCGACGATGTATGCCGCGGGCGGCCGGGGTCTGGCCGCGCCGCAACTGGGCGTCCTGCGGCGGGTCTTCGTCATGGATGCCGGATGGAAGGACGGCGCGCCGGTCCCCCTGGCGCTGCTGGACCCCGAGATCCTGGCCTGCTCGGACGCGAGGGAGGCGGCGGTCGAACGCTGCCTGTCCATCCCGGACCAGCCGGTATCCGTCAGCCGCCCCCTGACGGTCGAGATCGGCTGGTACGACCTGGACGGCGCGCATCATCGCCGGTTGCTGACCGGGGCCGAGGCGCGCATCGCCCAGCACGAGGCCGATCACCTGGACGGCCGCCTGATCCTGGATGTCCCGGAATGACCGTTCGCGCCTTTCTGCCCTATCACGACCGCCGCCTGCATGTCCCCGCCGAGCCGGTCGAGGCCGTGACCGAGACCGTGCGCATGATCTGGGACGACATGGTGGACAGGATGGAGGCGATGCCGGGCGTGGGCCTGGCCGCGCCGCAGATCGGCATCATGCGGCGCCTGGCGGTGGTGGACGCATCCGACAGGCGGGGCCAGGCGGTGCGGATGGCGAATCCCGAGATCCTGCACGCCAGCGTCCAGGTCCGCAGCCATGACGAGGCCAGCCCGAACCTGCCCGGCGTCTCGGCCCCCGTCAGCCGCCCGCGCGCGGTGACGGTGCGGTTCCTGAACGAGGCGGGCGAGGTCGAGGATCGCGATTTCGTCGGCCTCTGGGCGACCAGCGTGCAGCATCAGATCGACCATCTGGACGGGCGGATGTATGTCGATCACCTGTCGCCCCTGCGGCGCAGGATGCTGGTCGCGAAATCGGGCAAGCTGGCGCGGCGGTGAAGGCCGGGGGCGCTTCGCCCCCCGGACCCCCCGAGGATATTTTTGTGAAGAAGAAGGGCTTGCCGATGCGCGTGATCTTCATGGGAACGCCGGAGTTTTCGGTGCCTGCGCTGCGGGCGGTCGCCGCGCGGCATGAGGTGATGGCGGTTTATTCGCAGCCGCCGCGCGCGGCGGGGCGGGGGCAGAAGCCGCGCCCCTCGGCGGTTCAGGCGGCGGCCGAGTCGGTGGGGATCCCGGTTCGGACGCCGCTGCGGCTGCGGGATGCGGACGAACAGGCGGCCTTCGCGGCGCTTGGCGCCGATGTGGCGGTGGTGGTGGCCTATGGGCTGATCCTGCCGCAGCCGGTGCTGGATGCGCCCCGGCTGGGATGCCTGAACATCCATGCCTCCCTGCTGCCGCGATGGCGAGGGGCGGCGCCGATCCATCGGGCCGTGATGGCGGGGGATGCGGAAACCGGCGTCGCGATCATGCGGATGGAGGCCGGGCTGGATACCGGCCCCGTTCTGGCCGAGGCGCGCACGGCGATCGGGACCGAGGAAACCACCGCCGACCTGCATGACCGGCTGGCGGCGATGGGGGCGGATCTGATCGTCGATGTGCTGGACCGCCTGCCCCTGCCGGCCGTGCCGCAGCCCGAGGAGGGCGTGACCTATGCCGCCAAGATCGACAAGGCCGAGGCGCGGGTGGACTGGACGCGTCCCGCCGCCGAGGTGGACCGCCTGATCCGGGGGCTGTCGCCCTTTCCCGGCGCCTGGTGCGAGATCGGGGGCGAGCGGGTGAAGCTGCTGCGCAGCCGCGTGGTCGCGGGGGCGGGCCTGCCGGGCAGGGTGCTGGGGGGCTTCACCGTCGCCTGCGGGACCGGGGCGGTCGAGGTGCTGGAGGCGCAGCGGTCGGGCAAGAAACCGATGTCCGCGGGCGAATTGCTGCGCGGATGGGTGCTTCCCGCGCAACTTGACTAGGGCCGTCGCGGCGCGTCAGATCGCGCCGTGGCAATGCTTGAACTTCTTGCCCGATCCGCAGGGGCAAGGGTCGTTGCGCGACGGGTTGCCCCAGCTGGCGGGGGTCTGTTCGTCGAAACCCTGGACCAGCGGGGCGGGTTTGTCCGCCTCGTCCTCGTCCCGCCGGTCGGCCCCGTGTTCCATCGTCAGGTGTTCCTGCGCGGCCTGTTGCTGCTGGGCCATCTGGCGCAGCATCTCCTCGCGTTCGGCATCGGTCAGGGGACGGATTTGCGCAAGGCGCTGCGTCACGTCGAAGCGCAGGCTGTCCAGCATCGTCTCGAACAGCTGGAAGGCCTCGGTCTTGTATTCTGACAGGGGATCGCGCTGCGCATAGCCGCGGAAGCCCACGACCGACCGCAGATGTTCCAGCGTCAGCAGGTGGTCGCGCCATTTCTGGTCGATCATCTGCAACAGAACCTGCTTTTCGATGTTGCGCATGTTTTCGGCGCCGAAGGCCGCCGCCTTGTCGGCCTGATAGGTGTCGGTCGCCTGTTCGATGCGTTCGCGGATGGCGTCCTGGTCCACGCCTTCCTCGGCCGCCCAATCGGCGACGGGAAGGTTCATGTTCAGGCGTTCGCGGATCGCGGTCTTCAGCCCTTCCAGATCCCATTGCTCGGGATAGGATTTCGGCGGCATGAATTCGTCCACCAGATCGTCGATCACCTGATGGCGCATGTCGGCGGCGATCTCGCCCACCTCGGTGCTGTCCATGATCTCTCGCCGCTGGCTGAAGATCGCCTTGCGCTGATCGTTCATCACGTCGTCGAATTTCAGCAATTGCTTGCGGATGTCGAAGTTGCGGCCTTCCACCTTGGCTTGGGCGCGTTCCAGCGACTTGTTGACCCAGGGGTGGACGATGGCCTCGCCTTCCTTCATGCCCAGGGTGGACAGCACCTTGTCCAGCCGTTCGGACCCGAAGATCCGCATCAGGTCGTCGTCCAGCGACAGGAAGAACAGCGACCGGCCCGGATCGCCCTGGCGGCCCGAGCGGCCGCGCAGCTGGTTGTCGATGCGGCGGGATTCGTGGCGTTCGGTGCCCAGGACGAACAGGCCCCCAGCGGCCAGAACCTTGTCCCTGTCGGCGGCATGTTCGGCCTCGATCCGGGCGCGAAGCTCGTCGGGATTGGCTTCGGGATCGGCCCTCAGCGCCTCCATCACCTTCATCTCGACATTGCCGCCCAACTGGATGTCGGTGCCGCGACCGGCCATGTTGGTGGCGATGGTGACGGCGCCGGGCTTGCCCGCGTCGGCGACGATCTGGGCCTCGGCCTCGTGCTGGCGGGCGTTCAGGACGTTGTGGGGGACGCCCGCCTTTTTCAGCATCTCGGACAGCATTTCCGATTTCTCGATGCTGGTGGTGCCGACCAGGGTGGGCTGGCCCTTGGCATGGGCCTCGTTGATGGCCTCGATCACGGCGGCGTATTTCTCGGCCGCCGTCCGGTAGACGCGGTCATGTTCGTCGACCCGCGCGATGCCGCGATTGGTCGGAACCTCTACCACGCCCAGCTTGTAGATCTCGGCGAATTCCTCGGCCTCGGTCGCGGCCGTGCCGGTCATGCCCGCCAGCTTGCCGTAGAGGCGGAAATAGTTCTGGAAGGTCACGCTGGCCAGGGTCACGTTCTCGGGCTGGATGTCGACGCCTTCCTTGGCCTCGATGGCCTGGTGCAGCCCGTCGGACAGACGGCGGCCCTTCATCATCCGGCCGGTGAATTCGTCGATCAGCATCACCTCGCCGTCGCGGACCATGTAATGCTGGTCCTTGTTGAACAGCTTCCAGGCGCGCAGGGCCTGGTTCGCGTGGTGGACGATGGTGGTCGATTCCGGGTCATAGAGCGTCTGCCCCTCGGGCAGGATGCCGTCGGCTTGCAGGCGCTTTTCCAGGAATTCGTTGCCTTCCTCGGTAAAGGTCGCGTTGCGGGCCTTTTCGTCCAGCTTGTAATGGTCGTCCGTCAGCAGCGGGATATACTGGTTCAGCGTCACATACAGTTCGCTGCGGTCCTGGCTGGGGCCGGAAATGATCAGCGGCGTGCGCGCCTCGTCGATCAGGATCGAGTCAACCTCGTCCACGATGGCGAAGTTGTGGCCGCGCTGGACCATTTCCTCGACGCTGCCCTTCATGTTGTCGCGCAGATAGTCGAAGCCCAGTTCGTTGTTGGTGGCATAGGTCACGTCGGCGGCATAGGCGGCGCGCTTTTCGGGTTCCGCCTGGAAGGGATAGACCACGCCGGTGGTCATGCCCAACTGCCGGAACACCTTGCCCATCCAGTCGGCGTCGCGTTTCGCCAGATAGTCGTTGACCGTGACGATATGCACGCCCTTGCCCGTCAGCGCGTTCAGATAGGCGGGGAAGGTGGCGACCAGGGTCTTGCCCTCGCCGGTCTTCATCTCGGCGATGTTGCCCTGGTGCAGGAAGATGCCGCCCATCAACTGCGTGTCGAAGGCGCGCAGGCCCAGGGCGCGGCGCGCGCCCTCGCGGCAGTTGGCGAAGGCTTCGGGCAGGATGTCGTCCAGGCTTTCGCCCTGCGCCACGCGGGTCTGGAATTCGCGGGTCTTGTCGATCAACTGCTCGTCGCTCAGCGACCGGAACTGATCCTCCAGCGCGTTGATCCGGGCCACCAGCCCGCGCGTTCCCTTGACCTTGCGGTCGTTGGGGCTTCCAAAGACCTTCTTCGCCAGTTGTCCGATGCCGAGCATGTTACCTTCGCAATCACGTTGTTGGGAAAGGCGGTCACGGGCGGGCCTACTTGCCGCGACCTGCCGCATTGCCGTATCAGGGGCCTGAACGAAAGCGGCGGCGGCGCCTTCCACGGAGTTGGACCGGGATCTATGCCTCGCCTGCCCCACTGTCAACGCTGGCCCGGATGTGCGGGCGGAACAAGCGAAGGGATCCCCATGCTGAAGACCTCGATACTGGCCGCGCTTCTGGCCACCGCGCTGCCGATTGCGGCCATGGCGCAGGACAAGGGCGCGGATACGGTCGTGGCCACCGTCAACGGCACGCCCATCACCTTGGGCGAGATGATCGTCATGAAAGAGGCCGCCGGCCAGGATCCGCAGATGGCCGAAATGGCCGACGGCGCGTTGTACGAGATGATGCTGGACCAGTTGATCCAGCAGACCGCCCTGGCCGCCGCGGGCAAGGAAAGCGCGGGCGTTCGCGCGCAGCTGGAAATCCAGCGGCGCAACACCCTGGCCGCCTCGGCCATCGCCGAGGTGGCCAAGACCCAGCCCAGCGATCAGGACATCCAGGCGGCCTATGACGGGCTGTTCGCCCAGGCCAAGCCCGTGACCGAATATTCCGCCGCCCATATCCTGGTCGATACCGAGGAAAAGGCGAAGGACATCAAGGCGCAACTGGATGGCGGCGCCGATTTCGGGACGCTGGCCGAACAAAGCTCGACGGGGCCAAGCGGGCCGAACAAGGGCGATCTGGGCTGGTTTGCCGCCGACCAGATGGTCAAGCCCTTTGCCGATGCGGTGGCCGGGATGGAAAAGGGCCAGATCTCGGACCCGGTGCAGACCGAATTCGGCTGGCATGTCATCAAGCTGAACGACACCCGGATGCGCGAGGCCCCGAAGCTGGAGGAGGTGCGCGACCAGATCAGCCAGATGGTGCTGCGCGACAGGGTCCAGGCGGAAATCCAGCGCCTGACCGCCGCCGCCACGGTCGAGAAGACCGAGGGCATCGACCCCGCCTGGCTTGGCAAGACCGACCTGCTGGAGGCCGAATGATGGCCAAGGCCGGGCTTCCCGTATCGCCGCTGGCGCCCGCGCGTTTTCCCGACCTGCCGGTGATCGCGGGCGTCGAATTCGCCAGCGGCGCGGCGGGCGTCAAATACCAGGGCCGCACCGACGTGACGCTGATCCGCATCGCGCCCGGCTCGACGGTCGCGGGGGCGTTCACCCGGTCGTCCACCCGCGCGGCCTGCGTGCTGGACAACCAGGCCAAGCTGGCGCAGGGTGGCGATGCGCCCGAGGGCGCGGCGATCATCGTCAATTCCGGCAATGCCAATGCCTTCACCGGCGCGCGCGGCCAGGAATCGGTCGATGCGGTGACGGGCGCGGTGGCCCGGGCCACCGGCGTTCAGGCGTCGCGGGTCTTTTCCTCCTCGACCGGGGTGATCGGGGAACCGCTGCCCCATGACCGGATTGTCGCCATCGTCGGCGATCTGGCGGCGTCGCTGGACGCGGGCGGCATCGCCGATGCGGCGCGCGCGATCATGACCACGGATACCTTCCCGAAGGGCGCCTCGGCCGTTGTCGCGGGCGAGGGCGGAGAGATCCGCATCGCCGGCATCGCCAAGGGGTCGGGGATGATCGCGCCGGACATGGCGACGATGCTGGTCTATGTCTTCACCGACGCGACCATCGCCGCGCCGCTGTTGCAGCAGGCGCTGAGCAGCGGCTTGGATTCGACCTTCAACGCGATCACGGTGGACAGCGACACCTCGACATCCGACGCGCTGATCCTGGCCGCGACCGGACGCAGCGACGCGACCCCGATCACCACGCTGGACAGCGGCGTCGGCGCGGCTTTCGTCACGGCCTTACACGGCGTGATGCGCGACCTGGCGCAGCTTGTGGTCCGCGACGGCGAGGGCGCGACGAAATTCGTCGAGGTGCAGGTGACGGGCGCGGCCTCGGATGCGGATGCCCACAAGGTCGCCATGGCCATCGCCAACTCGCCGCTGGTCAAGACCGCCATCGCGGGCGAGGACGCGAACTGGGGCCGGATCGTCGCCGCCGTCGGCAAGTCCGGGGCGCAGGCCGACCGGGACCGGCTGACGATCCGTTTCGGCGACATGATCCTGGCCGAGAACGGCTGGCGCTCGCCCCGCTATGACGAAGGCAAGGCCAGCGCCTATATGAAGAACCGCGATCTGCTGATCGCGGTGGATCTGGGGCTGGGGCAGGACGCGCGGACCGTCTGGACCTGCGACCTGACCCACGGCTATATCGACATCAACGCCGATTACCGGTCGTGAAAACCCTGTCGGAGACGCGCAGGTGAAGACCGTTCTTGTCGCCGCCGTCGCGCTGATCGACACCGACGGGCGCGTGCTTCTGGCGCAGCGCCCGGAAGGCAAGTCCATGGCAGGGCTTTGGGAATTCCCCGGCGGCAAGGTCGAGCCGGGCGAAACGCCCGAGGCGGCGCTGATCCGCGAGCTGCACGAGGAACTGGGCATCGACACCTGGACCTCGTGCCTGGCGCCGCTGACTTTTGCCAGCCACGGCTATGACGATTTCCACCTGCTGATGCCGGTCTTTGCCTGCCGCCGCTGGTCGGGAATCGTCCGCCCCCAGGAAGGGCAGCAACTGGCCTGGGTCCGGGCCGGCGATTTGCGCGATTACCCCATGCCGCCTGCCGATGTCCCGCTGATCCCGATGTTACAAATGTGGCTTTAAAGCCGCAATTTCGGCCCGGTTTCCGTAATCTGCCCCCAAAATGTCCTAGATCGCCGCATCGTTAATTCCTTGTGAACCATTTCGTGACAGGCTGACCTCAGAGGGAACAAGAGGGCTTGACATGATTCGCACGATCTCGATCGGCAGCCATATTCTCATCCAAGGGCTTTTCGAAGGTCTGGCCCCGAACGGGAACATGGTCGTCCGCATCGGTGCGCGCACCTTTGAGGGAAAACCGGTGACGCGCTGACACCCAACGCACCACGACGGGCAAAGCGAAAGGGGCGGCCATGACGGCCGCCCCTTTTTCCATGGGACAGGACAAGCGCCGCCTTACAGCGTGCGCTCGACCTCCTCGCGTTCGAAGATCTCGATGATGTCGCCTGGGCGGATGTCGTCGTAATTCTCGAAAGCCATGCCGCATTCCTGGCCCGAGATGACTTCCTTCACCTCGTCCTTGAAGCGCTTGAGCGTCTTCAGCGTGCCTTCGTGGATCACCACGTTGTCGCGCAGCAGGCGCACGCCCGCCGACCGGCGCGCCACGCCCTCGGTCACCAGGCAGCCCGCGACCTTGCCGACGCCGGTGACCTTGAAGACCTCGCGGATCTCGGCATAGCCGATGAAGTTCTCGCGCACCTCGTTCGACAGCAGGCCCGAGGCCGCCGCCTTGATGTCGTCCACCAGGTCGTAGATGATCGAGTAATAGCGGATCTCGACACCCTTCTGGTTGGCGGAATTGCGGGCCGGGGCATTGGCACGGACGTTGAAGCCGATCACCGGGGCCTTGCTGGCCTCGGCCAGGCCGACATCGGATTCGGTGATCGCGCCGACGCCGTAATGCAGCACGCGGACGCGCACCTCGTCGTTGCCGATCTTTTCCAGCGCCTGCACGATGGCCTCGGCCGAGCCCTGCACGTCGGCCTTCACGACCACCGGCAGTTCGGACACGCTTTCGTCGGCCTTGGCCTTGGCCATCAACTGTTCCAGCGTGGTCGCGGCACCGGCGGCGGCGCGTTTGTCCTTGGTCTGCTGGATGCGGTAATCCGCGATCTCGCGGGCCTGGGCCTCGGTCTCGACCACGTTCAGAACGTCGCCGGCGGCGGGGGTGCCGTCCAGGCCCAGAACCTCGACCGGGACCGAGGGACCGGCTTCGTCCACGCGTTCGCCCTTGTCGTTGATCAGGGCGCGGACCTTGCCCCACTGTTCGCCCACGACGAAGATGTCGCCGCGCTTCAGGGTGCCGTTCTGGACCAGAACGGTGGCGACCGGACCACGGCCCACGTCAAGCTGCGCCTCGATCACCGCGCCCTGGGCGGCACGGTCGGGATTGGCGCGCAGTTCCAGGATTTCGGCCTGCAACGCGATGGCTTCCAGCAGTTCGTCAAGACCCTGGCCGGTCTTGGCGGACACTTCGACATCCTGCACGTCGCCGGACATCTTCTCGACCACGACCTCCTGGTGCAGCAGCGAGGTGCGCACCCGGTCGGGATCGGCCGAGGGCTTGTCGATCTTGTTGATCGCCACGATCATCGGCACCTTGGCGGCCTTGGCGTGGTTGATCGCCTCGATCGTCTGCGGCATCACCGCATCGTCGGCGGCAACCACCAGCACCACGATATCCGTGACCTGCGCGCCCCGCGCCCGCATCGAGGTGAAGGCGGCGTGGCCCGGCGTGTCCAGGAAGGTCAGCACCGCCCCGGATTCGGTCGTCACCTGATAGGCGCCGATATGCTGGGTGATCCCGCCGGCCTCGCCCGAGACGACGTTGGCCTTGCGGATCGCATCCAGCAGCGAGGTCTTGCCGTGATCGACATGGCCCATGATCGTGACGATCGGCGGACGCGGGCGCAGATCCTCGTCGCGGTCCTGGACCGTGTCGATCACCTGTTCCACGTCGGCATCCGACACGCGGACGGCCTTGTGGCCGAATTCCTCGATCACCAGTTCGGCGGTGTCGGCGTCGATGGCCTGGTTGATGGACACCATCATGCCCATCTTCATCAGCGACTTGACCACATCGGCGGCGCGTTCCGCCATGCGGTTGGCCAGTTCCGACACCACGATGGTCTCGGGCAGCTGCACGTCGCGCACCTGTTTCTCGGTGCGGACATTGCCCATCGCCTTCTGCCGGGCGCGGTCCTGCTTGCGCTTCATCGCGGCCAGCGACCGCTGGCGCCCGCCTTCGCCGTCAAGCGCCTGGTTCAGCGACAGTCGGCCGGTGCGGCGGCTGTCCTCGGCCTTGGCCTTGGCCTTGGCGTCGCTGTCGCCGCCGGTGTCGCGGCGGTCGCGGTCGGTGCGGCGCGGACCCGTGGCGACGCCGGGCTTTTCGGCCCGCGAAGCCGCAGCCTCGATCGCGGCGCGGTCCGGAGCGGCCGGGCGCGGCGCGCCCGCCGGACGGGCGGCGGCCGAGGCGGCGCGGGCCGGGCGTTCGGCGGCTTTCGGTTCTTCCTTGCGCTTGGCCAGTTCCTCGGCCTCGCGGGCCTGGCGTTCTTCTTCTTCCGCCTTGGCCTTGCGGGCTTCCTCGCGTTCGCGTTCCTCGCGCTCTTTCGCCTCGATTTCGGCGCGGCGGCGTTCGCGTTCTTCCTCGCGCGCCTTTTCCTCGGCGGCGCGGGCCAGGGCGTCTTCAGCCTCGCGGGCCTTGGCGGCGGCAAGCGCCTTCAGCCGGCGCTCCATCTCGGCGTCGGAAATGCCCGCGGGGCGTTTCGAGGGATCGCTGGCGACCCTGGCGGTCAGCGGGTTCTTGATCTTGTCGGTCACGGTGGGCGCCGCGCCGGGCTTGGGCACCACGACGCGCTTGCGTTTGGTTTCCACGACGACGCTCTTGGTGCGGCCATGGCTGAAACTTTGCTTGACCTGGCCCGAACGGCCGCTGCCGCCGAACCCCAGGGTCGATTTTCCGTCTTTGTCGCTCATCTGCGTCTTCATTCCTTCCCGGCCGCCGTATTGCCGCCGTCATGCCCGCGCAGACCCGTCAGTCTGCCGGCTTCCAAGATCACCTTGTCCGTCAGTCCACCCGCCGCAAGCGCGCCGTGTATGACATGATCGCGCCCGAAGGACAAACCTAATTCTGATGCGGTCAGGCAGCCGAACCAGCGTCCGCCCGTAGGCGTCCACAGCTTGCCCTTGCCCCGATCCGACCCGTCGCTGGCCTGCAAAAGCACCTTCGCGCGCCCCTCGGCCAGCCAGCCCTTGACCTTTTCGAACCCCGCCACCGCCCGGCCCGACTTGCGCGCCAGCGACACCAGTCCGACCAGCCGCCGCGCCACTCCCGCCTCGACCAGATCGGCCAGGCCGTCGGGCGCCCGAAGCGGCGCCTTGGCGGCGCGGGAAAACAGGCCCTTGGCCGCCGCTTTGTCGATGGCCGCGCGGTCCGCGCTGACCCATATCCCCCGGCCCGGCAGCTTTTCCGCCAGATCCGGGACGACCGTGCCATCCGGCCCGGCCACGAAACGGATCAGTCCAGCCTTGGGCTGGACCTCTCCGGTGACGATGCAGCGCCTTTCGGGCTGATCATGATCCTTGATGCGACCACCGCGACTCAAGCGGGCAAATCCGGGGCATCACGCCCCGGCCTCCTCGTCGGTGTCGTCGCCGTCGTCCTCGGCGTCGCCGTTCAGTTCCTCGGGATCGACCCAGCCCAGCATGACGCGGGCCGTCATCACCATGGCCTGCGCTTCCTCCAGCGACACGTCGAAGGGTTCCAGCAACCCCTCGTCCTTGACCCGCTGGCCGTTCACCGTGGTCCAGCCTCCGGCCAGTTCCCAGTCGGCGCAGGTGGCGAAATCCTCCAGCGTCTTGACGCCGTCCTTGGCCAACGCCTCCACCATCTGGGGGGTCAGCCCCTCGAATTCAATAAGGCTGTCCTGGGCGCCCAGGGCGCGGGCGTTTTCCAGCGCGGCCTTGGACTTGGCTTCCAGGACGTCGCGAGCGCGGGCCTGCAATTCGGACGCCGTGCCCTCGTCCACGCCTTCGATGGACAGCAGCTCGTCCAGATCGACATAGGCCACTTCCTCCAGGTCGGTGAAGCCCTCGGCGACGAGCAACTGCGCGAAGAATTCGTCCAGATCCAGCGCGTCCATGAACAGCTGGGTGCGGGCGTTGAATTCGGCCTGGCGGCGCTTGGATTCCTCTTCCTCGGTCAGGATGTCGATATCGAGGCCGGTCAACTGGCTGGCCAGGCGGACGTTCTGGCCGCGCCGCCCGATGGCCAGCGACAGCTGTTCGTCGGGAACCACCACCTCGATCTTGCCGGCTTCCTCGTCGAAGACGACCTTGCTGACCTCGGCCGGTTGCAGGGCGTTGACCAGGAAGGTCGCCTGGTCGTCGTTCCAGGGGATGATGTCGATCTTTTCGCCCTGCAATTCGCCCACGACCGCCTGGACGCGGCTGCCGCGCATCCCCACGCAGGCGCCCACCGGGTCGATCGAGTTGTCATAGCTGATCACGGCGATCTTCGCGCGGCTTCCGGGGTCGCGGGCCACGGCCTTGATCTCGATGATGCCGTCATAGATTTCGGGCACTTCCATCTTGAACAGTTCGGCCATGAATTGCGGGTCGGTGCGCGACAGGAAGATCTGCGGGCCGCGCGATTCGCGGCGCACGTCCTTGACATAGGCGCGGATGCGGTCGTTTGGGCGATAGCTTTCGCGGCCGATCTTTTCGTTGCGGCGCAGGATCGCCTCGCCCCGGCCCACGTCCACGATGATGTTGCCGTATTCCTCGCGCTTGACGATGCCGTTGATGATGGTCCCGGCGCGGTCCTTGAATTCCTCGTATTGGCGGTCGCGCTCGGCCTCGCGGACGCGTTGCAGGATCACCTGTTTCGCGGATTGCGCGGCGATGCGGCCCAGTTCCACGGGGGGCACCTGGTCCACGATCTCGTCGCCGACCTTGGGGCCGTCCAGATAGGGGCGGGCCTGTTCGACGGTCAGCTGCGCCTGATAGTTTTCCACCGCGTCGTCCTCGACCACGGTGCGGATGCGGGTGAAGGTGGCGTTGCCGGTCTTGCGGTCGATCTTGACGCGGATGTCCATGTCCGCGCCATAGCGCGACTTGGCGGCGCGGGCGAGGCTGTCCTCCATCGCCTCGATGACCAGCTCAGGCTCGATCATCTTCTCGCGCGCGACGGCTTCGGCGGTTTGCAGCAGTTCAAGCTGGTTGGCAGAGGTGATTGCCATCACTCACTCCTTGGCATGGGCGTTCTCGCCGTCGTTGTCTTCGGTTTCGCCAGTCTCGGCTTCGATCTCGTCGAAGGCGGCTTCGTCCAGGTTCTCGATCTGGACGCCCGCTTCCTTCTTCTGGCGCAGCATCTCGCGGATCAGCTCGTCGGTCAGGACCAGCTTGGCGTCCGACAGCCAGTCGAATTGCAACCCGATGGTCTGGACCTCGCCCGCTTCCTCGATGTTCAGCAGAACCTCGTCGCCCTCGACGCCCGCCAGCACGCCCTTGAAACGCTTGCGCCCGTCGATGGGCTGGTTGGTTTCCAGCCGCGCCTCATAGCCCTCGAAGGTCTCGAAATCCTTCATCCGGGTCAGCGGGCGGTCGATGCCGGGGCTGGAAACCTCCAGGTGATAGGCGTCCTCCAGCGGATCCTCGACATCCAGGGTGGCGCTGACGGCCACGGAAATGTCGCCGCAATCGTCCACGTTGATGCCGCCTTCGGGGCGGTCGGCCATGATCTGCAAGGTCGCCGTCTTGCCGCCTTGCAGGCGCACGCGCACCAGTTCGAATCCCAGATCCTCGATCACCGGGGCGATGATCTCGGCCAGGCGGCGGTCGATGGCCGTCTTGGCGATCAGATCGTTCGACATGAGATCCCTTCGGATATGAAAAAAGGCCCGTCAACGGGCCATACGGAACGGTCCGGTGGGCAGGGGGTGGAAGCCTGCGCCGCTGTTGAGGCGGTATTTAGCACGAAAAACGTGACAATCAAGGTTAAACTGCTTTTGCGCGATCCCGGTCCCGCCACGCGTCCATCACCTGCACCAGTTCCGCCGTGATGCGCGGTTCCGACAGCGCATGGCCCGACGCGGGAACCAGGCGCAATTCGCAGCCCTGCCAGCCCTGTGCCAGGCGCCAGGCCGACAGCGGCGGACAGACCATGTCATAGCGGCCCTGCACGATCACCGCGGGCAGGTGTTCGATCCGGTGGCGGTCGCGCAGCAACTGACCCTCGTCCAGAAAGCAGCGATGGGTGAAATAGTGATTCTCCAGCCGGGCGAAGGCGCGGGCGTAATCGGGGGGCGCGTGGCTGACGGCCGAGGATTGCAGCCCGGCCAGGGCGTTTTCCCACATCAGCCAGGGCTGGGCATAGCGGCCCTGCCGTCCGGCATCGTCCGAAAACAGCCGCTTGTGATAGGCCGCGATCATGTCGCCGCGCTCGCTTTCGGGGATCGGGTCGCAGAACTGCGCCCACAGGTCCGGGAAGAACCGCCCCGCCCCGCCGCCATAGAACCAGTCAAGCTCGGCCTGCGTGCCCAGGAAGACGCCGCGCAGCACCAGACCGGTCACGCGGCCGGGATGCGCCTGGGCATAGGCCAGGGCCAGCGTCGCCCCCCAGCTTCCCCCGAACAGCAGCATCGATTCCAGGCCGAGGGTCCGGCGGATCACCTCGATATCCGCGATCAGATGGGGGGTCGTGTTCGCGTGGACGGATGCCTGGGGGCGGGACCGTCCGCAGCCCCGCTGGTCGAACAGGATGGCGCGATAATGGGCCGGGTCGAAGAAGCGGCGCATGAACGGGCTGCACCCGCCGCCGGGGCCGCCGTGCAGGACCACGACCGGGGGGCCTTGGGGATTGCCGCTTTCCTCGACATAGATCTGGTGGCCGTCTCCCACATCCAGCGTGTGACGGGCGAATGCTTCGGCGGCCGGGTAAAGGCGGCCATGCGACGCGGCGATTTGTCCTGCCAATCGGTCCATCCGGGCAGTATAAGCCCAGACGGAAGCGCCCGCCAGAAGGACCGGACCATGACGAGCATCGACCCCGCCGAAATTGCCAAGTTCGAGGCGATGGCCGCCGAATGGTGGGATCCCAGGGGCAAGTTCCGGCCGCTGCACCTGATGAACCCGGTGCGGCTGGATTACATCGCCACGCAGATCGCCGCCGAATTCGGACGCGACCGGCGCGGCCTGCGCCCGTTCGAAGGGCTGCGGGTGCTGGACATCGGTTGCGGCGGCGGCCTGGTGGCCGAACCGATGGCGCGCCTGGGCGCCGAGGTGACGGGCGCCGACGCGGCCCAGGGCAACATCGCCGTGGCGCGGACCCATGCCGAAGGGCAGGGGCTGGCCATCGACTATCGCGCCGCCACCGCCGAGGCCCTGGCGGCCGAGGGCCAGCGTTACGATGTCGTCCTGGCCCTGGAGATCGTCGAGCATGTGGCCGATCCCGCGGCCTTCGTCGCCACCTGCCGCGACCTGCTGCGGCCGGGCGGGATCGCGATCCTGTCCACCCTGAACCGGACCGCCAGAAGTTTCGGCGCGGCGATCCTGGCGGCGGAATGGATCCTGCGGTGGCTGCCGCGCGGCACCCATGACTGGAACCGCTTCATCACGCCCGACGAACTGGCGGCCATGGCGGCGGGCGCGGGCCTGGCGGTGGCGGAGCGGCGGGGCATGGTCTTCAACCCGGTCAGCTTCGCCTGGCGCCTGTCCGAGCGCGATCTGTCGGTGAACTATATCCTGACGGCGCGGCGCGCCGGCTGATCGTCGCTGCCTTCCAGCCGGATCCGCAATTCGCGCAGGACCGGCAGGGCGATGCGCACCCGGTCGATGCCGATGTCGCGCACCACCTCGCCGATCAGGGGCATGAAGGCGGCGATGGCCGCGTCGCGCGCCGCCCGGCCCGCCGGGCTGATCGACACGAACTTGCGCCGCGCGTCGTCCCAGTCGGGCCGGATATGGACATGGCCCGCCCATTCCAGCCGCGACAGCGTGTTGGTCATCGCCCCGCGCGTGACATGGAACGCCTGCGCCAGTTGCGCGGGGGTGCGTTCCTCGTTCACATGGGCCAGCAGGTTCAGCACCGAGAAATGCGAGATCTGCATCCCGCGCGGCAGGGCCTTGCTGATCAGGTTGCGCGACAGCTGGTCGGCGATCAGCACCTCGGCGAAAAGGCTGGCGGCAAGCCGGTCATGGGCCTGAGGCTTGTCAGAGGCCTGGGGCCTGTCGGGTTCGAACACAAGGGGGGGCATGGTTCCCTGGGGGGCGGGCTGGGTTTGACCGGAGGGGGCGAAGCCGTGACCGTGCCTTGCGGCCTGCCCCTTGGTCAAGCCCGACATTGGCCGCACCTTGCGTCACATCTGCCCATGCCTATGCGCCCGCGCCCGCCAGCAGGCCGTCCAGCTTGCCCTGACGCTCCAGGTCGAACAGGTCGTCGCAGCCGCCGACATGCCGGTCGCCGATGAAAATCTGCGGCACCGTGCGGCGTCCATTGGCGCGCTGCGTCATCCGCGCGCGGATCTGCGGATCGGCGCCCACGTCGATCTCGTCATAGTGGGCGTTCTTCTCGCGCAGCAAGGCCTTGGCGCGGTGACAGAAGGGGCAGGTGCGGGTGGTATAGATGGTGATGGCGGCTTGGCTCATGATGCGATCCTTTTCCTGTCGCCCCCCTTATCTAGTCATCCTTCACCGCCCTTGCCAGAACCGCGACCGAAACCGGACCCGATCCCGCCGCCAGCAGCACGTCGGTGGCCGCGGCCATCGTCGCGCCCGAGGCCATCACGTCGTCGATCAGCAGCACCGGCCGACCCGCCAGCGCCGCCGCATGGCGCGGATTGACCGCAAGCGCGCCCTCGATATTGGCGAAGCGGTCGGCGACGCCGCGATGATCCTGTCCCGGCGTATGCCGCCGCCGGACCAGCAGGCCGGGCAGATGCGCCGCCCCATGCGCCCGCGCCACCCGCCCCGAGATCAGCGCCGCCTGGTTGTATCGCCGCTTCAGCAGCCGCCGCAGATGCAGCGGCACCGGCGCCACGATCGTGTCGGGCCGGATCAGCGGCGTCGCCGCCCGCGCCAGCCAGGCCGCAAGCGCGGGCGCCAGGTCGGGCCGGTCGCCATGCTTCAGCGCCAGCACCAGCTTGCGCCCGGTGCCCGAATAGACCATCGCCGCCCGCCCGGCCTGCCAGGGCCGCGCCATCGCCAGGCAGTCGTCGCAGATCAGCGTCGGATCGTCCGCGCCTGTCCCGTCATCGGGCAGCGGCACCCCGCAGCGGCGGCAGGCCGCGCCGGTGATGAAGCGCGTGTCGGGAAAGCAATCCGGGCACAGCTGGCCGGGATCGTCCCCGCCGCCCGCCACGGGCGCGCCGCAGGACACGCATTGCGGCGGGTAAAGCAGGCGCAACGCGCCTTTCATCGCCCCCTGAAGCACCCTATGTTCCACCCCCATGACCAACCCCGCCCCAGATCGCCCCGCCCTGACCGACCGCCCCGCGCTGCTGCGCCAGCGCGACCGAGCGATTCGCCAGGGCCTTGCCGACGTGCTGCACCGGCTTGCCGCCGACGAGATCCAGGATAGGCTCTCCGAGATTAATAGAAGGTTTACGGCCCCCGCCGTGGTGACGGGTTTTCCGGGCCTCTGGGCGGAATTCTTTCCCGGCGTCCGCATCGTTGCCGACGACCCGGTGCTGGATCTGGAACCCGGCGCGCATGACCTGGTGATCCACGCCCTGTCGCTGCACTGGGCCGAGGATCCGGTGGGCCAGATCGTCCAATGCGCCCGCGCTCTGCGCGAGGACGGGCTGTTCATCGCCGCCTGCTTCGGCGGCCAGACCCTGCACGAATTGCGCGGCGCCCTGGCCCAGGCCGAGGTCGAGCTGACCGGCGGCCTGTCCCCCCGCATCCTGCCGATGGGAGAGATCCGCGACATGGGCCAGCTTCTGAACCGCGCCGGGCTGGCCCTGCCCGTGGCCGATGTGGTGACGCAGAAGGCCAGCTATCGCGACCTGATCCACCTGGGCCGCGACCTGCGCGCCATGGGCGAGGGCAACGCCATGGCCGCCCGCCTGCGCCGCCCCACCGGGCGCGCGGTGCTGGCGCGGGCTGCCGCGATCATGGCCGAACACCATCCCGACCGCGACGATCCGTCCCGGATCGCGGCGACCTTCGATCTGGTCTTCCTGACCGGATGGTCGCCCTCCGACAACCAGCAGAAGCCGTTGCGGCCGGGTTCGGCCAAGACCCGCCTTGAAGACGCGCTGAACGACATCAGGACCAAGACATGACGCCAGCCCCTGCGCCCGCAAGCCATCCCGCGATCCCGCCCAAGAAGACCGGGATCCTGATCGCCAACCTGGGCACGCCGGACGGCTATGACTATTGGTCGATGCGCCGCTATCTGAACGAATTCCTGTCCGACCGGCGGGTGATCGACTATCCGGCCTGGAAATGGCAGCCGCTGTTGCAGGGCATCATCCTGACCAAGCGGCCCTTCACATCCGGCAGGAACTACAAGCTGATCTGGAACGAGGAGCGGAACGAAAGCCCGCTGATGACCATCACCCGGTCGCAGACCGAGGCCCTGCGCGCGCGCGCCGCCGCCGAATGGGGCGATGCGGTGATGGTCGAGTTCTGCATGCGCTATGGCAACCCGTCCACCCAGGACGTGCTGGACCGGATGGTCACGGCGGGCTGCCAGCGGATCGTGTTCCTGCCGCTTTATCCGCAATACGCGGGGGCGACCTCGGCCACGGCGAACGACCAGCTGTTCCGGGCGCTGATGACGCGGAAATGGCAGCCGGCGGTGCGCACCTGCGAGCCCTATTTCGACCGGCCGGACTATATCGCCGCCCTGGCCGGGTCCGTCCGCCGCGCGCTTGGCGACACCCTGCCCGCCAGGCTGGTCGCCAGCTATCACGGGATGCCGAAACGATACCTGCTGGAAGGCGATCCCTATCATTGCCAGTGCCAGAAGACCTCTCGCCTGCTGCAACAGGCGCTTGGCTGGCCCGACGGGGTGATCGACACCACCTTCCAGTCGGTCTTCGGGACCGAGGAATGGCTGCGCCCCTATACCGTCCAGCATGTGGCCGACCTGGCGCGGCGTGGCGTCACCGACATCGCGGTGATCTCACCCGCCTTCGCCACCGACTGCATCGAGACGCTGGAGGAAATCAACGGAGAGATCCGCGAAAGCTTCGACCATGCGGGCGGCAAGGGCTTCACCTATATCCCCTGCCTGAACGACGACCCGGCGCATATCGAGGTGATGCTGAACGTCATCCGCGACAATATCGGCGGCTGGGTGTGATCCCGAAAGCGAAAGGGGGCCGCCCGGCCCCCGTCCTCAGATCACCAGAACCTGCGTGCCGACCTTGGCCAGGCCGAACAGTTCCTTGATATGTTCGTTATACAGCCCGATGCAGCCGTTCGACGACTTGCGGCCGATCTTGCGCGTGTCATGGGTGCCGTGGATGCGGTAATACTGCCAGCTCAGCCACAGCGCATGGGTGCCCAGGGGGTTGTCGGGGCCGGGGGGCACGAAGTCGGGCCATTCCGGGTTGCGGGCCTTCATTTCCGGGGTGGGAGACCAGCTGGGGCCTTCGACCTTCTTGATGATCTCGGTCCGGCCGGTGCGGGTCAGATCCTGGCTGACCGGGATGGAGGAGGGATAGACCCGATAGGTGGCCCCGTCCTCGGACCAGAAATGCACCGCGCGAGAGGTCAGGTCGCACAGGATCGCGCCGTTGGTCAGCGTCTGGAAATGCGGCTGCCAGTTTTGCCCCGAAAAGCTGGAGATGTTGTGGCGCTGATCGGCGTTCGGATCGTATTGCACCGCGCCCGCGTCGGGGGCGGCGCCGGGGACCATCGCGCCCTGGATCGGCTGGCCGGTATAGGGGTCGTATTGCTGGGCAAGCGCCGGCATCGCCAGGCCGGCGGCGCCCAGGGCTGCGGCCGAACCCAGGAAGGCCCGGCGGCTGATTGCGGATGATCTGCTCATCGTCACATGTCCTTCGAAGGATGGCCGTTCTTGCTGGACGGCCTTGACCACTCTGCCTTTGGCGGCAGGACGTGCTATACGACCGGGCGGCGATTCCGGCAATTCAAACTGCCGTGCGGGCCAAGATGCCACAGCGGTCCGCTTCACGAATTCGTGGGTTTGATCGGCCCATCGTCCTTCGATAGATCTGCGCGCAAGAAACACGAGGGATGGCGAAAACATGCCGAATTACAAGGTGATCGCGACGGTGTCACTGATGGCGCTGGCGGCCTGCCAGCCGCGCAGCCTGCCGCCGGTTGCGCCCGGCGGGCAGGCGCTGCCCACCGGCCGCCAGATCAGCGCCGCCGAGGAACAGCAGATTCCGATCCGTGTGTTGCAGCAAATCAACACGCTGCGCGGGAACATCGCCGCGCCCGCGCTGACCCTGAACCCGCAACTGTCGGCGGCGGCCCTGGCCCATTCGCGCGACATGTCGGCGCAGAACCGGGCCTGGCACTGGGGATCGGACGGATCCTCGCCCTTGGATCGGGCGCGCAGGGCCGGTTATTTCGGCACCGTCATCGGCGAGAACATCTCGGAATCCTATGAGAACGACATGCAGACCCTGTCCGCCTGGATGGGCACGCGGGACACGCGCGACGTGATCATGGATCCGGCCGCCTCCAACCTGGGCTTCGCCTGGTATCAGGAACCCTCGGGCAAGCTGTGGTGGACGCTGCTGACCGGCAATTGACGCGCAGGCAAAAGGCCCCGGATGTCCGGGGCCGTCGTCATGGGCCGGTGTCATCCGGCGCTCAGGGATTGATGACGATGGGAACGCCGGGGCGCAGCATCGCATAGACCTCTTCGATCTCTTCATCCTTGATGGCGATGCAGCCTGCGGTCCAGTCGCGGTTCTTGGGCGCGAAGCGGTTGCCCTCGGGGCCGCGGCCATGGATGAAGATGTCGCCGCCCGCGTGACGGCCCAGGGCGGTGGCAAGCGCGGCATCGCGTTCGTTCGGATAGGACACGCCCACCGACAGGTGATAGCGGCTGCGCGGATTGAAGCGGTCGATCACATAGATCCCTTCAGGGGTCTTGCCGTCGCCCTCGAACTGCTTGTGGCCGATGGGCACATTGCCAAGGCCAACCTCATAGGATTTCAGCACGGTCGTGCCGTGCAGAAGATACATCTTGCGGGCGCCCTTGTTCACGACGACCTGGGTCACGGCGGGACCGTTATAGGCCTTGAACTTGCTTTCCGGTTTGCCGCAGGCCGCCACGAAGGCAAGCATGGAAAAAGCGACGGCGCGGCGCGTTGGCTTGAACATCACTGCCTCTGACGTTTTTGATTTTTGTCGGTGATTCATATCACAAGCGACTGTGATCTGACTAGGTTCTGACGAATTCGGCGACCGTTTCGACATGCGGAGACCAGCGGAACTGATCGACCACGATCAGCCGGGCCAACCTGAAGCCGCCATCGGCAAGAAGCCGCGCATCCCTTGAGAAATTGACCGGATCGCAGGCCACGAAGGCCAGCCGCCCGACCCGAGAGGTGGCGATTTCGCGGGCCTGCGCCTCGGCCCCGGCGCGGGGCGGGTCGATCACAATCGCGTCAAAGCGGTCCAGCTCGTCAGCCATCAGCGGGCGGCGGGCCAGGTCGCGAATCTCGGTGGTGACGCGGCCCAGGCCGGGGGCGGCGCGCCAGCCCGCGTCCAGGGCGGCAAGGGGGGCCGCCAGCCCCTCGACCGCATGGATCGTCGCGGTTTCCGCCAGGGGCAGGGTGAACGTCCCGCAGCCCGCGAACAGATCGACGATGCGCGCGGCCCCCGCCGTCATGTCGCGCACCGCCGCCAGCAGTGCCGCCTCGCCCTCCGGGGTTGCTTGCAGGAACCCGCCCGGCGGCGGCACGACCCGCGCGTGGCCCATCGGCAGGGCGGGCGGGCGGCGGGTGATCGACTGCCCGTCCCAGGTCAGCCGCGCCAGATCGCCCTCGTCCGCCAACTGGGCCAGCGCCTGAAACAGCGCCGGGTCCAGCGGCTTGCCGCCGGTGACGGTCAGGTCCAGCCCGGCGGGGCCGTGGATCACCGTCATCGACAGCTCGCCGCCGCGCGAGGCGCCCGCCACGGTGATCCGCCGCAGCAGCGGCAGGGCTGCGGTGATCTCGGGGCGCATGACATGGCATTCGGCCAGATCCACGATCACGTCCGAGGCCCGCGCGTGAAACCCGACCAGGGCGCCCTTCCTGGTGCGCTTGCCCGACAGCACCGCGCGCCGCCGCGACACGGGGGGCGAGACATGCACGGCCTCGATGGGCGCGGGCAGGCCGCGCGCCGCCAGCGCGGCCTGAACCACCTGCCGCTTCCAGCCGGTGGTGAAGCCTTCGGACGCGTGCATCAGCGAACAGCCCCCGCAGGCGCGGTAATGGGCGCAGAGGGGCCGCACCCGGTCGGCCGAGGGCGTGACGATGCGCGGCGCGGCGATGCGGCCGTCCCGCGCCTCGCCCTCGATCCGCTCCCCGGGCAGGGTCAGGGGGGCCAGGGCGCGGCCCGCCTCACCGACCGCCACCCCGTCGCCGCGACGGCCCAGGCGTTCGACCTGCCACAGGCTCATTCGGCGGCTTCCTCGGTCCCCAGGAAGCCGCCCGACTGCCGGTTCCAATAACGCGCATACAGCCCGCCCCGCGCCAGCAACTGATCGTGGCTGCCCTGTTCGACGATCCGGCCCGCGTCCATGACGATGATCCGGTCCAGCTCGGCGATGGTGGACAGGCGGTGCGCGATGGCCAGCACGGTCTTGCCCTTCATGGCGCGGACCAGGGCGTCCTGAACCTGAGCCTCGACCTCGCTGTCCAAGGCACTGGTGGCTTCGTCCAGAACCAGGATCGGCGCGTCCTTGAGAAAGGCGCGGGCCAGCGCGATCCGCTGGCGCTGCCCGCCCGACAGCTTGACGCCGCGTTCGCCCAGATGCGCGTCATATCCCTTGCGCCCGGCATGGTCCTGAAGCGTCAGGATGAAGTCATGCGCCTCGGCGGCCCGCGCCGCCGCCTCGACCTCGGCCTGGGACGCGCCGGGGCGGCCATACAGGATATTGTCGCGGGCGGAGCGGTTGAACATCGCCGTTTCCTGCGTGACCATGCCGATCTGGCGGCGCAGGCTTTCCTGAGTGACGTGGCGGATGTCCTGCCCGTCGATGCGGATCGCGCCCTTTTCCACGTCGTAAAGCCGCAGCAGCAGCGCGACCATGGTGGATTTGCCCGCGCCCGACGCGCCGACGATGCCGACCTTCTCGCCCGGCCGGATATGCAGGTCGATGTCGCGCAACCCGCCCTCGTCGCGGCCATAGGCGAACCCCACATGATCGAAGTCGATGCGGCCCGCGACGCGGTCCATCGCCACGGCATCGGGGGCGTCGGTCAGGCCGTGGGCGGGGGACAGGGTCTTCATGCCGTCCTCGACCTCGCCCACGCTGCCCCAGATGCCCATCAGCGCCATGCTGACCCAGCCGGTCATCTGCGACAGGCGCATGGCGATGGCTCCCGCCGCCGCCACGTCGCCCGGCGTGGCCTGGCCCTGCCGCCACAGCATGATGGACCCGCCCACCAAGATCACCGGCAGGATCCCCGCGATCACCATCAGCGACATGCGGAAGCTGCTGCTGACCACGCCGAAATCCAGCGCCCGTTCCCGGAATCCCGCCATGGCGCCCAGGGCGGCGCGATCCTCGTGTTCGGCATGGGCGAACAGCTTGACGGTCTTGATATTGGTGATCGTGTCGACGACCTGGCCGGTGATCATCGCGCGGGCCGATGCGCGGGCGCCCGATTTCGCCCGGATGCGCGGCAGGAAGAACTGGATCAGCACCAGATACGAGGCCAGCCACAGGATCAGCGCCACCGCCCCCCAGGCATCGACCGACAC
The DNA here is from genome assembly GCF_029027965.1 of Paracoccus sp. S3-43. Taxonomy (NCBI): domain Bacteria; kingdom Pseudomonadati; phylum Pseudomonadota; class Alphaproteobacteria; order Rhodobacterales; family Paracoccaceae; genus Paracoccus; species Paracoccus qomolangmaensis. The sequence goes on along the minus strand of NZ_CP119082.1, from coordinate 2,608,827 downwards.
CAGAAAGGCCGCCGATCCCAGGATCGAGGCCAGCGCGAAGGCCACCACGTTCACCATTTCCGTGGCGACATCGGTGACGGCGCGGGCGGTCTGCATCTGCTTCTGCGCCAGCCGCCCGGCGAAGTCGTTGTCGAAGAAGGCGACCGAATGGCCCATGGTCCAGCGGTGGATCCGCGACAGGACCAGCGGCAGCACGTTTGGCCCGATGATGACGCTGCTGGTCGCGGTGGACAGGCCAAAGACCAGCGGCCGCAGCAGCAGGAAGAAGCCCACGAAGGCCGCGACCAGCAACCCGTTCTGGCCCCAGAACGCGGCCGGATCGCCGGCGGCGATGGCGTCCACGACCCAGCCCAGCAGCACGGCCGCGACCACATCGGCCACGCCCCCCAGGGCGGATGCGACGGCGGCAAGGCCAAGCCCGCCCCAGGCGCCCGACAGGCACCAGCGGAAGAAGGACAGCAGGGTCGCGGGCGGCGGGCCGTCGGCCGGGCGGAAGGCGTCGATCAGGCGGCCGAGGCGGTGGTGCAGGGTCATTCGGTCTCTCCGGCCAGCAGGGCGATGTCGATCAGGGCGGGGGGCGGCAGGGCAAAGCCCGAATCGATCCAGGCATCCTCGGCCGCTTTCAGACCCCGGCCAAGCGCCGGGCCTTGCAGAGGAGGTTGCAGATCGGCGGCGGTGATGGGCAGCGGCCGGGCGGCGGCCTGCGCCTCGGCCCAGCCGCCGCGCGGGCCGGAAGGGCCGGTCTGGACCAGCAAGGCGGCGGCCTGGGCGAGGTCGCCCGACAGGCGATAGGCGATGCGGTCGAAGGACCAGTCCTGGGCCAGGGCGGTGACAAGGGTGCGATGGTCGCGGACCTCAGGCCGCGACAGGCGCAGCGCCTCGGTCAGGTCGGCCTGCGACAGCGCCGCCAGCCGGGCCAGCCAGGGCGCGGGGGATTGCAGGCGATAAAGCCGGTCCGGCGCGGCATCCGGCAGAACCTTGTCCAGAACGCCCGTGTCCGCCATCAGCCGGATGGCGGGCAGCGGATCGGGGGCCATCAGCAGCTTGCGCAGTTCCTGTCCGATGCGCTCGCGGGAAATGCCGTCCAGCCCGTCGCGCCCGTCCCGGCAGGCGGCCACAGCCGCCGGATCGGCATCCTGACCATACCAGGCCAGAAAGCGGAAGAAGCGCAGGATCCGCAGGTAGTCCTCGGCGATGCGCTGCGCGGGATCGCCGACAAAGCGCAACCGCCGGGCGCGCAGGTCGTCAAGACCGCCCACCAGGTCGATGACCTTTCCGTCGCGACCGGCATAAAGCGCGTTCATCGTGAAATCGCGCCGCTGGGCGTCCTGCGACAGGTCGTCGGAAAAGGCCACGACCGCGCGCCGCCCGTCGGTTTCCACGTCGCGGCGCAGGGTCGTCACCTCGAACCCGCGCCCGTCCGCCACCACCGTCACCGTGCCGTGGTCGATGCCCGTGGGCACCGGCTTCAGGCCGGCGGCCCGGGCCAGTCGCGTGACCGTTTCCGGCGGCGCATCGGTCGCCAGATCCAGATCGCCCACCGGCTGGCCCAGCAGGGCGTTCCTGACCGCGCCGCCGACCAGCCAGACGCGGCGGCCCCCTGACTGGAGGGCGTCGAAGACCGATTGCAGGGCGGGATCCTGCAACACCGCCGGGGGAAGCTGGGTCACGCCTGCATCCTTCTGGCAAGGCCCAGCAGGATCCGCGCCGTCGCGCCCCACAGGTAATAGGGGCCGAAGGGCGCGGCGTGATAGCTGCGCCAGCCCTCGCGCCAGCGCCGCCGCTCGATGCGATAGCGCGAGGGATCGGCGACATGGGCAAAGGGCAGGGCGAAGGCTTCCTCGACCTCGCCGGGTTCGGGGCGCGGGGCGAAGGGGCCGCGGATGATGCCGATGACCGGGGTCACGGCGAAGCCGGTGACGGTGCGGTGCGGCGGCAGCGTGCCCAGCAGATCGACCTGCGCGGGATCGAGGCCGATCTCCTCCCGCGCCTCGCGCAGGGCGGCGGCGATCTCGTCGGCATCGGCGGGATCGACCTTGCCGCCGGGCAGGGCGATCTGGCCCGGATGGTGGCGAAGGCCCGAGGCGCGCTTGGTCAGGATCAGGCGGCCGTCGTCGTGATGGAACGCGGCCAGCACCCCTGCCGGGCGCAGGCTGCCCGCAGGCGGGGTCACGTCCGGGTTCAGGTCGTAATCAGAGGTCGGCCCCATGGCCACGGCCAGCGCAAGGCGCAGGCGATCCTCGGACCAGTCGGGAATCACTCGGCCGCCCTGTCGGACAGGGGCTGGCCGTCGGCGTCCACCGTCGCCTCGAAGCCCAGGCTGTGCGGGTCGAATTCGTAATGCGCCCCGCAGAACTGGCAATCGGCGGTGACGATGCCGGCGTCGGTCGTCATATGGGCGATGTCCTTGGCGGAATAGATCGACAGCGTGTTGCGCACCCGGTCCGCCGTGCAGGAACAGCCGAATTCCACGCGCTGCGTATCGAAGACGCGCGGTTCTTCCTCGTGGAACAGGCGCAGCAACAGGTCGGTCGGCCCGACCGTTGGGCCGATCAGCTCCAGAACCTCGACGGTGTCCAGCAGCAGGTTGGCGCGGTTCCAATCCTCGGATTCGGCGCCTTGCAGGATGTCGGCGGCCTCGATCAGCCCGCCTTCGCCGCTGCCGCCCTCGCCCTGCATGGGTTTGGCGGGCAGGGTTTGCAGCATCACCCCGCCCGCCCGCCAATGGCTGTCCTGCCCCGACAGGCGCGATGCCCCGCTGGCAAGCTGGAACCGGGTCGGCAACTGTTCGGACTGCGCGAAATAGGTCTGGGCGCAGGCCGGCAGCGATCCGCCCGCCAGCGGCGTGATCCCCTGGTAGGGCAGCGTGCCTTCGCCCTGGTCGATCAGCACGGCGAAATAGCCCTCGCCGATCTGCTGGAAGGGGGGGCGGTCGTCCAGCCTGGCGTCATCGAAGCTGGCCCAGGCGCGGATGCGGGCCGGGGCGCCGTCCCGTTCGGGGGCGTAATAGTCGGCGGCCAGCGTGCGGATGGCGCCGTTGCCGCGCACCTGAAGGCTGAGCTTCCAGCGCAGCTTGACGGTCGGTCCGATCAGGGCGGCCAGCAGCGCCAGTTCGGCCACCAGGGCGCCCACCGGGGCGGGATAGTCGTGGCGCGTCAGGATGTGGTCCAGCACCCCGTCCAGCCGGGCGACGCGGCCGCGAATGTCCGAACGGTCCAGCTGGAACGGCAGGATCGTGTCGTCCCACGCGATCTGGTTGATCTTGCTCATGCGGTGATTCCTGAAAATCCTGGGCAGGCCCGCGCAAGGCGGGCCAGGTCGCGCCCAATATAGGATGTTTGCGCGCAATCCCAAGGGGGTGGCTTTTGCGCCGCGCCGGGTTGCGCTAGACAGGCGCCAGCGACCGGAGTTCCCATGATCCCCCGATACGGCCATGTCCCCCGCCCCGGACGGCGGCACCGTCTGCGCCCCGGCGCCTATGCCCTGCTGATCCGCGACGGGCGGCTGCTGCTGACGCATCAGGCCGGGCCGGAACCGGAATACCAGCTGCCGGGCGGCGGCATCGACCCCGGCGAAACCGGCCTGCGCGCGCTGCACCGCGAGGTGTTCGAGGAAACCGGCTGGACCATGGGCGGCGCGCGCAGGCTTGGCGCCTATCGCCGTTTCGCTTTCATGCCGGACTATGGCTGGTGGGCCGAAAAGCTGTGCCATGTCTGGGTGGCGCGCCCGATCCTGCGCCTGTCCGCCCCGACCGAGCCGCATCACAGCGCGCACTGGGCCAGCCCGCGCGCCGCGATGGGCCTGCTGGCCGATCCGGGCGCGCGGGCGTTCCTGGCGCGGTTCGGGCACCTGGCCTAGCGTCCGACACCCGGCCTAGCGGCGGGGCAGGGGCATCGTTTCGGCCGGGGCAAGGTATTCGATCAGCACCGCCGACATGTCGTCCTGCCGTTCGCCCCGGCAATATTCCGACACCGACCAGGCCATGGATTCCAGGAATACATGGCCCCCCAGGAAGGCGTTGGTGCGCAGGATCGCCTCGACCCCGTCATCGCCCAGCAGGCGGCCCGCCGGGTTCGTCGCCTCGGTGATGCCGTCCGAACAGATCAGCAGCCGGTCGCCGGGTTCCAGGATCACCTCGATCTCGCCGAAGATAGGCTTTTCGAAGACGCCGATGGGCATCCCGCCATTGCCCAGGGGCAGGACGGTGCCGTCGGCGCGTTGCAGCACCGGATGGGGATGGCCCGCCTGGACCATGCGCAGCCTGCCCGTCGCGTGATTGAGATCGGCATAGATCATCGTGTAATAGGTGTCGGTCGCCATCTCCTCCAGCATCATGTTGTTGAAGAAATGCGCCAGCGCCGCCGGGCTGACCGCGTCGGTCCCGGTCTGGGCCGCGCGCAGCGCGACGTTCTGATCGGGCGATCCCGACAGGTGCACCGACAGCTGCGCGGTCAGCAGCGCGGCCGTCACCCCGTGGCCCGACACGTCCAGCGCATAGATGCCCACGCGTTCGGGGCTAATCGGAAAGAACCCCACCAGATCCCCGCCGATATGGCCCGCCGGGCGCAGCAGCAGCGACAGCTGGATCTGCCCGAAGCGCCCCGACCGCTGCTTGACCAGGCCCTGTTGCAGCTTGCGCGCCTCGGTCAGGTCGCGGTCGATGGCGGCCTGGGTTTCGCGCAGCTTGTCAAGCGCCGACCGAAGCTGGGCGTTGCTGGCGCGCAGATCCTCCTCGACCCGCAGGATGCGTTCGCCGGCGGCCAGGCGGGCCAGCAGATCCTGTTGCGTGACCGGCTTGGCCAGGAAATCGTCGGCCCCGGCCTCCAGCCCGCGGGCGATATCCTCGTGATCCTGGGCCGAGGTGAGCAGCACGAAATAGCCATAGTTGCGGCGTTCCCCGGCCCGGAAGGCCCGGCACAGATCCAGCCCCGATTCCGGTCCCGCCCGGCCCGGAATCGACCAGTCGGACAGGATCATGTCGGGTTCGCTGCGCTGGCACAGGTGCAGCGCATCGGCGACCGAGGCGGCCTCCATCACCTCGTATCGGGCGCGGCGAAGCTGGATGGCGAAGATGCGCCGTTGCGCGGAACTGGCGCTGACGATCAGCACCCGCCGCATCAGCCGGGCGCCGGAGGGTGGGGCAGGGGACGGGATCCGGTGATTCGCAAGTGTCATGACCAAGGTGATAACCCCTCGGCGGTAAAGGCCCGGTTAAGCGCGGATCGTCACGGGCAGGTCAGACCAGCAGCTCGGCCAGGATCTCGTCATTGGTGATGTCGCGATAGACGAAGCCGGCATGATCCAGCCGCGCCTTCAGCGTGGTCAGGTTCTGCGGGGCCGAGGTTTCGATGCCGATCAGGATCGACCCGAAGTTGCGCGCCGATTTCTTGAGATATTCGAACCGCGCCACGTCGTCGTCCGGACCCAGCAGTTCCAGGAAATCGCGCAGCGCGCCGGGCCGCTGCGGCAGGCGCAGGACAAAATATTTCTTCACACCCGCAAAACGTTGCGCGCGTTCCTTGACCTCGGGCAGGCGTTCGAAGTCGAAATTGCCGCCCGAACAGACGCAGACCACGCGCTTGCCCGTCAGGTCGCCCAAGTCGCCCAGCACGTCGATGGCCAGCGCGCCCGCCGGTTCCAGCACCACGCCTTCGGTATTCAGCATCTCCAGCATGGTGATGCAGATCCGGTCCTCGGGCGCCAGATGCACGTCCTGCGGGCTGAACCGGCGCAACGCCTCGAAGGGCAGGGCGCCGATGCGGGCCACGGCGGCGCCGTCGACGAAATTGTCCACCGCAGGCAGCGCGACCGGCGCGCCCTGTTGCAGCGCCGCTTGCAGGCTGGCCCCGCCCAGCGGCTCGGCAAAGGCGACGCGCGTGTCGGGCGCCATCTCGGCGAAATAGCGCGTCACTCCGGCGGCCAGCCCGCCGCCGCCCACCGGCAGCACCACCAGGTCGGGCGCGCCGCCCGCCTGTTCCAGGATTTCCAGGCCGACGGTCGCCTGGCCCTCGATCACATCGGCCGAATCGAAGGGCGCCAGGAACTGCGCGTCCTGTTCGGCGGCAAAGGCCTGGGACGCGGCCAGAGTCTGGTCGAAATAGTCGCCCGTCAGCACGATCTCGATCGCGTCGCCGCCGAAGACCTTGGTCTTGTCGATCTTCTGCCGGGGCGTGGTCACCGGCATGAAGATCGTGCCCCTGGCCCCGAAATGGCGGCAGGCATAGGCCACCCCCTGCGCGTGATTGCCCGCGCTGGCGCAGACGAAATGCGCGTTCCCCGCGGCCCCCCCCGTCACCCGCTTGCGCATGGCGTTGAAGGCGCCGCGCAGCTTGTAGCTGCGCACGGGGGTCAGATCCTCGCGCTTGAGCCAGATCTCGGCCCCGAACCGGGCCGACAGGTGGTCGTTGCGCTGAAGCGGCGTCGGTTCGAACAGGTCGCGGATCGCGGCTTCGGCGTTGCGGACCAGATCGGCGAAGAGGGGGGCGGCGTTTTCCATGCGCCTGCGCATGACGCGAAAGCGCGGCTTTTGCAAGGGGATGGGCGCGCGGCCCTTGTGACAACGCGCCGACTGGCTTATTGCCCCGGAAACTTTGCCGAAGGGTTAACCGCATGTCTGACGCGCCGAAAAAAGTCGTCCTTGCCTATTCGGGCGGGCTGGACACCTCGATCATCCTCAAGTGGTTGCAGACCGAATACGGCTGCGAGGTGATCACTTTCACCGCCGACCTGGGCCAGGGCGAGGAACTGGAACCGGCGCGCGCCAAGGCCGAACTGCTGGGGATCACGCCGGAAAACATCCATATCGAAGACCTGCGCGAGGAATTCGTGCGCGACTTCGTCTTCCCGATGTTCCGCGCCAATGCGGTCTATGAGGGGCTGTATCTGCTGGGCACCTCGATCGCGCGGCCGCTGATCTCGAAGCGGTTGGTCGAACTGGCGCACCGGCATGGCGCCGACGCGGTGGCCCATGGCGCGACCGGCAAGGGCAACGACCAGGTGCGGTTCGAACTGTCGGCCTATGCGCTGGATCCGTCGATCAAGGTGATCGCGCCCTGGCGGCTGTGGGATCTGACCAGCCGCACCAAGCTGATCGAATTCGCGGAAGCCAACCAGATCCCCATCGCCAAGGACAAGCGCGGCGAGGCGCCCTTCAGCGTGGACGCGAACCTGCTGCACACCAGCAGCGAGGGCAAGGCCCTGGAAAACCCCGCCGAACCCGCGCCGGATTACGTCTATCAGCGCACCGTGAACCCCGAGGATGCGCCGGATGCGCCGGAATTTGTGGAAATCACCTTCGAACGCGGCGATGCGGTGGCGATCAACGGTCAGGCGCTGTCCCCCGCCACGATCCTGACCCGGCTGAACGAGCTTGGCGGCAAGCACGGCATCGGGCGGCTGGATTTCGTGGAAAACCGCTTCGTCGGCATGAAGTCGCGCGGCATCTATGAAACGCCCGGCGGCACGATCCTGCTGGAGGCCCATCGCGGCATCGAACAGATCACGCTGGACAGCGGCTCGGGGCATCTCAAGGACAGCCTGATGCCGCGCTATGCGGAACTGATCTATAACGGCTTCTGGTTCAGCCCCGAACGCGAGATGCTGCAAGCCCTGATCGACAAGTCGCAGGAACATGTCAGCGGCACGGTGCGGCTGAAGCTCTACAAGGGCCTTGCCACCTGCGTCGGCCGCTGGTCGGACCAGTCGCTGTATTCGGAAGCGCATGTGACCTTCGAGGACGACGCCGGCGCCTATGACCAGAAGGACGCGGCGGGCTTCATCCGGCTGAACGCGCTGCGTCTGAAGCTGGTCGCGAACCGGAACGCGCGGGTGAAGTAAGCGCCCCCTGCACGGACCGAAGGCCGCGACATCGCCCGCGGCCTTTTCTTTTGCGCGGGCCTGCCCCACAGTGGCCCGACCCCCTGAAAGGCCCGCGCCATGACCGACCGACCCGCCCGCATCGCCATCGTCACCGTCAGCGACCGCGCTGCGCGCGGCGAATACGAGGACAAGGGCGGCCCCGGCGCCGAGACCTGGCTGAAGGGTGTGGTGACCTCGCCCATGGAGATCACCCGCACCATCATCCCCGACGGGCGAGAGGGCGTGGCCGCGACCCTGCGCGAACTGGTCGAAGGGGGCGCGGACCTGATCCTCGTCACCGGCGGCACCGGCCCCGCCCCGCGCGACCAGACGGCCGAGGCGGTGGCGGACGTGGCCGAAAAGGAACTGCCCGGCTTCGGCGAGGAAATGCGCCGCGCCTCGCTGGCCGAGGTGCCGACCGCGATCCTGTCGCGCCAGACGGCGGTGATCCGGGACGCGACGCTGATCATCACGCTGCCGGGCAAGCCGGGGGCGATTGCGACCTGCCTGAACGCGGTGTTCGCGGCGGTTCCCTATTGCTTGGATCTGATCGGCGCGGCGCGGATGGAGACGGATGCGGGGAAGGTGAAGGCGTTTCGTCCGGGGAATGGGTGAAGCGCATGACGTTGGATGACCCTTGGCCCCAGGGGCCGCGCGCGCTGAAGAACGCCGATGCGATCAAGATGCGCCACGCACTGCGCGCTGACCCTCATATCGCCCCCTTGGCGAGTTATGTTGACGCCTTGCGTGCCGAGAACCGAGGCTATGTGCCGGATTTCGATCCTATGGATGGGGGTATCGATGCAGAAATCCTGTTCCTGTTTGAAAAGCCTGGCCCGAAAACGGATCCTGCAAATGGCGGGTCGGGATTCATCTCGCGAGACAATGATGATCCGAGTGCGGAAGCAACATACCGGTTCACGGAACTGGCGCAGGTTCCCCGACGCGCAAGCGTGATCTGGAATACAATTCCGTGGTGGAATGGAACGACGAAGGTAAGCCCTCTTGAGTGTAGCGAGGGGATGTTGCGTTTGAGTGAGTTGTTGAGAATGCTCCCTTACCTGCGTTCGGTGGTGTTGGTTGGCAATAATGCCAAAAAAGCACGCAGCGTTGTCGAGTCTACCGGAGTGCAGGTATTCGAATCCGCGCATCCATCCGCACGGGTTCGTGGTGCCAATCGCAGGCTTTGGGACCAGATACCTCACCAGTGGCGGCGGGCCTATCAAGCCTGCCATACAAAATTTGTCTATACCGCAGACAGCAACCTGTCTGTCGAAGCGAAGCTCTCAGAGGATGCGACAAGCCAGCAAACCTTGTTGGAGCGCGTGCGGGCAGCGCAGGCACGGTATGAAGCTGCCCTTGCAGAATACGAAGCTGCCTGGGCTGAACTCAGACAGTTTCAAGGCGAAGGTGATGAACAATAAGACGGACTGTTTGATCGCTCACCCCAGCCACCCCACCACAATCGGCGCGATCACCGCCGTCAGCACCGCGTTCAACCCCATCCCGATGCCCGAGAACGCGCCCGCCATCTCGTTCACCTGAAACGCCCGCGCGGTGCCGATCCCGTGCGCCGCCACGCCCACGGCGAAGCCTCTCGCCCGCCAGTCCCTCACCCGCAGCATGTTCAGCAAAGGCGTCACCACCACGGCCCCGAAGATCCCCGTCAGCAACACCAGGGCGGCGGTCAGCGTGGGCTGGCCTCCGATCCGTTCGGCGATGCCGATGGCGACGGGGGCGGTGGTGGACTTGGGCGCCAGCGAGGCCAGCACCGGACCCGAAATCCCGAAGGCGCGGGCGATCAGCAGGGCCGACACCACCGCCATCCCGGACCCCACGAACAGCCCCGCCAGCATCGGCCAGAAGGCGCGGCGTACGCGGGGCAGGTTGTCGTAAAGCGGCAGCGCCAGGCAGACCGTCGCGGGGCCCAGCATGAAATGGACGAATTGCGCGCCCTCGAAATAGGTCGCGTAACCGGTGCCCGTCGCGCCCAGCAGCACCGCCAGCAAGATCACCGCGATCAGCACCGGGTTGGCCCAGCTTTGCCGCCCCGCCGCGCGGAAGCAGGCGTCGCCGATCACATAGGCCACCAGCGTCGCGGTCAGCCACAGCAGCGGACCCTCGGCCAGATAGGACCAGATCAGCAGCGGGTCAGTCATCGCGGCCCCCTCTCAGCGCGTCGGGATCGGTCGAGCGGGTCCATCGCGCCACCGCCTCGAAGGCCAGCGCGCCCGCCGCGATCGCCAGCACCGTCGAGCCCATGATCGCCAGGGCCAGCCCGATCCCGTGTTCGCGCAGCACCGGCAGATGCGCCACCACGCCGACGCCCGCCGGGACGAAGAACAGCGACAGATGCGACAGCAGCCCCTGCGCGGTGGGACGCAGCCGGTCGGCCAGGGCGGGGCGCAGCACGCAGGCGGCGACCAGCAGGCACAGTCCCACCACCGGGCCGGGCAGCGGCAGGTCCAGGGCGCGAGACAGGATCTCTCCGGCAAGCTGGAAGGCCAGAATCAGGGACAGGGCGGCGATCATGCCCCGATCCTAGCGGAAATCGCCCCGCCAGCCAGACGCATCTTGTGGAAACTGTATCGCGCCGCGCCAGATATAGTTGACTTGGGCGCCCGTGTTGGGACAATCCCCGGTGGAACGAAAGGAACCCGCTTGCGCTTCGACCGGCTGCGACTGAACGGCTTCAAAAGCTTCGTGGACCCGACCGACCTGGTCATCCGCGAGGGGCTGACCGGCGTGGTCGGCCCGAACGGCTGCGGCAAGTCCAACCTGCTGGAAGCCTTGCGGTGGGTGATGGGCGAGAACCGTCCCACCGCCATGCGCGGCGAGGGGATGGAGGACGTGATCTTCGCCGGAACCTCGCGCCGGTCGGCCCGCGCCCATGCCGAGGTGGTGCTGACGGTCGACAACCGCGCCCGGCTGGCGCCCGCCGGTTTCAACGACGAGGACAGCTTCGACATCGTGCGCCGGATCACGCGGGACGCGGGGTCGGCCTATAAGATCGCCGGCAAGGACGTGCGGGCGCGCGACGTGCAGATGCTGTTCGCGGACGCCTCGACCGGGGCGCATTCGCCGGCCTTGGTGCGGCAGGGGCAGATCAGCGAATTGATCAGCGCCAAGCCGCGTTCCCGCCGCCGGATCCTGGAGGAAGCGGCGGGGATCAGCGGGCTTTACCAGCGGCGCCATGAGGCCGAGCTGAAGCTGAACGGGGCCGAGGCGAACCTGACGCGGGTGGACGATACGCTGGACCAGCTGTCCACCCAAGCCGCCAGCCTTGCCCGGCAGGCCCGTGCCGCCGCGCGATACCGAGAGATCGGCGCGGCGCTGCGCGCGGCCGAGGGCGCGCTGCTCTATCGCCGCTGGTCCGAGGCCGAGGCGGCGCGGCTGGCCGCCGCCGAGGCGCTGGCCGGGGCGATCCGCGAGGCGGGCGCCGCCGAGGCCGCCTCGCGCGAGGCATCGGCCCGGCGGGAAGCAACTGATGCCGCGCTGCCCGATCTTCGCGAGGAGGAACAGGTCGCCGCCGCCATCCTGTCGCGCATCGTCGTCGAACGCGAGGCCCTGGACGAGGCCGATGCCCGCGCCGCCCAGGCCATCGCCGGGCTGCAAGCCCGCGCGGCCCAGCTTGCCCGCGACATCGAACGAGAGGAATCGCTGAACCGCGACGCGGGAGAGGTCGTGGAACGGCTGGCCTGGGAAAGGGCCGAACTGGACAAGGCCGGGCAGGGCCATGACGCCCGCCTTGACGCCGCCGCCCATGCCGCGGACGAGGCCGCCGAGGCGCTGCGAGAGATCGAGGCGCGGCTGGCGGAACTGACCGACGAGGCGGCCCGCCTTGCCGCGCGCCACCAGTCGGCGGAACGGCTGGTCGCGGATTTGCGCGCCATGCTGGACCGATCCGACCGCGCCGCCGCCGAGGCGCAGGCCAATGCCGACCGCGCGGCCGAGGCCGGGGCGGCCGCCGAAGAGGCGCTTGCTGGGGCCGAACAGGCGCAGGACGCCGCCGCCGCCCGCGCCGAGGCCGCCGAGGATGCGCTTGCCGGGGCCGAAGCGGCGCGGGCCGAGGCTGAAACCCTGGAAGCTGCCGCCCGCATCGCGCGGGCCGAGGCCGAGGGCGAATCCAGCGCCCTGGCCGCCGAGATGGCCGCGCTGCGCAAGCTGGTGGAACGCGGCGGTTCCGGGGGCAGGGCGATCCTGGATCAGGTGACGGTCGCCAAGGGCCATGAGGTCGCCTTCGGCGCGGCCTTTGGCGATGATCTGCGCGCGGGCCTTGCGGCGGATGGCGAAAGCGGCTGGCATCTGCTGGCGGGTTGGGACGATCCGCAGCCCTTGCCGGATGGCGCCGCGCCGCTGGCCCCGCATGTCGCGGGTCCGGGCGTCCTGGCGCGCAGGCTGTCTCAGGTGGGACTGGTCGCGGACGCCGCACGGGGCGCGGCGATGCAGCCCGCCTTGCGGCCCGGTCAGCGGCTGGTGACGCCTGCGGGCGATCTGTTCCGCTGGGACGGGATGCGGGTGATGGCGGGCGAGGCGTCCTCGGCCGCGGCGCTGCATCTGCAAAAGGTGAACCGGCTGGCGGAACTGGCCGATCAGGCCGCGAGCGCCGAAGCCCGGTCCGCCCATGCCGTCGAACGGCACGAGGAGGCCCGCGCGGCCCTGGCCGATGCGACCGCCGTCGAGAAATCCGCCCGCGATGCCCGCCGCGAGGCCGAGCGGCGGTTGTCCGACGCCGCGCGCGCGCTGACGCGGGCGGAATCCGACCTCTCGATGGCGCGCAGCCGGGCCGAGGCGGCGGCGGCGGAACTGGCGCGGCACCGGGCCGATGCGGGCGAGGCGCGCGGGCGGCTGGCGCAGGCCGAGGCTGCCTTGGCCGAGCTGCCCGATCGCGGCGATGCGGCCCTGGCCCTCGAACACGCCCGCACCGGGGTCGAGGCCGCGCGGATCGCTACCATGGCCCGCCGCGCCGCCCTGGACGAATTGAAGCGCGATGCCAATGCCCGCACCAAGCGCCTGCAAGAGATCGCCAAGGAGGAATCCGGCTGGACCCTGCGGCTGCAACAGGCGGGCACCCGCGCCTCGGAACTGACCGCGCGGCGCGATGCCGCGATGGCCGAACTGGCGGATGCCGAGGCCCAGCCCGCCCTGCTGGCCGGACGCCGCGCCAGCCTGCGGGACCGCGAGGATGACGCGCAGGCCCGCCTGTCCACCGCCCGCGACGCGCTGTCGGCGGCCGAGGACGCCGCCCGCGCCGCCGCCCATGCCGAGAGAGAGGCCGAGCGGCTGGCCTCGGAGGCGCGAGAGGCCCGCGCCATGCGCGAGGCCCGCACCGAGGCGGCCCGCGACGCCGAGGCCGCCGCCCGGATCCGCATCCTCGAAGAGGCCGAGACCACGCCGCAGATGCTGCTGGACTCGCTGGGAACGACGGCGACGGAAACGCCCGCCGCCGTGCTGGAGGACCAGATCGCCCGGTTGCGCACGCAGCGCGACGGCCTGGGCGCCGTGAACCTGCGCGCCGACGACGACAAGCGGGAACTTGAGGCCGAACGCGACCGCCTGGCCGCCGAAAAGGCCGATCTGGAAGAGGCGATCCGCAAGCTGCGCGCCGGCATCGGCAGCCTGAACCGCGAGGGCCGCGAACGGCTGCTGGCGGCCTTCGACACGGTGAACGCGAATTTCACCACCCTGTTCACCACCCTGTTCGGCGGCGGCGAGGCGCGGCTGGTGCTGGTCGAATCCGACGATCCGCTGGACGCCGGGCTGGAAATCCTGTGCCAGCCGCCGGGCAAGAAGCTCTCGACCCTGTCGCTGCTGTCGGGGGGCGAGCAGACCCTGACCGCGATGGCGCTGATCTTCGCCGTCTTCCTGGCCAATCCCGCGCCGATCTGCGTTCTGGACGAGGTCGACGCGCCGCTGGACGACGCCAATGTCAGCCGCTTCTGCGACCTGCTGGACGAGATGACGCGCCGCACCGACACGCGCTTCCTGATCATCACCCACCATGCCGTCACGATGTCGCGGATGGACCGGCTGTTCGGCGTCACCATGGTCGAACAGGGCGTCAGCCAGCTTGTCAGCGTGGATCTGAAACGCGCCGAGGCTCTGGTCGCGTGACCGGGGGCGGGTTAGGCTGCGCCGCGAATCCGCAAGCAAGGAGACCGCGATGAGCATCGAAGCCACCCTGGCCCAGAAGGGCATCACCCTTCCCGCAGCGCCCGCGCCCGCCGCGAATTATGTGCCCTTCGTGCAGTCGGGCAACCTGATCTTCGTCTCGGGCCAGATCAGCCAGGACGACAATGGGCTGATCAAGGGCCGCCTGGGCGACGGCATGTCGGTCGAGGACGGCGCCGCCGCCGCGCGCCGCTGCGGGCTGTCGCTGATCGCGCAGTTGAAGGCCGCCGTAGGTGATCTGGACCGGGTGCGCCGGGTGGTGAAGCTGACCGGCTTCGTGAACTCGACCGCCGATTTCACCGACCAGCCCAAGGTCGTCAACGGCTGTTCCGACCTGATGGTCGAGGTCTTCGGCGATGCCGGCCGCCACGCCCGCGCCGCCGTATCCGCCCCCGCGCTGCCTTTGGGCGTCGCGGTCGAGATCGAAGCGGTGTTCGAGGTCGCCTGATGGCGCTGCCCGCAGCCTTGCCCGCCGCATTCCTGGCCCTGCCCATCGCCCATCGCGGCCTGCACGGCCCCGCCGTTCCCGAAAACAGTCTGGCCGCCGCGCGGGCCGCCATCGACGCGGGCTATGCGATCGAACTGGATATCCAGCCCGCCGGGGCCGAGGCCGTGGTCTTCCACGACTATGACCTGCGCCGCCTGACGGGGCGGGACGGGTTCGTCTCGGCGCTCGATCCGGCTTCGCTTGCCGGGCTGCGCCTGCTTGGCAGCGACCAGTCGGTCCCGACCCTGCGACAGTTCCTGGACCTGGTCGCGGGCCGGGTGCCCCTGCTGATCGAGATCAAGGACCAGGACATGCGCCTGGGTCCGCAGATCGGCGAGCTGCACCGGCGCGTGGCCGGGGAATTGCAGGGTTATGACGGCCCCGTCGCGGTCATGTCCTTCAACCCGCATGTGGTCGAGGCCTTCCATCGGATCGCCCCCGACATCCCGGTCGGCCTGACGACCTGCGGCTTTGACGCGGACGACTGGCCGGGCATCGCCCCGGACACCCTGCGCCGCATGGCCGATATCGAGGATTTCGACCGCTGCGGCGCCTGCTTCATTTCCCATGACAAGGCCGACCTGGCCAATCCGCGCGTCGACGCGCTGAAGGCCCTGGGCGTGCCGATCCTGTCCTGGACCATCCGCAGCCCCGAGGAGGAGGCCTTGGCCCGCCATGTCGCGGACAACATCACCTTCGAAGGCTATCGGGCGGCGCTCTAAGGGGGACTTCGCGTCCCCCCATCCACCTGCGGGATATTGGGGCCAAAGTGAAAGACCCATCGCAATGTGAAGCGGTGCCCCCTGACAAAGCCGCCCGCAGCGCATAGCTTGCCCGCATGAACACGCTGACGCTGACCACCCATTCCTCCATCGCCGCGATTCCCGCCGCCACCTGGGACGGGCTGGGCGACGGCAATCCCTTCACCGCGCATCGCTTCCTGCTGGCGCTTGAAGACTCCGGCTCGGTCGGGCGCGGGACCGGCTGGCAGCCGCTGCATGTCACGCTGGAGGAGGGCGGCACGGTGGTCGCCGCCGCGCCGCTTTACGCCAAGTCCCACAGCCAGGGCGAATACATCTTCGATCACGCCTGGGCCGAGGCCTATACCCGCGCGGGCGGCAGCTATTATCCGAAATTGCAGGCCGCCGTGCCCTTTACCCCGGTGACCGGCGCGCGGCTGCTGGCGCGGGATCCGGCCATGCGCCGGTCGCTGCTGGCCGGGATGACGCGGGTCGCCGAACGCGGCGGGGCGTCGGGCGTCCATGTCACCTTCTGCACCGAGGCCGAGGCGCAGGCGGGGGCCGAGAGCGGCTTCCTGCCCCGCGTGACCCAGCAGTTCCACTGGCTGAACCGGGGCTATGGCAGCTATGACGATTTCCTGGGCGCGCTGTCCTCGCGCAAGCGCAAGGATCTGCGCAAGGAACGCGCAAAGGCGCAGGCGTTCGGCGGCACCATCCGGCATCTGACCGGGGATGATCTGAAGCCGCATCACTGGGATGCCTTCTGGGCCTTCTACCAGGACACCGGCAGCCGCAAATGGGGCCGGCCCTATCTGACGCGCGGCTTCTTCGACTGCCTTCAGCAGACCATGCGCGACGACATCCTGCTGGTCCTGGCCGAACGCGACGGGCGACCCATTGCCGGAGCGCTCAACTTCCTGGGGCCCGATGCGATCTATGGCCGCTATTGGGGCTGTGTCGAGGATCACCCCTTCCTGCATTTCGAACTCTGCTATCACCAGGCCATCGACATGGCCATCGCGCGCGGGCTTTCGCGGGTCGAGGCCGGGGCGCAGGGCGAACACAAGCTGGCGCGGGGCTACGAGCCCGTCGCCACCCATTCGCTGCACTGGGTCGCCGACGAAGGCTTCCTGCGCGCCTTGGCCGAGTACCTGGG
This sequence comes from Paracoccus sp. S3-43, assembly GCF_029027965.1. Classification (NCBI taxonomy): domain Bacteria; kingdom Pseudomonadati; phylum Pseudomonadota; class Alphaproteobacteria; order Rhodobacterales; family Paracoccaceae; genus Paracoccus; species Paracoccus qomolangmaensis. Next base: position 2,592,416 of record NZ_CP119082.1, on the reverse strand, counting down.
CCGCGAACGCGACGCGATGGGCGCCGAGATCGACGCCCTGGCGGATTTCACCCCGTTCCGAAAGGGCTAGACCGGCAGTCGCCCGTCGGTCACCGTGATCAGGCCTTTTCCAGCAGGGCCTCGCCTGCGCTGACGCTGCACTGGCCGGGGCTGTCCTCGATCTCGATCACCTCGAAGACGCCGTCTTTCAGCAGGGCGGCGAACCGCTTGCTGCGGCCGAAAAGCCCGGCCGGGGGCGCGTCGAAATCCAGGCCCAGGGCCTTGGTCAGGCTGCCGTCGGCATCGGCCAGAACCTCGATCCCGGCCGCGTCGGCGCCGGTGGACTTGGCCCAGGCATCGGCCACGAAGGGGTCGTTCACGGTCAGGCAGACGATCCGGTCCACGCCCTTGCCGCGAAAGGCGTCGGAGTTGCGCACGAAGCTGGGCATATGCGCGTTGGTGCAGGTGCCGGTGAAGGCGCCCGGCACGCCGAACAGCGCGACGCGGCCCTGGGACAGATCTGCGGTGTCCACGGCCTCGGGGCCATTGGCGCCGACGCGCAGCAGCTTGCCCGCGGGCAGCTTGTCTCCGACGGTGATGGTCATGATGTCCTCCTGAATTGCAACGGATTCGCGGCGACTATAGGGTGCGTTCCCAGGACAGGCCAGCGGGCCGCAAGGGGCAGGGATGGCCATGAGGATCGTGATCGTCGGGGCAGGGCAGGCGGCGGCGTCCATGGCGGCGCGGCTGCGGGCCAAGGGGCATGACGGCGAGATCGTGGTGATCGGCGCCGAGCCCGCCGCCCCCTATCAGCGCCCGCCGCTGTCCAAGGCCTATCTGCTGGGGCAGATGGGGCAGGATCGGCTGGTGCTTCGGGGGGACGACTGGTGGCGGGATCAGCGCATCGCCCTGCGGCTTGGTGAAACCGCAAAGGCCCTCGACGCCGCGCGCCGGGTGGTGGTGACCGACCGGGGCGAGGTGACCTATGACGCCCTGGCCCTGACCACCGGCGCCCATGCCCGCCGCCTGCCCGCCGCCATGGGGGGCGATCTGCCCGGCGTCCATGTGATCCGCACCCTGGCCGACGTGGATGCCCTGGCGCCGCAGATGCGGCCGGGCCGCCGCCTGATCGTCATCGGCGGCGGCTATATCGGGCTGGAGGCCGCAGCCGTCGCCCGCAAGCTGGATCTGTCCGTCACGCTGATCGAGGCCGCGCCCCGCATCCTGGGCCGGGTCGCCGTGGCCGAGACGGCGGACATGATCCGCACCCTGCATCTGGCGCATGGGGTGCGGATCCTGGAAGGCACCGGCATTTCCCGCATCACCGGCAGCGATCGGGCGACCGGCGTGGCGCTGACCGACGGGCGCGACCTGCCCGCCCACCTGCCTGCCGACCTCATCGTCACCGGCATCGGCGTGCTGCCGGAAACGGATCTGGCGCAGACCGCCGGGCTGGTGCTGGACAACGGCATCGCCACCGACGCGCTTGGCCGCAGCTCGGACCCGGCGATCTGGGCGGCGGGCGATTGCGCCAGCTTTCCCTGGCAGGGCGGCCGCCTGCGGCTGGAAAGCGTCGGCAACGCCATCGACATGGCCGAGGCCGTGGCCGACAACATCCTGGGCGCGAACACGCCCTATCACCCGAAACCCTGGTTCTGGTCCGACCAGTTCGACGCCAAGCTGCAGATCGCGGGCCTGGGCATCGGCCATGACCGGATCGTCACGCGGGCGGGCGATGGCCAGCACGGCGGGTCCGTCTGGTATTTCCGTGAAAAGCGCCTGATCGCCGTCGATGCGCTGAACGACGCCCGCGCCTACATGATCGGCAAGCGCCTGATCGAGGCGGGCCGCAGCCCCGACCCCGAGGCGATCCCCACCACGCCGGACCTCAAGGCCCTGCTCGCATGACCGTTCTTCTTCATTCAAATATCCTGGGGGGCACGGGGGGCAAAGCCCCCCGCCATCGCGGGACGCAAGCATGAGGATCGTCGGCGGCAGCCTGCGCGGCCTCAAACTGGCCGAGATCGGCGCGGGCGATGCAGCCGCCCATCTGCGCCCGACGACCGACCGCGTGCGCGAATCGATCTTCAACCTGCTGGTCAACGGCACCCACGGCAACCCGATCCCCGGCGCGCGGGTGCTGGACCTGTTCGCGGGCACCGGCGCCCTGGGGCTGGAGGCGCTGTCGCGCGGCGCCGCCCAGGCGAGTTTCGTCGATGACGGCGCCAGGGCGCAGGCGCTGATCCGCAGCAATGTCGCCAAGGCGCGGATGGAGGGCGCGGCCGCGCTGCTGCGGCAGGACGCGGCGCGGCTGGCCGCCAACCGCGATGTCCCCTTCGATCTGGTCTTCATGGATCCGCCCTATGCGCAGGGGCTGGGGGAACGCGCCATCGCCTCGGCCCTGGCGGGCGGCTGGCTGGCCCCCGGCGCGGTGGTGGTGTGGGAGGAAAGCCGCCCGCCGGTCATAGCCGCTCCGCTGGTCCAGATCGACCAGCGGCGCTATGGCGACACGCTGGTGACGCTGGCGCGCCTGACCAAGCCGTGAGACTGGGACATGAGGCAGCGGTGCCGGGGAAGTGAAGACCCCCTGCTTTCGTCCCGCCGCGATTTGCGCCAGCCTGCGGGGGCACATCGCGAAGGAGCTTTCGATGACCGCGTCCATCCGCCGGGGCCTTGGCCTGTCCCCGATCCTGTTCGCCCTGGCCTGGGGCGCCTATGCCCAGGACGATCATGCGGGCCACGCCGCGCAGGACGGCGCCGCGACCGCCTATCAGTCGGCAATGGAAAAGATGCACAGCGACATGCCGATGGAATCGACCGGCGATGCGGATGCCGATTTCGTGCGCGGCATGATCCCGCATCACCAGGGCGCCATCGACATGGCCAGGGTCGTTCTGGAACACGGTGACGACCCCGAGATCCGCCAGCTGGCCGAGGAGGTCATCGCCACGCAGGAAGCCGAGATCGAGATGATGCGCGCCTGGCTGACGGCGCATGGGCACGCCGAATAGGCGGAGGTTCATCCCGCACCGCCTTCCGTGGTCATGGGATGGCGCCGCCTTTGAGTGGCGCCGTCGCTTCGCGGACGGGGGAAACACATTGTGTTTCCTGATCCCTGCCGGCAGCCGACGCGGCTTTTCACGTCACGCCGGTTCCGCCAGCACCCGCGCGGCGGCGTCAAGCCCCCCCGGCCCGTGCGGGATGCCAAGCGCCGCCATGCCCGCCTGCATCGCGCCAAGCGCCGCCAGGATCATCGCGGCATTGGCGTGGCCCATATGCGCCACCCGCAGGGCGTTTTCCGGCTGCTCGGCGCCCAGGCCGATGCCCAGCGTCACCCCGCACTGCGCCGCCGTCCAGGCGCGCAGCGCATCCGCCCCGGGCAGCCCCATCGCCGTCACGGATGAGGCGCGCGACATCGGATCCTCGACGGACAGCCGGATCCCCGTGCCGCCCTCGCCCCAAGCGTCCGCTGCGGCCCAGACGGCGCGGGCCAGGGCCGCGTGGCGCGCCCAGACGGCGAACAGCCCCTCCTCGTCCAGGATCATCCGCAGCGCCTCGTCCAGGGCGAAGATCTGCTGGACCGGAGGCGTGCCGCCCCAGAACCGCCACAGCGCCTCGGCCCCGGCGCGGGCGTGCCAGTCCCAATAGGGCGTCGTCAGGCCGGTGCGCCCGCGCGCGGCGGTCTTGTCGGAATACCACAGGAAGCAGGTGCCGGGCGGGCACATCATGCCCTTCTGGCTGGCCGAGATCAGCACGTCCACGCCCCAGTCGTCCATCATCATCGGCGCGCAGCCCAGGGACGCGATGGCATCCACGGCCAGCAGCGCCGGATGATCGCCCATGGCGTCGCGCAGGGCCGGAATATCGGCCATCACCCCGGTCGCGGTGTCGATCTGGCAGACCATCACCGCCTTGATGGCGCCCGCCCTGTCCTCGGCCAGCCGGGATGCCAGCCGGTCGGGATCGGCAGGCAGGCTGCCGAAATCCAGCCGCTCCACCGCGACGCCCATCTGTTCCATCTGCTGCGCCCAGGACCGCCCGAAATGGCCCGAACACAGCGCCAGGGCCTGGTCGCCGGGGTTGAAGAGGTTGGCGCCCGCGGCCTCCCAGGCGGCATGGCCGTTGCCGATATAGGGGGCCAGATGCGCCTGGGTGCCCGCCAGCCGCTTCAACTGCGCCATCACGGCCAGGTTCAGATCCGCCATCTCGTCGCCATAGATGTCCGGCGAGGCGCGATGGGCGGCGCGCAGCACCCGGTCCGGCAGGGGCGAGGGGCCGGGAATGGCGATCACGGGGCGACCAGCGGCAAGGCTCATGGCGTTCATCTGTCCTTCACATCCTGCAAAATCGCTAGTCCCCGCGCGGGCGAAGGTCAACGCCCCTTGCCGCCTTGCCGCCTTGCCGCCACGGTGCGGGTCGGGCTAAGGCTGGGTCCAGCCCCGGACCAGAAGGCGCGCCTGCCCGTGACCCCATCCCCGACCCATCCCAGTGCCACCCGCCTGCTGCGCCGGTTCTGGGCCGACTATCTGCGCATCCATCGCGGCCCGATGGCCGGGGCCTTCCTGCTGATGACGGCGGAGGGGTCCACGCTGGCGCTGATCTCGTGGATGCTGAAGCCGCTGTTCGACCGGGTTTTCGTGGGCCGCGAGGAAAGCGCGATCTGGTGGGTCGGCGGGGCGATCATGGCCATCTTCCTGCTGCGCGCGGTGACGCTGATCGCCAGCCGGTCGCTGCTGTCGCGCATCTCGCTGGGGATCTCCACGACGATGCAGCGCGACCTGCTGGCCCATATCATGACCTTGGACGGGCGGTTCTTCCAGCAGAACCCCCCCGGCGCGATGATCGAGCGGATCCAGGGCGACACCATCGCCGTGCAGGGCGTCTGGGCGACGCTGATCACAAGCGCCACGCGGGACGCGATCTCGCTGGTGATGCTGTTCGCGGTGGCGGTCAGCATCGACCCGCAATGGACGCTGGCCGCGCTGATCGGCGCGCCGATCCTCATCCTGCCCGCCGCCATGGTGCAGCGCTATATCCGCCGCAAGGTGCGCCAGAACCGCGCCAATGCCAGCGCCCGCGCCACCCGCCTGGACGAGGTGATGCACGGCATCGCCTCCATCAAGCTGAACCGGGCCGAGGCCGACCAGACCCGCCGCTTCGCCGAGATCGTGGCCCGCATCCGCCAAGCCGAGGTCAAGGTCGCCGCGATGGGCAGCCTGGTCCCCGCCCTGACCGACATCGTGACCGGCATCGGCTTCGTCGCCGTCCTGGCCTTGGGCGGGCGCGAGGTGATGGAGGGCCAGCGCAGCATCGGCGACTTCATGTCCTTCTTCACCGCCCTTGCCCTGGCCTTCCAGCCGATGCGCAGGCTGGGCGGGCTGGCGGGCACCTGGCAGACCGCCGCCGCCAGCCTTGAACGGATCTATCAGGTGCTGGACACCCGCCCGCGCATCCTGTCGGGCACGCGCGTCCAGCTGCCCGCCGATACCGGGATCCGGTTCCGGGACGTGTGGCTGTCCTATGACGACAATCCGGTCCTGCGCGGCCTGGACTTCACCGCCGAGGCGGGCCGGACCACCGCGCTTGTCGGGCCGTCCGGGGCGGGCAAGTCCACGGTCTTCAACCTGCTGACCCGGATGGTCGATCCCGACCGGGGCGGCGTGACGCTGGGCGGCGTTCCGGTGCGGGATTTCGACCTGGGGGTGCTGCGCGACCAGTTCTCGACCGTGGCGCAGGATTCGGCGCTGTTCGACGAAACGCTGCGCGACAATATCCTGATGGGGCGCCCCGGCGCGGACGACGCGGCGCTGCGGCGCGCGATGCAGGCGGCCCATGTCAGCGATTTCGTCGCCGCCCTGCCGGGCGGGCTGGACAGCCGCGCCGGGCCGCGCGGATCGGCCCTATCGGGCGGGCAGCGCCAGCGGATCGCCATCGCCCGCGCCATCCTGCGCGACGCGCCCGTGCTGCTGCTGGACGAGGCGACAAGCGCGCTGGATACCGCCAGCGAACGGCTGGTCCAGGAGGCGCTGGAAACCCTGTCGCAGGGGCGGACGACGCTGGTCATCGCGCACCGGCTGTCGACCATCCGCGACGCCGACAAGATCGTCGTGATCGAACAGGGCAGGGTTGTCGAACAGGGCAGCCATGCCCAGTTGATCGCTCAGGGCGGCGCCTATGCCCGCCTTGTCGCCCTCCAATTCGGAGAACGCCAATGACCCGCCAGATCATCCGCCTGACCGGAGAGGACCGCGTCCCCTTCCTGCAAGGGCTGGTCAGCAACGACGTGACCCGCGCGCCCTGCTGGGCCGCGCTGCTGACGCCGCAGGGCAAGTATCTGGCCGATTTCCTGATCGTGCCGGATGGCGACTCGCTGCTGATCGACGTGGACGCGCGGCTGGCCGACGACCTGATGCGGCGTCTGTCGATGTACAGGCTGCGATCCAGGGTGGCGCTGGAGGCGACCGGCATGACCGTCGCGCGAGGCACCGGCCCGGCACCGGAGGGCGCGATCCCCGACCCCCGGCATCCCGCGCTTGGCTGGCGGCTGTATGGCGGAACGGGCGACGACGGCACCGATTTCGACGCCATCCGCGTCCAGCATACTATCCCCGAAACCCTGGTCGAGCTGATCCCGAACGAGACCTTCATCCTGGAAGCCGGATTCGAGCGCCTGCACGGCGTCGATTTCCGCAAGGGCTGCTATGTCGGGCAAGAAGTGACGGCCCGCATGAAGCACAAGACCGAATTGCGCAAAGGCCTGGTCCGTCTGCGGATCGAAGGCGAGGCCCCGGTGGGCACGCCGATTGCCGCCGAGGGGCGCGAGGTCGGCACCCTGTTCACCCAGTCGGGCGGCCATGCCCTGGCCCATGTGCGGTTCGACCGCATCGGCCCTGACATGCAGGCGGGCGCGGCGCGGCTGTTTGCGGAATGACCTTGCGGATTAGGCAAAAGCTATTTTTCTGAGGAATAGAAAGCGGCCGATCAAGAAGCTGCCATGGCAGTCTCTACCAAGTCGATGGTCCGCATGAGATCCCCTGTATTCTGGACATAGCCGCCTTCTACCCTGTCTGCAACCGTATAACCGTAATGGTGACCCATGGCGTTAGCATAGATGCGGCCTAGGGCATTGAAATGATCGGCAGGCTGTATAACGATCAGTCCTGCGCCTTCACGAAGCGAAAGCAGCGTGTGGCAGACAGCCGAACCCTCAATCGCTATAGCTATTTTAGAGTTGGAAAGGATGGCCGCTATTTCGCGAGCGGTTGATTGTGTCGGATCTAGAACGGAAAAGTTCTTCTGCCTCAAAGTCTCGATGATTTCAGCTTCATTGCGAAGTTCCCGAGATCCAGCCATCCGCCTTCTGATAAAAACGCCTTGCCTTGCCTTTGTGGCAGGCAGGCCTGAAACAACCTTGTCCCGCAACTGATGGAGCCGCGACACGCGATGAGAATTCAGGTGGCGGTCATCGGCAATCCAGATTGACCTGAAAAAGACTGCTTTCGTGAGCAGAGGCTGACTGAGATCGGCCAAATCTCGATACTCGGCAACATGGGTCCATTTCGACAAATCTGCCATGACAGGGCGAAGGCCGATGTTTTTGGCTAACTGTTCTTGCGGGCTTGCATCGTGGATCCAGTGCCCAAAATATTTCTCTATATGCCTGGAGGAAATGTATAAACCGTCTTCTATTTCCTCAATGTGGTCTGTGTAAGGAAGCAGCTCTCGCCGTGCTCCGGGCCTTCTGACAAATCTGCGGCTGCTGTAAAATCCCGAAGGAGTCAGTAGAACGTCTTTATATCGGTACAACTTTGTCGGGCCATTTTCAATAATTGTCCCATAAAGATTGGATTCCTGCTGCTGCCGGTTGGAAGCCGAGGTGAAGCCACATATCTTCTCTGCCTGATTGGGTAGCTCTATGGTCTTTTTCAAATGCAAAGGTTGAGCAGGAGCTAAGGTTTGCTGCTCGACAGCTTCGTCTATGAGTATATTACGTTGCGTCAAAGCAGACACACGTGAGGACCAAGGACGAAATCGAACCGCAAAGTCCATGACTTATCACCGAAAAGATTTTGACGGAAAGAATGCTATGCCGGATAGGAAGCTAAGTCCAGCTTCCTGCTGGCGTCGCAAGCAGTCGGCCTTTTCGGATTAGGCAGTGCCGTTTGCTTGAACTGGCAAGCAAGCTGGTGCGGCTTTCGGCCGATTAGCCCAGCTTGCGGATCGGATCGCCCAAGCGCACCTCCCCGTCCTGCTCGATCGAACACAGGATCCCCCGCAGGCGCAGTTCCGGGTGGCCGGGGGCGGTGATCCAGTCCTTGGCCGACTGGCCATAGCGGACCTTCCATTTCACGCAGGCGTCGTTGAAGACGTCCGACACGCGCAGAACCGCAGTTCCGGCTTGCAGAAGCGTGCCGACCGGCAGGTTCGCCTCGCTGGTATCAAGATCGCAGACCATGGTGTCGCCAGGATGGGGCGTGCCTTCGCGGTCCAGCCAGACGGCGTCCATCACCCGGCGCGGCAGGATCGAGACCTGGATGCGCGGGTCGGGCGATCCGTCCGTCAGCTTCAGCCAGGGGGCCTTCAGCCAGCGTTCGCCGGGAATGCCGTGGCCGCGCGTCAGGGTCAGGCTGTCGGGAAAGGTCCGCTGGTTGAAGCCGGGCCGGAAGCACAGCCATTCGACCCGCGCATCGTCCTTGGGCGCGGCCAGGACATGGGGCAGGGCGCGGGCCAGATCCTCGGCCGTGGCGTGGGTGGCGGTCGCCATCGGCGGTTCGTCCCGGACAGGAAGACGCCCCGGACCGGCCGGGACGCCAAGGGTAGCGGGGGGGGCAGCGGGGGGCGTCAGGCCCGTTCGCTGTATTCGAAGACCTCGGTGTTGACGATGATCTTCTCGCCCTCGCCGACGAAGGGCGGGATCATGATGCGCACGCCGTTGTCCAGGATCGCGGGCTTGTAGCTGTTGGCGGCGGTCTGGCCCTTCACCACCGGCTCGGTTTCCGACACGGTGCAGGTGACCTTCTGCGGGATCGACACCGACAGCGCCTCGTCGCCGTAATATTCGATGGTGGCGGTCATGCCGTCCTGCAGGAAGGGCCGGCGGTCGCCCAGCAGGTCGGCGTCCAGTTCGGTCTGCTCGAAGGTCTCGCTGTCCATGAAGACCAGCTTGCCGTCGGATTCGTACAGGAACTGCTGGTCCTTCTGTTCCAGCCGGACCTGTTCCACCTTGTCCTCGGACCGGAAGCGTTCGTTCAGCTTGCGGCCGTCGCGCAGGTTCTTCAACTCGACTTGGGCGAAGGCGCCGCCCTTGCCGGGCTTGACATGGCTGACCTTCACGGCGGCCCACAGGCCCCCGTCATGTTCCAGCACGTTGCCGGGGCGGATTTCGTTGCCGTTGATCTTGGGCATGGAAAACTCTTTGAGGTTCGGGAAATTCCCGCCGTCCGTCGTTGAACGGCGCTGTGCGGCCCCTATATCGGTCCCTTGGGAGGGAGGCAACCAAAACGGTTTTGCGGTGTTGTCAAGGCACAGACCTGGGCGGAACGGTGCCAATCGCAAGCTGCAAAGGCAGATTTCACCTGATTTTTACACGACATGCATTATGTGCATGGGTGATATGCGGCCAGGGGAATATCGAATCGGCGTCGTTCCGCGCTAAGCAGCGACACCGTCAAAGAAACGGAAACAAGAATGATGGGTCGGCATCACGCCCCCCACGCGGCTGCTTTACTGTTGCAGCCTTGAATATGGACGAATGGTATGCGCGATTTTGTCGACGGATCGGCTTTCAATTTTGAGCAGGGACAACGGGCCCGCAAGCTTTTTGCCGCGGTTGTGTTGGCGGCGCTTGATGATGCTATTGCAGACGACAAGAAATATGGCAACGGGCCGGAACAGATCGCCCGCTGGGCGCGGTCGCGCGACGGGCGCGAGGTTCTGTCCTGCGCGGGCATCGACCCGAACGAACGTGTCGTGAAGGGGCTGATGGAGTTCGTGTCCAAGGGCGTGCGCACCTCGGTCGCGCTGTCGCGCGAGGAAAGCGAACGCCGCATGGCCGCCGAGGCCGAGGAAGCCGAAGCCGCCTGACGGTCCTTTCGCGTCCTCTGACCTTTCGCGTCCTGTGAAAAAGCCGCCCATCGGGCGGCTTTTCCGTTTTCGGATGGGGCGATCAGAAGCTTTTGGCCAGCGTCAGCTTGATGTTGCGGCCGGGTGCCTTCCGGGTCGCCAGCCAGGGCTGATAATCCTTGTCGAACAGGTTCTCGATCCCCACGCGCAGTTCGGCGCCCTCCAGCACCCCGGTCTGCGGGCGATAGGTGGCGCGCAGGTTGTGGATCGTATGGCCCGCCTCCTCCTCAGCATCGTCGTTCACCCGGTCCATGCGGGCCGCGGCGACGGCTTCCCAGCTGAGATCCAGCTCTTCGGTCACATGCTGACCCAGGGTCAGGCGCAGCCGGTCGGCGGGCGCATAGGCCCAGTATTCCGAGGCGCCGGCTTTCGTCCATGCGTCGCCTTCGGTCCAGGTCGCGTTCAGGTCCACATAAAGACCGCCGGCCATGCTGTAGGCGGTCTCGACCTCCAGCCCCTTCGTCTCGACCGCGCCGATGCCGGAATAGGATGTCACGTCCCAGACATCGGTCTGGAACAGGTTGGCCTTCAGCGCCAGCCGGTCGCCGCCGCCCAGCAGATCCTGGCCGTCATAGGACGCGCCCAGTTCCCAGGTCCGTGCCTTCTGCGGCTGCCTCATGTACTGCGCATTGTCGAAGTCATCCAGGATCGGCAGGTTCTCGGTATAGGCCGCGCTGCCGAAGACCGCGAGGCCGTTGCCGAAGGCATAGCGCAGCGACAGCCCGCCCATCGCCGCGTCGTTGTCGAAGTCGGTCTGGGGGTTGGACGCCGTGTTCGCCCCGCCGTCGCGCGTCAGATCCTGCGATTCATAGCGCAGCGCGGGCGAGACGGTCAGCCCGCCCGCCGTGATGTCGTCGACCGCGAAAACCGCCCAGCGGCGATCCGTGCCGCCGGGGGCCGAGGACGCCTCGGCGCGGGTCTTGCGGACCACCTCGAACCCGGTGCGCAGGTCGTGGGAAAAGGCGCCGGTCTGGAAGGCGGCGGTGTTCTTGACGGTCAGCTTGGTCGTCTTGTAGCGGTGATCGGCATTGGCAAGCCCCAGCACGCTGCCCGCGAACATCGGCCAGGCGGGCGTCCCCTCCATCGACGAGCTTCCGGGGATATAGCTGCTGTCGATCTGCTGGTCGGCATGGCTGAGATTCGCCGTCACATGGATCAGCGGATTGTCGGGATCGTATTCGTATTCCAGGATCGCCGTCCGCGTGTCGATGTCGCGGTCCACCCGGCCGAAGGTGCTGTCGGACACCGCGAACTGGTCATAGGGCACGTCCCGTTCGGCCATCTTCGTGTCGTTCCACGACAGGGTGACAGAATGGTCGCGCGCCGCGCCGAAGCTGTATTTCCCCTTGACCAGAACCGAGGGCAGGTCGAACGGCTCGGCCCCGATGGGATCGCCCGCGCCGTCGTCCTGCGCGTCCTGCTTGCGGCGCACATACTGGGCCAGGAATTCCAGATCTTCGGTCGGCTGCCAGGCCAGGATCGAGGACGAGGTGACGCCGTCGCCGTTCGTGGTGAATTCAAAAGTCTGGCGCCCGGCCCAGCCGATCCGGCCGCCGGTGAAATCGGACGCGTCCTTGGTGCGCAGACGCACCAGGCCGCCGACCACGCCGGATCCGTATTCGAAGCTGCCGACGGTGCCGCGCCGCACCTCGACCTCTTTGTAAAGCGCCGGGTCGGTATAAAGCTGGGTGCCGATGCGATACAGTTCCTCGGACCCCTGGGTGGCGCCGTCGACCTGGATCAGCACCATCTGGTCGGTGCCATAGGTGCCGGTCGCGCCGAAGCCGCGGATGTTGATCCCCGACCCGCCGGGCGTGTTGCCGTTCATCAGCGTGACGCCGGGCACCGAATCGATCAGTTCGGCGACGGTCCCGGCCTGCCGGTCGTCGATTTCCCGCTGGTCGATGCTGGTGACGGGCGTGGCGCTGTCCGTCGCCACGTCGCGTTTGCTGTGCAGGGTGATGGCATCCAGCACCACCGGGGCGGCGGCATCCTGCGCCAGACCGGCGGCCGGAAACGCGAAAGCTGCGCCGCACATCAGCGCGGCGATTGGGGAAGGGCGTCGCAAGGCAAGCTCCTGTTCAGAAGGGGGCAGGGCTTGCGGGATGCTGGCACGAGCCATGGATCATAAGGGCAAAGGCCGGGCTGGGAAAGCGCCGCAGACCGATCCGGCGCCGCCTGTTGGCCGAAAAGCCACAGGAAGCCACAGACAACCGGGCGTTGTCAAAGCCGCGTGACGATCCGTTCGGCGTAGAAGCGGTCCGCATCGGCGGCGTGGCACAGTTCGGTCGCGGGCGTCATCACCGCGGCCGATGCCGCCGCCGCGCCCAGGGCCAGGGCTTCCCGCACCGGCCAGTCCCGCGCCATCGCCAGCACGAAGCCCGCCACGAAGCTGTCGCCCGCGCCGACCGCGCTGACCACTTTGACCCGCGCCGCCGCCGCGTGCCAGGCGCCGTCCGGCCCGGCGATGACCGATCCGTCGGCCCCGCGCGCCACGATCACCGACCGCGCCGCGCCGTCCCTGACCAGCCCCGCCGCGAAATCCGCGCTGTCCTCGCGCCGGGGCAGGGGGCGGCCCGCCAGATCCTCGGCCTCGTGGCTGTCCATGCGCAGCACGTCCACGGGGGTCGAGGATCCGGCCAGCACCCGCAAGGCCTCGCCCGAGGTATCGACCAGCAGCCGCGCCCCGCTGTTCTTCAGCCGCACGGTCAGCATCTGTTCGAACCCCGCGGGCACGCCGGGCGGGTTCGACCCGGACACGACCACCCAGCCGCCTGCCTGTGCGTTTTCGGCGATGGCCTGGGTCATGTCGGCGACATGGGCCTTGTGCCATTCCGGGCCGGGCAGGACAAAGCGGTATTGCCCGCCGGTCGCGCGATCGGTGACGGCCAGCGATTGCCGCGTCTCGCCCGGCGCGGTCAGGCGGACCAGCGACAGCCCGTCCGCTTTCAGCATGTCGGCGATGCGCGAGCCGGTCGCCCCGCCCAAGGCCACCATCGCCGTCGACTGCCCGCCCATATGCTTGATCGCGCGGCTGACATTGATGCCGCCGCCGCCCGGATCGACCACCGGCTTGTCGCAGCGCAGCTTCAGTTCCGGGCGCACCTCGTCCGCCGCCGTGGACAGATCCAGGGCCGGGTTCAGCGTGACCGTCAGGATCGGCGCCTGTTCCGTCATTCCCACCACCGGTCGATGCTGGCGATGTCGTCGTCCGACCAGCCAAAGTGATGCGCCATCTCGTGCGTGACGACATGGCCGACCAGTTCCGCCAGGGTGACATTGCCGCGCGCCGCCCATTCGTCCAGCAACGGGCGGCGATACAGCCAGATGATGTCGGGCTGGCCCGGCTGGTCGGATACCGACTTTTCCGTCACCGGAACGCCGTCATAGATGCCGGTCAGTTCGAACGGATCGTCGATCTGCAATTCGTCCAGCACGTCCTCGGGCGCGAATTCGGCCACGCGGATGGCGATGTCCTGGGCATGGGTCGCGAATTCCGGGGGCAGGGCGGCCATGGCGTCGCGCGCCATCGCCTCGATCCGGGCCGCATCGGGGGCGGTCAGGTTGTTCCAATCGGTCATCGGCCTCTCCTGCATGGTGACCCTGATATGGACAAGAATCGCTGCGTGTGAAAGAGCAAGGCGAACAGGAGACCTGCCATGACCACCACCCGCTTCGCCCCGTCGCCCACCGGCCATATCCATGTCGGCAACCTGCGGACCGCGTTGTTCAACCATCTGATCGCGCGAAAGGCGGGCGGCACCTTCATCCTGCGGTTGGACGATACCGACCAGGAACGGTCCAAGGAGGAATATGCCGACGGCATCAAGCGCGACCTGGACTGGCTGGGCCTGCACTGGGACCGCGAGGAACGCCAGTCGCTGCGCCTTGACCGCTATGCCGAGGCCGCCGATCAGCTGCGCGCGGCCGGGCGGCTTTACGAGGTGTTCGAGACCCCGGTCGAACTGGACCTGAAGCGCAAGAAGCAACTGAACATGGGCCGCCCGCCGGTCTATGACCGCGCCGGGCTGGCGCTGTCGGATGCCGACCGCGACCGCCTGCGGGCCGAGGGGCGCGAGGGATACTGGCGCTTCAAGCTGGATCAGGAACGCATCGAATGGACCGACGGCATCCTGGGCGACATCTCGATCGACGCGGCGTCCGTCAGCGACCCGGTGCTGATCCGCCATGACGGGCAGGTGCTGTATACCTTCGCCTCCTCGGTCGATGACGTGGACATGGCGGTGACGCATATCGTGCGCGGCGCGGATCACGTCACCAACACCGCGACCCAGATCCAGATCATCCGCGCGCTTGGCGGGGTGCCGCCCGCCTTCGCCCATCACAGCCTGCTGACCGGCGCGCAGGGCGAGGAGCTGTCGAAGCGCATCGGCGCCCTGTCGATCCGCGACCTGCGCGAGGCGGGCGTCGCGCCCGAGGCGCTGCTGTCGATGATGGCGCGGCTGGGCTCCAGCCAGCCGGTGGAACTGAAACTGACGCTGGACGAATTGGCCGAAGGGTTCGACCTGTCGAAATTCGGCGCCTCGCCCACGAAATTCGACGCCGAGGATCTGTGGCCGCTGACCCGCGAACGGAACCAGGCGCTGCCCTTCGAGGCGGTGCGCGACCGCATCGCGGCGCTTGGCGTGCCCGCCGATCTGGCCGAACGGTTCTGGTCGGTGGCGTCCCAGAACATTACCACACTGGACGACCTGGGCCGGTGGTGGACGATCTTCAGCCAGGGGGCCGAGCCGCAGATCGACCCCGAGGATGCCGATTTCATCGCCCAGGCCATGCCGCTGCTGCCGCCGCCGCCCTATACCGACGCGACCTGGGGCGACTGGACGGCGCGCGTGAAGGAGGCCACCGGCCGCAAGGGCAAGGGGCTGTTCATGCCGCTGCGCAAGGCCGTCACCGGCCAGGCCCATGGCCCGGACATGGCCCAGGTCATGCCGCTGTTGCAGGTGGTCAAGGCGCGCGGCTGAACCGGCGGGGCTTGCCTGATCGCCCTTGGCGATGCTTCCTGCGCGTGATCCACAGCGCAGGAGCCGATCATGCAGGACCAACACGCGACCGAGGCCGTGAAACGCTGGCTGGGCCGGGATCTCGCCTCGCTGGCCGGGACCGAGCGGCGGGTGCTGGATTATCTGGGCCAGCGCCGCACCATCAGCCGCGACACGACGGTGCCGTCCGACGACGGGCTGGGCGCGCGGCTGGCCGACCGGGTGGCCAGCTTCGGCGGTTCCTGGACCTTCATCCTCATCTTCGCGTCCTTCCTGGTCTTGTGGTGCCTGCTGAACCTGACGCTGGGCCGGGCGGGTTTCGACCCCTATCCGTTCATCTTCCTGAACCTGATCCTGTCGATGCTGGCCGCTTTCCAGGCGCCGATCATCATGATGAGCCAGAACCGGCAGGCCCAGAAGGACCGTCTGGCGGCCGTCCACGACTATGAGGTGAACCTGAAGGCCGAACTGGAAATCATGGCGCTGCACGAGAAGCTGGACCAGCTGCGCAGCGACCAGCTTGCCCATCTGATCGCCCAGCAGCAGGCCCAGCTTGACATGCTGTCCAGGGCCCTGCGCCGGCTGGAAGGGCGCGACTGACGCCGCCCGCGGATTGTCGCGAAAACCGCTTGACGCCCCCCGCGCCACCCCTTACATCGCCCCCACCCGTGGCGGAGTAGCTCAGCTGGTTAGAGCAGAGGAATCATAATCCTTGTGTCGGGGGTTCAAATCCCTCCTCCGCTACCACGGTTTTCCACCAGACCATTTCCCCGCCGCCAAGGTGCCTGTCACCGGGGTTCCGGCTGGATCCGGCGAAGGGTGATCTCGCAGCCCGCATCCTCAAGGGCGCGATAGTTTTCCAGGATCACCCGTTCGGACTTGCCGTCGATCGTCAGTTGGCCTTCGTGCGGTGCGGCGATCCGGCTTTCGTCCAGGGCCGTGTCCGCCACAAGACGCGCATAGTCGCCGCCGGTCTCGACAGTGCCGCTGATCTGTTCCAGGCCGTCCAGCGTCAGGGTGGCGTCGGTCATGTGCTTGTCCTCCATTCGAGCCGTCCAGGCACAACGGCCGAACGGCGCAAAAGGGACCAACCAGACCTGACCTGCGGGACCGTCGGTTTCCTCAGTCGTCCACCACGCTGAGGATCTGCGGCAGCGCGGGGCAGGGCAGCAGCTGGTTCCTGGCGACATCGGCCAGCGAATGGTTGTGCAGGAACACATAGACATGCGCCGACAGGCTTTCCCACAGCCGGTTCGACAGGGTCTGCGCCCGCGATCCCGACACGCCCCCCGATGCGCCCGCGCCGATATGCATGGCGCTGACGGTCTCGTCCACGGCTTCCAGGATTTCGGCGATGCGGATCGTCTCGGGCGCGCGGGCCAGGCGGTAGCCGCCGCCGGGGCCGCGCACCGAGGCGACCAGTCCGGCGCGGCGCAGGCGCACGAACAATTGTTCCAGATAGGGCAGCGAGATGTCCTGGCGGCCCGAAATCTCGGCCAGCGAGGTCAGGTCGTCCCCCCGGACCGTGGCCAGATCGACAAGCGCGATGATCGCATAGCGGCCCTTTGTGGACAGTTTCATCGGCTGGCTCCTCCTGTTGCGGCCGGGGTCGGATTGACGGCGCGCGCACTGCCGCGCTATGCCGCCGGGGCGCGTTTCTTGCGCAATCCCGACCGGCATCCCAGATAGCGGTCTAAGAGCGCCACGCAGATGCGTCAAGAAACCACCGTCATGTCGAAGGAAGACGATGCCAGAGTTGATTTTTCCCGGTCCCGAAGGCCGGCTCGAAGGCCGTTACCACCCCCAGCCCGGCAAACCCGACGCCCCCCTTGCCATCGTCCTGCATCCGCACCCGCAATATGGCGGGACGATGAACAACCGCGTCGTCTATAACCTGCACTATGCCTTTCACAAGCTGGGCTTCACCGTGATGCGGTTCAATTTCCGCGGCGTGGGGCGCAGCCAGGGCGAATTCGACCAGGGGATCGGCGAATTGTCGGATGCGGCCTCGGCGCTGGATTACCTTCAGGCGATGAATCCCAACAGCAAGCATTGCTGGGTCGCGGGCTTTTCCTTCGGCGCCTGGATCGGGATGCAGCTGCTGATGCGGCGGCCCGAAATCACCGGCTTCATCAGCATCGCCCCGCCCGCGAACATGTATGATTTCAGCTTCCTGGCGCCCTGCCCGTCGTCCGGGCTGATCGTGAACGGCACCGCCGACCGGGTGGCGCCGCCGAAGGACACCCATAGCCTGGTCGGCAAGTTGCGCGAACAGAAGGGCATCACCATCACCCACGAGGAAATCGAGGGCGCCGATCACTTCTTCCGCGACGACGAGGCGCATATGAAGCCGATGATCGACCTGGTGCAGTCCTATGTCCGCCGCCGCCTGACCGAAACCAGCCGCTGAGGCGGAATGTCCGACCGCATCGCCCGCCAGTTCGCCTTCCTGGCCGAGGCCGACCGCCTGAAGACGGTCGACCGGGCGAATGTGCTGCTGGATCTGTCGCGCCCGGAAAACAGCGCCGAACACAGCTGGCACGTCGCCTTGCAGGCGATGGTGTTCGGTGCCTCGGACCGCGCGATCCGGATGCTGCTGGTCCACGACCTGGTCGAGATCGACACCGGCGACCAGCCGATCCATCTGGATCACGACGCCGCTGTCCTGGCGACCGCCGAGGCGCGGGCGGCGGATCGCATCTTCGGCCTGTCGCCCGACCGGGACCGGCTGATGGCTCTGTGGCTGGACTTCGAGGCGGCCGCCTGCGCCGATGCGGTCATGGCCAAGCGCATGGATCACAGCCAGCCGCTGTTCCAGGTGCTGCTGGCGCCGCAGCCGCTGGCCGATCATCTGGCCATCGTCCGCGACAATATCGGGGGCGGGCGCGCCGCCCGGCTGCGGGGCGAATGGCCCGAGGCGATGGGCTGGGCCGATGCCGTGCTGGCCGGAACGCCGCCGCCCGACAGCGACCTGCACCGCCGCCTGCGTTTCCTGGCCGAGGCCGATGCGTTGAAATCCGTCCTGCGCGCCAGCCTGCTGATCGACGCTTCGCGCCGGGAAAACAGCGCCGAACACAGCTGGCATCTGGCGCTCTACGCGCTGGCCTTCGCGGATCTGGCGGGGCCGGGCGTCGATATCGGCCGGGTGATCCGCATGTTGCTGATCCACGACTTGGTCGAGATCGACGTGGGCGACGTGCCGCTGCATTCCGCCGGGGGGCTGGCGCATGGCTCCGCCCATATCCAGGCCGCCGAGGCCGAGGCCGCCCTGCGCATCTTCGGCCTTCTGCCGGGTCCGCAGGCGCGGGATTTTCTGGCGCTGTGGCAGGAATTCGAGGCCGCCGCGACGCCCGACGCGGTGTTCGCCAAGGCCCTGGACCGCTGCCAGCCGGTCATCCAGAACCTTGGGTCGGGCGGCATCGGCTGGGTGGATTATGGCGTCACCTTCGCCGATCTCGAATCGCGCGTGGGCGGCAGGATCACCTTGGGCGCGCCCGCCTTGTGGGACTGGCTGCGCCCGCGCGTGCGGGACTTCCTGGGCTGACCGTCAGCCCGCCGGGATAGGAATCCTGCGGCATCGCCAACCGCCAGCGGTCCGGGATAGGGCGATTCGCCCTTGTGAGAATTGCATACCGCTGCATACATTCTTTCCTTTCGCGGCTTTCCCGGCTATAGCGGCAGCCGAATCCAACGCCAAAGGGAATGCCCATGTCGAAGATCAAGGTAGCCAACCCCGTCGTCGAGCTTGACGGCGACGAGATGACCCGGATCATCTGGGACTTCATCAAGCAGAAGCTGATCCTGCCCTATCTGGACGTGGATCTGAAATATTACGACCTGGGCATCGAGGAACGCGACCGGACCGAGGATCAGGTCACCATCGACGCGGCCAACGCCATCAAGCAATACGGCGTCGGCGTGAAATGCGCGACCATCACCCCCGACGAACAGCGGGTCGAGGAATTCGGCCTGAAGAAGATGTGGAAATCGCCCAACGGCACGATCCGCAACATCCTGGGCGGCGTGATCTTCCGCGAGCCGATCATCTGCCAGAACGTCCCGCGCCTGGTTCCGCACTGGACCAAGCCGGTGATCGTCGGCCGCCACGCCTTCGGCGACCAGTACAAGGCCACCGATTTCCGCTTTCCCGGCAAGGGCAAGCTGACCATCAGGTTCGTCGGCGAGGATGGCGAAACCATCGAACACGACGTGTTCGACGCGCCGTCCTCGGGCGTGGCGATGGCCATGTACAACTTGGACGATTCGATCCGCGATTTCGCCCGCGCCTCGCTGAACTATGGCCTGAACCGGGGCTATCCGGTCTATCTGTCGACCAAGAACACCATCCTGAAAGCCTATGACGGCCGCTTCAAGGATCTGTTCCAGCAGGTCTTCGACGAGGAATTCGCCGACCGGTTCAAGAAGGCCGGGATCACCTATGAACACCGGCTGATCGACGACATGGTGGCGTCGAACCTGAAATGGTCGGGCGGCTATGTCTGGGCCTGCAAGAACTATGATGGCGACGTGCAGTCCGATACCGTGGCCCAGGGCTTCGGGTCGCTCGGCCTGATGACCTCGGTGCTGATGACGCCCGATGGAAAGACCGTCGAGGCCGAGGCGGCACACGGCACCGTGACGCGCCATTACCGCGAGCATCAGAAGGGCAACCAGACCTCGACCAACTCCATCGCGTCGATCTTTGCCTGGACGGGCGGCCTGAAGCACCGCGCCAAGCTGGACGACAATGCGCAACTGTTGAACTTCGCCGAGACGCTGGAGCGCGTGACCGTGCAGGCGGTCGAGGACGGCCACATGACCAAGGATCTGGCGCTGCTGGTCGGGCCGGACCAGAAATGGCTGACCACGATGGGCTATCTGGAAAAGGTCGACGAATACCTGAACAAGGCGCTGGCCTGATGGAGGGAAGCGGGCCGGGCATTCGCCCGGCCCTTTTCTTGCCTCCGGCGGGGATATTTGGACCAAAGTGAAAGGCTGCTTCACTTTGGCCCAAATATCCTGGAGGAGTCCCGCAGGGACGGGGGCAACGCCCCCTTTCTTCGGGGGCCAAGCTGCGCTATGTCCCGTGGCGATCCTCAGCAGGAGCAATCCCATGAAAGCCGCCGTCATCACCTTTCCCGGATCGAATTGCGACCGCGATCTGGCCGTGGCGCTTGACCAGGCCGGGGCGCAGGTGACGCGCGTCTGGCACAAGGACGACGCGCTGCCCGACGGCACCGATCTGGTCGCCGTGCCGGGCGGGTTTTCCTTTGGCGATTACCTGCGCTGCGGGGCCATCGCGGCGCAATCGCCGATTGCCGGGGCCTTGCGGCGCCATGCGGAACGCGGCGGCCATGTGCTGGGGATCTGCAACGGTTTCCAGGTGCTGACCGAGCTGGGCCTGCTGCCGGGCGCGCTGATGCGCAATAGCGGGCTGACCTTTCTGTGCAGGACGGCGGTGCTGGAGGTGGCGACAACCGACAGCGATTTCACCGCCGGATACGAAAAGGGCCAGCGGATCGCCATTCCCGTCGCCCATCATGACGGCAACTATCAGATCGCCCCGCAAGGGCTGGCAGCCCTGCGCGACGGGGACCGCATCGCCTTCACCTATGGCCCGGCGATCAACGGATCGGTCGCCGACATCGCCGGAGTGCTGTCCGAAAACCGCCGCGTGCTGGGAATGATGCCGCATCCCGAACGCGCCGCCGATCCGGCGCTTGGCGGGACCGATGGCGCGGCGCTGTTTCGTTCGCTGGTGGGCGGGCTTGTCAACGCCTGACTTGAGCGTCCGCGCGTCTGCGCCTAGAGTGCGGCAGTTGTGCAACATGGCCGGACATTATCGGTGATCGAGGAAAGCGAGTCAGAGCGTTGGCGCCCGCGGCTGTCCCAACCGGGCAACCCGTGGTGGCTGCGCATCGCCGTCGCGCTGATCTTCGTCGTCGCGATCGCCTCGATCTGGACCACGAATGCCTGGCTGACCGCGCGTTTTTCCGAAAACACCCGTGTCCGGTCCGAATTGCGGCTGGCGCTGTATACCGGCAACCTGTTGTCGGAATTGCAGCGCACGGCGGTGGTGCCGCTGCTGCTGGCCCGCGATCCGGCGCTGATCGGGTCGTTGAACAGCAACGATTTCTCGTCCACCTCGGCCCGGCTGATGGCGGCGCAGAAAGAGATCGGCGCGGCCTCGATCCGGCTCTTGGATGCGTCGGGGCGCACGGTGGGGTCGACCGACCGGTATCAGCTTGGCACCAACAACGTCCTGTCGCCCTTCTATGTCGAGGCGCTGCGGTCGCGGGACACGGTCTTTACCGTCGCCAACCAGGCCAGCGGCGCCCATGAGTTCACCTATTCCCGCGCGGTGGTGGCCGACGGCAAGACCTTGGGCGTGATCGTCGTCGGCGCCGACCTGTCGCGGCTGGAACGGTCCTGGGCGGGGATTTCCGACGCGGTGGCCGTCACCGACAGCGAAGGCAACATCATCCTGGCGACCGAACCGCGCTGGCGCGGCCTGACCATGCCCGAGGCGCTTGCGGTGCGCGACGCGCCCTCGGCCATCCAGCGGGCCTTCCAGGTGACGGCCGACTGGACCGCGACCCCCGTGGACGCCTATGTCCAGGGCCGCGCCGTCATGCAGGCCGAGACGCGGATCCCGTTCCGCGGCTGGCGGATGATCAGCTTTACCACCTATGCGTCCGTGCGCGAACAGGTCAACGCCGTCCTGGCGCTGGAGATCATGGGCTTCGCCATCCTGCTGGCCGGGACGTTCTATGCCCTGTCGCGCCGGGCGCGCAGCCAATCGGTCGCCTATATGCGCGAATCGGCCGATCTGCGCGCGCTGAACATGCGCCTGACCCGAGAGATCGCGGAACGCGAGCGGATGCAGAAGGAATTGCGTGTCGCCGAACAGACCGTTCAGCAAAGCTCGAAACTGGCGGCGCTTGGGGAAATGTCGGCGGGCGTCAGCCACGAACTGAACCAGCCGCTGGCCGCGATGAAGACCTATCTGGCGGGCGCGCGGCTGTTGTTGCAGCGCGGCCGGGCCGAGGAGGCGCTGTCCAGCTTCCAGCGGATCGACGACCTGATCGAACGGATGGGCGCGATCACCCGGCAGCTGAAATCCTATGCCCGCAAGGGCGGCGAGGCGGTGGAGCCGGTGGATCTGCGCGCCGCCGTCAGCAGCGCCCTGACCATGATGGAGCCGCAGTTGCGCGGCCGCACCATTCGCGTGATCCGCAACCTGCCGCGTCGACCGGTGATGGTGATGGCCGACCGCATCCGGCTGGAACAGGTGATCATCAACCTGCTGCGCAACGCCGTCGATGCCGTGCGCGAGCGTCGCGACGCGCGGATCGAGATCACCGTGGAAACCGGCGCCCATGCCTATGTGCTGGTGCGCGACAACGGGCCGGGCATTTCCGATCTGGAAAAGCTGTTCGAGCCGTTCTGGACCACCAAGAAGCCGGGCGAGGGGACGGGGCTGGGCCTTGCCATATCGTCCAGTATCATGGCCGATTTCGGTGGCCGTCTGACCGCCCATAACGAAGACGAAGGCGCCGTGTTTGCCGTCGAACTGCCGCTGTTGAAGCCAAGGCAGGACGCGCAGCCGCTGGCCGCCGAATGAATGTTCGAGAGAGGAAGACCCAATGTCCCGCAAACTGAAGATTGCGATTGTCGACGACGAACCAGACATGCGGGAATCCGTCAGCCAGTGGCTGGTCCTGTCCGGGTTCGAAACCGAAACCTATCCCAGTGCGGAAGATGCGCTGAAGGTGATCGGGGCCGACTGGCCCGGCATCGTCGTCAGCGACATCCGAATGCCCGGCATGGACGGCATCGCCTTCCTCAAGCGCCTGATGGGGCTGGATTCGGGCCTGCCGGTGATCCTGATCACCGGCCATGGCGACGTGCCCATGGCGGTCGAGGCGATGCGCCTGGGGGCCATGGATTTCATGGAAAAGCCCTTCAACCCCGACAAGATGACGGCGCTGGCCAAGAAGGCCACGCAGATGCGGCGGATGACGCTGGACAACCGCGCGCTGCGCCGCGACCTGTCCGAAGGCCAGCAGGTCATGTCCAAGCTGATCGGCGCCAGCCCGGTGATGGAACGCCTGCGCGAGGATATCCTGGATCTGGGCCAGGCCGACGGCCATGTGCTGATCGACGGAGAGACGGGGACCGGCAAGACGCTGGTGGCCCATGCGCTGCACGCCGTGGGGCCGCGCGCGTCCAAGAAATTCGTGCCCGTGTCCTGCGCCGCCTATAACGACGAGGCGCTGTCGGCCCGCCTGTTCGGCCCGCTGGAGGACGGCATCCCGGCGGTCGAGGAGGCGCGTGGCGGCACCCTGTGCCTGGAGGATATCGAGGCGCTGTCCGAACCGCTGCAAGCCCGCTTGCTGGCCTTCATCAGCGACGGCGGCACCCCTGCGGAAACCCGGATCATCGCCATTTCCAACGCCCGCGGCGAGGGCCGCAAGGCCGAGGATTCGCTGCGTCCCGACCTGTTCTATCGCCTGTCCGCGCTGAAGATCACCCTGCCGCCGCTGCGCGCGCGGGGCGAGGACATCCTGTCGCTGTTCACCCGCATGACCGAGCAATTCTCCGAGGAATACGGCTGCGAACCCCCGCAGGTCAGCGCGCAAGAGGCAGCCCAGCTTTTGCAGGCCCCCTGGCCCGGCAATATCCGCCAGCTGATCAACGTGGCCGAACGCGCCGTCTTGCAGAACCGGCGTGGGTCGGGGTCGATCGCGTCCCTTCTGATGGCGGATGGCGACGACAACCAGCAGGCCACCACGACCGAAGGAAAGCCGCTCAAGGAATATGTCGAAAGCTTCGAAAAGATGCTGATCGACAACACCATGCGCCGCCACAAGGGCAGCATCGCCGGGGTGATGGACGAATTGTGCCTGCCGCGCCGGACGCTGAACGAAAAGATGGCGAAATACGGCCTGCAACGCGGCGATTATCTGTAAAGGCGACAGCGGGGGCGGATTTCTCCGCCCCCGCTGTATCGTGCCGGGCTGTCACAAAAACAAAAAACGGAATACTCAGCCCAATTCAGACCGATCAGACGACGACCGGTCGGGACAGCAAGCGTCCTACACTACACACGTTCGCAATCCTCCAGGGAAACCGTCGCCGGATCCCGAAGGAACGCGCCGCCACACACACAATCTGGCTTGCCGTCCCGCTCTGTCAATGCCGCCCCCCGGACAAGGGGGCGATCGGAAGGGACAAGCCCGCCGGTCGGACGCGACAGGATGTCGGGATATTCGTTCGCATATTCCAACGCCATGATCGCTTCATCCTTGGCCGGGGGCCATCCATTCCTCGGCAGTCCAATCGTTGACTGCCCGATCAACTTACTTGCGGGTCACCCGCCGCTCAACCTGTCCATTTGGTCAATTGGTATGGCGTCCTTGTTACTCCTTTGCTTTTTCAGGAAAATTGCACTTACTGCAAATATGTCTGACTAAAAGGACAATTGCGCCTGTGCATCTGTGGCGGGTGGGCGAGCCGGTCCTTTCGGGCTTGGCCCTTGCGCCTCAGGGTCGGGGGCGCTAACCCGCTGGCGACAGCACAGGGGCATCTCATGGACGACCGTTCCTCCAAGGCACCTCACCCGCGCACGCAGGCCGTTCACCACGGCATCCGCCGCAGCCAGTATGGCGAGATGGCCGAGGCGATCTTTCTGACCCAGGGCTTCGTCTATGACAGCGCCGAACAGGCCGAGGAACGCTTCAAGGGCGCCGGCCCGGACGAATTCATCTATGCCCGTTATGGCAACCCCACCAGCCGCATGTTCGAGGATCGCATCGCCGCGCTGGAAGGGACCGAGGACGCCTTCGCCACCGCCAGCGGCATGGCCGCCGTCAACGGCGCGCTGTTTTCGATGGTGAAGCCCGGCGATCATGTCGTGGCCTCTCGGGCGCTGTTCGGATCTTGCCTGTATGTGCTGGACCTGCTGAAGAAATTCGGGGTCGAGGTCAGCTATGTCGACGGCACCGACCTGGACCAGTGGAAGGCCGCCCTGCGCCCCGGCACCCGCGCGGCGTTCTTCGAAACCATGTCGAACCCGACGCTGGAGGTGATCGACATTCAGGGCGTCGCCGATCTTGCCCATGCGGTGGGCGCCGTGGTCGTGGCCGACAACGTCTTTGCGACCCCGGTCTTTTCCCGCGCCGCCGAACTGGGGGCGGATGTGGTCGTCTATTCCGCGACCAAGCATATCGACGGCGGCGGGCGGGCGCTTGCGGGCGTGATCTGCGGCACCCGCCAGTTCGTGCGCGAAGTCGCCGAGCCTTACCTGAAGCATACCGGCGGCGCGATCAGCCCGTTCCACAGCTGGATCATGCTGAACGGCCTGACAACCATGGACCTGCGCGTGCGCGCCCAGGCCGACAGCGCGCAGAAGATCGCGCAGGCGCTGCAAGGCCATCCGGCCCTGACGCGCGTCATCTATCCGGGCCTGGCCGATCATCCCCAGCATGATCTGGCGATGCGCCAGATGGGCGCCGGCGGCACCATGATCGCCATCGAGGTGGCCGGCGGCAAGGAGGCCGCCTTCGCCGCCCTGAACCGGCTGGGGATCATCAGCATTTCCAACAATCTGGGCGACGCCAAGTCCATCGTCACCCATCCGGCGACGACCACTCATCAGCGCCTGTCGGACGAGGATCGCGCCCATCTGGGCATCACGCCCGGCCTGCTGCGCCTGTCCGTGGGGTTGGAACATGCCGACGATCTGATCGCCGATCTGCGCCGCGCCCTGGAGGGGTAAGGGGAACGGTCGCGCACGCGGCCCGTCCCGACGGATTCGCCCTTTGGATTTCGGCCCCCTGCCCCCATATTGTCGGCGACCGCGCCGCGAGGATACCCGCATGACCGAAGCCCGCCCCTTGATCCCCGCCTATCCGGCCCTGGCGCGCAGCTATGACGCCGATTTCCGGGTCGATGACGCCTACAAGGCCGGTCTGCCCGACCTGCAAAACGGCCCCGCCAGCCTGATCGTGGGCGCCCGCGCGCCGATCCAGCATGTCGGCATTTCCAATTTCCGCCTGCCGATCCGTTACCAGACCCGCCCCGATTCCCATGGCGAGGGCGGCGAGTTGACGCTGGAAACCAGCGTGACCGGCACCGTCAGCCTTGAGGCCGA
The DNA here is from genome assembly GCF_029027965.1 of Paracoccus sp. S3-43. Lineage (NCBI taxonomy): Bacteria > Pseudomonadati > Pseudomonadota > Alphaproteobacteria > Rhodobacterales > Paracoccaceae > Paracoccus > Paracoccus qomolangmaensis. The sequence continues at coordinate 2,566,157 of NZ_CP119082.1, read as the reverse complement.
CCGCAAGGGCATCAACATGTCGCGGATCATGCGGTCCTTCTATGCCCATTCCGAACATGCCTTCAGCCTCAAGGTGCTGGAGGCCGCGCTGGACGATTACCAGGCCGATCTGGACGCCTATGACGCGCGCATCCAGATGCGGTTCTCCTATCCGATCCGGGTCGATTCGCTGCGCTCGGGCCTGTCGGGCTGGCAATATTACGACATCGCGATGGAGGTGCTGGATTTCCACGGCCAGCGGCTGCGGATCATGCATTTCGATTACGTCTATTCCTCGACCTGCCCCTGTTCGCTGGAATTGTCCGAACATGCGCGCGAAACCCGGTCGCGGCTGGCGACGCCGCATTCGCAGCGGTCCATCGCGCGGATCTCGGTGGTGATGCTGGGCCCGGAAAAGATCTGGTTCGAGGATGTGGTGGACCTGTGCCGCCGCGCGGTGCCCACGGAAACCCAGGTGATGGTCAAGCGAGAGGACGAGCAGGCCTTTGCGGAACTCAACGCCGCGAACCCGATCTTTGTCGAGGATGCGGTGCGCGCCTTTGCCCAGCAACTGCTGGCCGATCCGCGATTCGGCGATTTCCGGGTGGTGGCCAGCCACCAGGAATCGCTGCATTCGCATGATGCGGTCAGCCTGATGGTCAGCGGGCCGACCTTTGCCCAGGCATCGCTGGACCCGATGACCTTCGCGGGGCTGCGGGCTTAGGAGAGACCGCCGCCGCCGGGGGCGCTTCGCCCCCCCGACGCGCCTTGCGCGTGGGGGGGCAGACAGCCCCCGTTGCCGGTCAATAGGCCGGGCTGCCCGTCCCCTGCGGCAAGGCGCCATAGGGCAGCCAGATCGTCTTGGTCTGCCTGGCGTGACGCAGGAAGGTTTCGCTCTGCGCCCGCGGGCCGCACCAGTCGCGATGGGCGGGCGACCAGACCGGCTTCAGGTTGCCGCCCGCCGCCTTCTCCACCGTCGTCAGATCGCCGCCGATCATCCACATCGCCGCGACCTCATCATGCGCGGCCAGGGTTCTGGCCAGGTCGTCGCGCGGGCCGGTGACGATATTCACCACGCCGCCCGGCAGGTCCGAGGTGCCGAAGACCTGATAAAGATCCAGCACCGGCAGCGGATCGTCCTGCGCGGCAATCGCGACCACGCGGTTGCCCAAGGCGATGGCGGGCATCACCAGCGACATGAACGCGGCCAGCGGCTGCGCGTTCGGGCAACTGATGCCCATCACGCCGAAGACTTCGTTCACCACGTTCAGCAGATGGCCGGGCCGGGCCTGGACATTGGCGCCATCGAACTTGTCCGCCCAGGCGGCGTAATGGAAGGCGCGGGCGATGGCGGCCTGCACCTCGGCCTGACTGGTGCGGCGGGCGAATTCCTCGGTGCGGGCGGAAAGATTTTCCGCGATGTAATACAGCACCTGCGCGCGGGCATGGCCGCCCATCGCGGTCCATCTCCCGGCCTTGGCCGCCGCCTCGACCGCGTTGCGGATGTCCTTGCGGCTGCCCAGCGGCGCGAGCCCGCCCGGCACCGCATAGCTGGCACCGCCATCGGGCCGCTTCTGCGCGCCGCCGATATACAGCTTGGCGGTGCGGTCCAGACCCTCCGGCCCCGGCTGACCTGTGGTCGCGGCGACCGGCACGGTGGGGGCGGGTTCCGGCGCGGAATCGACCGCCGGTTCCGTCAGATAATCCAGCATTCCCATGCGCCCGCCTTCGCGGCCGAAGCCGCTTTCGCGATAGCCGCCGAAGGGGGCGGCGGCGTCGAACAGGTTGGCGCAGTTGATCCAGATCACGCCCGCCTTGATCCGCGCGGCCAGATCGGTCGCCACCGCAGCACTTTCCGACCAGACCGAGGCGGCCAGCCCATAGCGGGTGTTGTTCGCCAGGTCGACCGCCTCATCCGCCGTGCGGAAGGTCGACAGGGTGGCGATGGGGCCGAAGATTTCCTGCTCGAAGCCCGGATTGGCGGGGGCGATGTTCCTCAGATAGCCCGGCGCGATGAAGCAGCCGTCCTGCGCCGCGCCGCCGACCAGGTCCGCCCCGGCATCGGTGGCGGCCTTGCAGATCGACAGGATCCGGTCCTTCTGGGCGGGATCGACGATGGCGCCGACATCGGTGGACTTGTCCAGCGGCGGGCCGACGCGCAGCCGCGCCATGCGGGTCGCCAGCAGCGTCTCGAATCGGTCCGCCACCGCCTCGGCCACCAGGATGCGCGATCCGGCGCAGCAGACCTGGCCCTGATTGAACCAGATCGACTCCACCACGCCCTCGACAGCCGCGTCCAGATCGGCATCGGGCATGACCACGAAGGGCGACTTGCCGCCCAGTTCCAGCGTCAGCCGCTTGGCCGTGCCCGCCAACTGCCCGGCAATGGCGCGCCCCACCTCGGTGGATCCGGTGAAGGCGATCTTGTCCACGTCAGCGGCCACAAGCGCCGCGCCGGTCTCTCCATCGCCGGTGACGATATTCACGACGCCTGCGGGCAGGCCGATCTCTTGGCAGATTTCGGCGAAGGCAAGCGCGGTCAGCGGGGTGTATTCGGCGGGCTTCAGGACGACCGTGTTCCCCGCCGCAAGCGCGGGGGCGATCTTCCAGGCCAGCATCAGCAGCGGAAAGTTCCAGGGGATGATCTGGCCGCAGACACCCAGCGGCGCATGGCCCGGAAAGGCAGTGTCGCGCAGTTCCGCCCAGCCGGCGTGATGATAAAAATGCCGCGCCACCAGCGGCATGTCGATGTCGCGCGATTCGCGAATGGGCTTGCCGTTGTCCAGCGTCTCCAGCACCGACAGGAAGCGTTCGCGTTTCTGCACATGGCGCGCCAGGGCATAGAGATACCGCGCCCGCCCGGTCCCCGTCAGCGCCGCCCAACCCGGCTGCGCCGCGCGCGCCGCCGCGACCGCCGCCGCCACGTCATCGCCCGTGCCCTGCGTCACCTGCGCCAGAACCTCGCCCGTCGCCGGATCGCGGCTGTCGAACAGCGTGCCGGGGTCGGTGAAGGCCCCGCCGATGAAATGGCCGAAGGCGCCGCGCCGGGCCAGCCAGTCGCGCACTGCCCCGCTGTCCTCGACCGAGGGGCCGTATTCCAGTGTTTCCATCAACTCGCTCACGCTGGTCATGCGGTCCTCAGGCAATGGCTTGGCGGTAACTGGCGGCATAGCGGCCCGTCACATGGTGGCTGATCTGGCGCTCGATATCGCCCAGCAGGCTGGACGCGCCGATACGGAACAGATCCGGGCGCAGCCAGTCGCGGCCCAGCTCCTCTGCCATCAGCACCTGCCAGTTCAGCGCGTCCCTGGCCGTCCGCAGCCCTCCGGCGGGCTTGAAGCCGACCACATGGCCGGTCTGACAGCGATAGTCGCGGATCGCCCGGCACATCACCAGCGACACGGGCAGGGTGGCATTCACGCCCTCCTTCCCGGTCGAGGTCTTGATCCAGTCCGCCCCGGCCTGCATCGCCACATGGCTGGCGCGGGCGACGTTTTCCAGAGATTTCAGGTCGCCCGTCGCCAGGATCGCCTTCATCTTCGCATCGCCGCAGGCCTCGCGCATGGCCCGGATTTCGTCATACAGCGCCGCCCAGTCGCCGCGCAGCACATGGGCGCGGGTGATGACGATGTCGATCTCGTCCGCGCCCTGATCGACGGCATAGAGGATCTCGGCCAGCCGCAGGTTCAGCGGCATCAGCCCGGCCGGAAAGCCGGTCGCCACGCTGGCGACGGGCAGGCCGGAATTGCCAAGCGCGCGCTTGGCCGCGCCGACCATCGTCGGATAGACGCAGACCGCGCCGGTGGTCAGGCCGGAAACCCCCATCGCCTCCAGCAGATCGGGCGCCACAGGCCGCATCGCCTTGGCGCAAAGCCGCGCCACCCGGTCATGGGTGTCGTCGCCCGCCAGCGTCGTCAGGTCGATGCAGCGCACCGCGTTCAGCAGCCAGGCCGCCTGATGGTCCTTCTTCAGGCTGCGCCGCGCGGGCAGGGTCGCGGCGCGGCGTTCGACGGCGGGGGTGTTGATGCGGATGTCCGAAAACCCGTCCAGGCGCAGATCGGTGCCGGGATTGCGGGTCACGGCTTCCTCCGCCAAGAGAGGCCGCGTTCCTGGAACTGCGCCCACATCCGCCACAGCAGCGCCAGCAACATCAGCAAGACCACGCAGACGATGGACGCCGCCCAGTTGCGCGGGCGTTCGCCGGGATCGGCCAGCGTGTCGACGCTGATCGCATTGGGATAGGCCGACAGCCAGGGCAGCCGCCAGCCATAGGCGGTGACGCTGACCCATTGCGGGTTGTCGCGGCCCGACCGCAGGTTCGTCGCCTCGGCATGCAGATTGGCGCTGTCGTATTTGAAATAGGGCGGCCAGATCCAGCCGGTATCCTCGTTGCGATAGACGAAGACCTTGCCGTTGGGCCGCACCGTCTCGATGAAGCGCACGTCGCGCTGTCCGGCGGCGTTTTCCACCGTGCCGGCATTGTCGGACGCATAGAAGATCGCGTTCGAGGCCGTCACCGCAGTCAGGCGGTTATAGGTATTGGTGATGCGCACCGTGTTCTTGGACGGCAGCGCATAGTCCAGGAACAGGAACACCGCGATGCCGAAGATCACGCCGACCGCGACCTTGAGATAATGCATGGAAAGCGGTCCTTATTGCCAGTTGACCCAGTAGATGATGCCCATGACCGCAAGATTGGGCAGAACGAAGACCAGAAGCAACAGCCGCGATTTCAGCGTCTTGTCGAAATGGGTCATGGACCTGCGGACGAACGCGCGCCGGGCCGGGCCGTTCCCCGGCATGGCGGGGTGGCGTTCGTCCCAGATCCCTTCCAGCCTTTCGCGGCGCAGCGAGCGGATATAGACCCGCAGCAACAGATAGAACACCGTCTCGGCGATCAGCAGGAACAGGATCAGGCGGAAGAAGGTGGCCAAGGGCGCGGGGTCCGGGGTTGAGGTTTCGGCCCGACGCTAGCACCCTGGGCCGTGGCCCACCAGCGCAAGGACAGATCATGCCCACCGAACAGGACATCCTGCGGCAGTCCATCGCCGCGACCTTCGCCGTGGCGGCCATCGGCGTGGGCTTCGGCGTGCTGACCGGGTCGTCCTCGATCATCTTCGACGGGATCTATTCGCTGACCGATGCCAGCATGACGCTGCTGGCGCTGCTGGTCTCGCGGCTGATCACGCAGCAGATGTCGGAACGCCGCCAGGCGCGGCTGGTCCAGCATTTCACCATGGGCTTCTGGCATCTGGAACCGATGGTGCTGGGGCTCAGCGGGGTGATGCTGACCGGGGCGGCGGTCTATGCGCTGTTCAACGCGGTCCAAAGCCTGCTGTCGGGCGGGCGAGAACTGCAATTCGGCCAAGCCATCGTCTATGCCGTGGTGGTGGTCGCGGTGGCGGCGGGCATGGCGCTGCGCAACCACCGGGCCAACCGGCGCATCCGGTCGGGCTTCGTGGACCTGGACGCGCAGGGCTGGGCCATGTCGGCGGCGCTGACCGGGGCGCTGCTGGCGGCCTTCGTCTTCGGCTGGCTGATCCAAGGCACCGGCTGGGACTGGATGTCGCCCTTTGTCGATCCGGCGGCGCTGGCTCTGGTCAGCCTTGTGGTGATCCCGCTGCCGATCCCGACGATCCGCCGGGCCTTGGCCGATATCCTGCTGGTGACGCCCGCGGACCTCAAGCAGCATGTCGATGCCGTGGCCCGGCAGGCCGTCGCCCGGCACGGTTTCCTGGACTATCGCGCCTATGTCGCGCGGGTCGGGCGGGGCCGGCAGATCGAGTTGTTCTTCATCGTGCCCCCCGGCGAGCCGCCGCGCCGGCTGGAGCAATGGGACGCGATCCGCGACCGGATCGGAGAGGAGATCGGCGGCGAAAGCCCGGATCGCTGGCTGACCATCGCCTTCACCACCGACCTCGGCTGGGCCGAATAGGCGTCAGAAGGGCACGTCGTCGGCGCCGACGGGCTGGACATAGGCCGCCTTGATGTTCTTGAAGCCCGCCGCGAATTGCACGGTCAGCGTATCCTCGGCAATGCCCATGATCGTGCCTTCGCCGAACTTGGCATGGCTGACCCGGTCGCCCACCGCGAAGCGGGCCGCAGGTTCCGCGTCGATCACGACCGGCGTGCGGTGGACCGGCGCCTTGCGTTCGCTGGCCCGCGCCTGCATCCGCTTCCATCCCGGAGAGTTGTAGACATCCGCCTTGGCCGCGCGCTCATGCAGCGCATTGACCGGCCCGCCCCCCGCGAAGGCCATCGCCGCGCCATAGCCGCCGCCATAGAGACCCGGCGGGGTCAGCACCTCGACATGTTCGGGCGGCAATTCGTCCACGAAGCGCGACGGCAGGGACGATTGCCATTGCCCGTAAAGCCGCCGGTTGCCCGCGAAGCTGATCGTCGCCAGACGCTCGGCCCGGGTGATGCCGACATAGGCCAGGCGGCGCTCCTCCTCCAACCCCTTGGTGCCGTTCTCGTCCATGGCGCGTTGGCTGGGGAACAGCCCGTCCTCCCATCCCGGCAGGAAGACGACGGGAAATTCCAGCCCCTTGGCGGCGTGCAGGGTCATGATGCTGACCTGTTCGCTGGCGTCCCCATCGTCGCGGTCCATGACCAGGGCGACATGTTCCAGGAAGCCTTGCAGGTTCTCGAACTCCTCCAGCGCCTTGACCAGTTCCTTGAGGTTGTCGAGCCGCCCCGGCGCGTCGGGCGACTTGTCGTTCTGCCACATCGCGGTATAGCCGGATTCGTCCAGGATCCGTTCGGCCAGTTCGACATGGTTCACCGAGGTGTCCAAGGCGTCGGCGTGCCAGCGGCCCATGCTCTCGGTGAACTGGCGCATATTGGCGGCGGCCTTGCCCGACAGATCGCCCGCCGTCAGCGCCGCGACCGTGCCGTCCAGCAGCGACAGCGCGCGCGCCCGCGCCATCGCCTGGATCGCCTGCAAGCCCTTCTCGCCCAACCCGCGCTTGGGCGTGTTGGCGATGCGTTCGAAGGCGAGGTCGTCGGCGGGGCTGACCGCCAGCCGGAAATAGGCCATCGCGTCGCGGATCTCGGCGCGTTCATAAAAGCGCGGCCCGCCGATCACGCGATAGGGCAGGCCGATGGACATGAAGCGATCCTCGAAGGCGCGCATCTGGTGCGAGGCGCGCACAAGGATGGCGATGTCGTTCAGGCTGGTGCGGCCGACGCTGGCGCGGTGGCCGCCATGGAAGGCCTCGATCTCCTCGCCGATCCAGCGGGCCTCGGCCTCGCTGTCCCAATGGCCGATCAGGCGGACCTTTTCGCCCGGTTCGGCATCGGTCCACAGGGTCTTGCCCAGCCGCCCCTGGTTCGTCGCGATCAGCCCCGATGCCGCCGCCAGGATCTGCGGGGTCGAGCGATAGTTCTGTTCCAGCCGCACCACCTGCGCGCCGGGGAAATCCTTTTCGAAGCGCAGGATGTTGCCCACTTCGGCCCCGCGCCAGCCATAGATCGACTGGTCGTCGTCGCCCACGCAGCAGATGTTGCGATGCCCCTGCGCCAGCAGCCGCAGCCACATGTATTGCGCGACGTTGGTATCCTGATATTCGTCCACCAGGATATAGCGGAACCGGTCCTGCCAGCCGCGCAGCACGTCGGGATGGGCCTGGAACAGCGTCACGCAATGCATCAGCAGATCGCCGAAATCGACCGCGTTCAGCGTCAGAAGCCGGTCCTGATAGGCGGCATAAAGCCTGCCGCCCCAGCCGTCGAAGGCCGCGCCCTCGCCACGCGGCAGGTTGGCGGGCGTCAGGCAGCGGTTCTTCCAGCCGTCGATCAGGCCCGCCAACTGCCGGGCGGGCCAGCGTTTCTCATCCAGGTTCTCGGCCTGGATCAACTGCTTCATCAGCCGGATCTGGTCGTCGGTGTCCAGGATCGTGAAACTGGGCTTCAGATGCACATCGCCATTGCCGATCAGCTCGGCATGGCGGCGCAGGATCTTGACGCTGATCGAATGGAAGGTGCCCAGCCAGGGCATCCCCTCGACCGTTTCGCCCAGCAGGCGGGCAATGCGGTCCTTCATCTCGCGCGCGGCCTTGTTGGTGAAGGTCACGGCCAGGATCTGCCCCGGCCGGGCCTTGCCCAGCATCAGCAGATGCGCGATCCGCGTGGTCAGCGCCCGCGTCTTGCCGGTTCCCGCGCCCGCCAGCATCAGGACGGGACCGTCCAGCGCCTCGACCGCGGCGCGCTGCGCGGGGTTCAGCCCCTCCAGATAGGGCAGCGGCCGCGCGGCGGTCGCGCGCTGCGACAGCGGCACGGCATCGCCGTTATCGGAATCGTCCAGAAGCTCCATCCCGCTAACATAGGCTCAAGAGCGCGCCATGGAAAGCCCATGTTCTGGATTTGTTCAGGACGCTGTATTATTCGGCGGGATGGTGCGTGGATTCCCGCTCCAGCTTTCGTTCCTCGCGGCGAAGCAAAAGCACGCCCGCCCCGGCCACGGCCAGTGCGATGACGGGAACGATGAACTCGAAGAACGTCATTCCTTCACCTCCTTGCGGATCCTGCCCATAACATAGTGCGAAATTCCATGGATTGCGAGTCCGGTCATTCCCCACCACAGCGTGGACAGGTTCGCGTTGGCCAGACTTTCCGTCAAGGGTCGCAAGACGGCAAAGCCCACCAAACCCAACGCTGTGGCATTCAGAAAGTTCGCCAACAGCTTCAATCGCTCGTTATAGGCGGCCAAGGGGTCGCGGATGGTCCGGATCATTATACCGATTCACCGCCCCCGGATCCTGGGATCCATGGCGTCGCGCAGCCCGTCGCCGATATAGTTCACGCACAGCACCGTCAGCGAGATGAACAGCCCCGGCAGGATCACCCGCCACGGATACATGATCATCTGGTCCACCGCGTCGTAAAGCAGCCGCCCCCAGGTCGGGAAATCGGGCGGGAAGCCCAGGCCCAGGAAGGACAGCGCGCTTTCGGTGATGATCGCCGTGGCGATGCCCAGCGTCGCGGCGACCATGATCGGCGACAGCACGTTGGGCAGCACATGGCGCAGGATCATCCGGTGCGGCGGCGTGCCGATAGACCGGGCCGCAAGGATGAACTCACGCTCTTTCAGGCCCAGCACGTCGCCGCGCACGATCCGCGCGGCCTGCATCCAGCTTGTCGCGCCGATGGCCGACACGATCAGGATGAAGGTGCCCAGGGCGGGACCGAAGGACTGCGACAGGGGCTCGCGGAACAGCGTCACCATCAGCAGCAGCAGCGGCAGCAGGGGCAGGGCCAGGAACAGTTCCGTCAGCCGCATCAGCGGCGCGTCCAGCCGCCGGAAATAGCCCGAGGTGACGCCGATCAGGCTGCCCAGCGTGATGGCGATGATCATGGCGGTCAGGCCCACGGCGATGGAGACCCGCCCCCCCGCCATCAGCCGCGCCAGCATGTCCCGGCCCAGCTGGTCCGTGCCCAGCGGATGGGCCGCGCTGAAACCGGAATTGCGGGCGCGGATGTCCACATAGGTCGGGTCGAGCGTCCAGAGATACGGCCCGGCGGTCACGAACAGGATCGTCGCCACGAACAGCGCCAGGGCCACCATGGCGCCGCGATGGCTGCGAAACTGGCGCCAGATGTCGCGCCACTGGCTGCGCGTCTCGCCCCCCGCGACCTGCGGCGTGTCGGGCGGCAGCCCGGCGACCGCCCCGGCCGAGGCGGCGGTGGCGTCCACGGTTTCCGTCACCGACAGGCCGTGCTGGCGTTCCGTCTCAGTCATAGCGGATCCTCGGGTCGAGAATGCCATAGAGGATGTCGGCAATCAGGGTGAACAGCACGATCAGGATCGCGAAGATGAAGGTCAGCGTCAGCACCATGGGAATGTCGTTGCCGTGGATGGCGGTGATCAGCAACTGGCCCAGGCCATTCACCTTGAACACCTGTTCGGTGATGATCGCGCCGCCGAAGACCGCGGGCAGGCCAAGCGCGATCACGGTGATGACCGGGATCAGGCTGTTGCGCAGCACATGCTTCAGCACCACGGTCTTTTCCGACAGGCCCTTGGCCCGCGCGGTGCGGACATAGTCCTGGCCCAGGTTGTCCAGCATGGATGCCCGCATGAAACGGCTGATCTGGGCGGCGTTATACAGGGCCAGCACCGTCACCGGCATGATCATCTGCCGGACCTGCGCCCAGAAGCTGTCCCAGTCCCGGACCTGCAAGGTTGTGTCATAGACCGACGGGAACCATTGCAGCTTGACCGCGAAGATGATGATCAGCACCACCCCGCTGAAGAAGACCGGCATCGAAAAGCCGATCATCGACACGAAGGTGCCCAACTGGTCGAACCAGGAATACTGCTTGTAGGCCGAGACGATGCCGATCGGGATGGCGATCAGCACCCCCACCAGATAGCTGAACCCCACGACGGTCAGCGTCTGCGGGATCCGCTGCGCGATCACGTCGAAGACCGGGCTGCGCGACTGGAAGCTGATGACCCGCTGCATCCCGGCGCTGAACCGGGTGCCGAAGATCTGGTCGAACCAATACAGCGGCTCGACCCAGAAGAACTGCTTCAGCCACAGGACATAGCGGATATACCACGCCTGCCCCAGGCCAAGCGCCTCTCGCATCCGTTCCTTGACCTCGGGCGGCACGGTCAGGGGAACGTCGCCCAGGGGATCGCCGGGCGAGGCTTCCAGCAGCAGGAAGATCACCAGCGAGATGAACAGCAGCGTCGGAATGGCCAGCAGCAGGCGGCGGATGGCGAATGTCAGCATCGGATGCCTCGGGTGGGTGTCATTCGGCGCGGCTCCAATCGGCGATGTTCCACAGGCTGCCCTCCCACCCGTTCGGGACGACGCCCGCCAGCGTGTTGGCATGGGCCGAGATCATGCCGCGATGGATCAGCGGCAGCACGACATGGCCGTCGGCGGTCAGCATGTCGGTCATCTCCCTTGCGATGCGGTGCCGGCTCTCGGGCGCGCCGGTCTGGTTCAGGGTGGTCATGCGTTCGTCGAAACCCGGATCGCAGAAGCGCACGGAATTGTTGCCCTGCCACTGGTTTTCGTCGTCGGGCACCCGGTCGCAGACGAATTCGTCCAGAAATGACGCGGGATTGGGCAGATAATAAGCGTCGGTGAACATCTGCGCATCGGCCAGGAACCGCGCCTGCGAATCCGGGTTGCCGGAATCGCCGCCGAAGAACACCGTGCCGTCGATGGTCTTGAGGTCGGTTTCCACGCCGATTTCCGACCACCATTGCTTGACCAGCGACTGCACGTCCTGGCGCACCGCGTTGACCGTCGTCTGGAACACCAGATGCAGCCGCACGCCGTCCTTTTCGCGGATGCCGTCCGCGCCGGGCAGCCAGCCCGCCTGATCCAGCAGCGCCCTGGCGCCCTCGATATCCTGCGCAAGGCATTCGTCGCGCCCCGAGGTGAAGGCCGCGGGCGCCGGGACGATGGTGCAGGTCGGCTTGCCCGCCGGACCATAGGTCAATTCGGCCAGCAGCGGCCGGTCGATGGCCATCGACAGCGCGCGCCGCACCGCCGGGTCGGTCAGGAACGGATGCGGATGCGCCAGGGTCGAGCGCGCATCGCCAAGCGCCGGGGACGGGTCGGTCTGGTTCAACTCGATCCGTTCGACCATGGTGCCGAAGGATCCGACCAGCTTGCCCTTGCCCGCGGCCTCCAGCGGCGCGACGAGATCGGGCGCCAGTTGCAGGTTCCAGGCAAAGTCGAACTCGCCGGTCTCCATGACGGCGCGCGCCGCCGCCATCGCATCGCCGCCGCCCTTGATCGTCACGCGGGCGAAGGCGGGCTTGTCGGGGTCGCGGTAATGGGGGTTGGCCTCGTATATGGCGACGTTGCCGGGTTCGAAGCTGGTGACGCGGAACGGGCCGGTGCCGATGGGGCCGAAGTTCTGGTCGGTGCAGCTTGCCCCCGCCGCGCCCAGGCAGGGCTGGAACTGCGCCCGTTGCAGGATCGGCGTGCGGCCGCCCACGAAGGCTTGCAGCGGCGGATATTTGGGCGCGGCATAGCGGATGCGCACCGTCCGGTCGTCGACGGCCTCGACCGTTTCGATCCCGTCGAATTCCGCCAGCACGGCGCAGCCGAAGCCGGGCGCCATGCAATATTGCGCGGTGAAGGCCACGTCCGCCGCCGTGACGGGCGTGCCGTCCGACCAGGTCAGGCCGGGCTTCAGCCGCCAGGTGACCGAGGCGAAATCCTCGGCGATGCCGCCGTTCTCGACCGTCGGGATCTCGGCCGCAAGCACCGGGATCAGCGAGCCGTCATCCGCGACCAGGGCCAGCGGTTCCAAGATCATCGAGGCCGGGTCCACGTCCTTGGCGCCGGTCGACAGATAGGGATTCAGGACCGACGCCGCCTGCCAATACAGCACGCGCAAGTCCCCGTCGCTGCCGCGTTCCGCCAGGGCGGGGGTGGCCATCATCAGCGCCAGGGCCGGAACCAGAGCTTTCTTCACGTTCAACCTTTGTCTTGTCGGAAACCGGCCCTGCGACGGATCGCAGGGCCGGGGCAGGGGCTGTTACTGCACGCGGGTCCAGTCGGCAACGTTCCACAGTTCGGAATCCCAGGCGTTCATCTGGACACCGCCCAGCGTGTTCGAATGGGCCGAGGCGGTGCCGCGATAGATCAGCGGGATGATCGCGTTGCTGTCCTTGGTCAGCATGTCGTTCAGCTTCCGGCCGATCTGGCCGCGTTCGGTCGGATCCACGGTCTTCGACAATTCCACCATCATCGCGTCATAGGCCGGGTCGCAGAAGCGGCTGATGTTTTCGCCCTGCCACTGGTTGTCGGGGCCGGGCGCCTTGTCGCAGGTCCATTTCGCCAGATAGGGCGCCGGGTTGCCGCCCTCGAAGTTGTCGGCATACATCTGCACGTCGGCATAGAACTTTTGCAGCGTGTCGGGCGACCCGGCGTCGGTTCCGAAGAACACCGAGGCATCGACGGTCTTCAGCTCGGTCTCGATGCCGATTTCCGACCACCACTGCTTGATCAGCGCCTGAAAATCCTGGCGCACCGCGTTGACCGAGGTCTGGAAGACCATCTTCAACGGCACGCCGTCCTTTTCGCGGATTCCGCTGCCGCCGACGGTCCAGCCCGCCTGGTCCAGCAGTGCCTTGGCCCCCTCGATGTCCTGGGTCAGGCAGTCCTGGTTGGGCGAGGCCCAGGCCTCGGGCGCGGGGACATAGTTGCAGGTCGGCTGGCCCGCGCTGCCATAGCCGATTTCCGCCAGCAACTGCCGGTCGATGGCCATCGACAGCGCCTTGCGGACCGCGGGGTCGGACAGGAACGGGTGGGGATGCGCCCTGGTCGACCGCTCGCCCTCGGGAAGGGACGACGACGGGTCGGTCAGGTTGACATGGATGCGTTCGACAAGGCTGCCGAAGGCGGCGCTGACCTTGCCCTTGCCCATCTGCTCCATCCCGGCGATCACGTCGGGGGCAAGCTGCGTGTTCCAGGCATAATCGTATTCGCCGGTTTCCAGCACCGCGCGGGCCGCCGCCGCCGCATCGCCGCCGCCCTTCATGGTGGCCGTGGCGAATGCGGGCTTGGCCGGGTCGCGGTATTCGGGGTTCGCCTCGAACGTGATCACGTCGTTGGTCAGGAACCGGGTGACGCGGAACGGGCCGGTGCCGATCGGGTTGAAGTTCTGGTCGGTGCAGGTGGGCGCATTGGCGCCCAGGCAGGCTTCGAACTGCGCCTTCTGGATGATCGGCGACTGCGCGCCGGTGAAGGCCGAGAACGGGTCCGGCATCGGCTCGGTGAAGTTGATGCGCACCGTCAGGTCATCGACCGCCTCGACGCTTTCCACGCCCTCGAACTTGGCAAGCTGCGAGCAGCCGCCCTCGGGATGCATGCAGTATTCGGCCGAAAAGACCACGTCGGCGGCGGTCAGCGGCGTGCCGTCCGACCACTTGACGCCTTCCTTCAGCTTCCAGGTGACCGATTTCAGATCCTCGGCGATGCCGCCGTTCTCGATCGAGGGGATCTCGGTCACCAGGCTCGGGACCAGCTTGCCGTCGGGCGCGGCCTTGGCCAGCGGCTCAAGCACCATGCTGGAGGCGATCACCTCCTTGGTGCCGCCGGTCAGATAGATGTTCATCGTGGACGGCGCCTGCCACATGATGATGTTCAGCGCCCCGTCGCTGCCCCGTTCGGCCATCGCGGCGGGCGCCAGGGCCAAGGTGGCGGCGGCGCCCATCAGCAAAGTCTTCAGCTTCATGAGTTTCTCCTGTCGGAAGTTGCGGCCCCTCAGGGGCGGTCCAGAACGGCAAGGTGCCTTTTTTGCAGGCTTTCTGGTCTTGTTTCCTCCGGTTTCTCCGGGCGTTGTTCTGGTCCGCAGGCCTGCGGAATGGCGCCAGTTTCAATCGAAGCCCATTTGGAAAGCAAGTGCTATCGCGCGCCCGACGGAAGGTTGTTTCGACTTTGACTTTTCCTGCCCACTCGTTAGCCTTCGGCAGGGGCAGAACCGGGAACCGATTGATGCTGGATGACAGGCCGCTTGTTTCAATTGAAAAACTTCGGGTCGAGTTCGAGACCGGCGACGGCGTCGTGGTCGGCGTCAAGGACATCAGCTTTGCCATCAAACCGGGCGAATGCGTCTGCGTGGTGGGCGAATCCGGGTCGGGCAAGTCGGTCAGCTCGCTGTCGCTGATGCGGCTGGTCGAATTCGGCGGCGGCACCATCGCGGGCGGGCGGCTGATGTTCGATCCCGGCGACGGGCGGGTCATCGACCTGGCGCAGCAGTCGGCGCCCGCGATGCGCGACATCCGCGGCAACCAGATCGGGATGATCTTCCAGGAACCGATGACGGCGCTGAACCCGGTCTTCACCGTGGGCGACCAGTTGACCGAGGGGCTGATCGTCCATCGCGGCATGACCAAGGACCAGGCCCGCGCCCGCGCGTTGGAGATCCTGCGCCAGGTCCGCATCCCCGAGCCCGAACGGCGGCTGGACCAGTTTCCGCACGAACTCTCGGGCGGGATGCGCCAGCGGGTGGTGATCGCCATCGCCATGGCCTGCGAACCGCGCCTGCTGATCTGCGACGAACCGACGACCGCGCTGGATGTGACCATCCAGGCCGAGATCCTGGCCCTGATCGACCGGCTGAAGCGCGAAAAGCAGATCGCCGTGCTGTTCATCACCCATGACATGGCGGTGGTCGCCCAGATGGCCGACCGCGTGGTCGTCATGTATCGTGGCGACAAGGTCGAGGAAGGCACGGTCGAGCAGATCTTCGAGGCCCCGCAGCAGGACTATACCAAGATGCTGCTGGCCGCCGTCCCCCGGCTGGGCGAGATGACCGGCAAGCCCGCGCCCGAACGGATGCGCCTGATGCGCGACGGTACGGTCAGCACGCCCGAGCCGATCGTCGTTGCCGATCCGAAGCCGCTGCTGACGGTCCAGAACCTGACGACGCGCTTTGTGGTCAAGGGCGGGCTGCTGCGCCGCACCGTCGCCCGCGTCCATGCGGTCGAGGATGTCAGTTTCACCATCAATGCGGGCGAAACCCTGTCGCTGGTGGGCGAATCCGGCTGCGGCAAATCCACCTGCGGTCGGTCGATCCTGCGGCTGGTGGAACCCGAATCGGGAAGGGTCGATCTGGGCGGGACCGACATCCTGGCGCTGTCGCCGGGCAACCTGCGCCGCGCGCGCCGCGACATGCAGATGATCTTCCAGGATCCCTTCGCCAGCCTCGACCCACATATGAAGCTCTATGACCAGGTGGCCGAGCCGATGGAGAATTTCGGCATCGGCAGCCGGTCCGAACGCCGCGACCGCATCGCCGCGCTGTTCGACCGGGTGGAACTGCCGCGCAGCTTCATGCGCCGCTATCCGCACGAGATGTCGGGCGGGCAGCGCCAGCGCATCGCCATCGCCCGCGCGCTGGCGCTGAACCCCAAGCTGATCATCGCGGACGAGGCCGTGTCGGCGCTTGACGTGTCGGTGCAGGCGCAGGTTCTGAACCTGCTGATGGAACTGCAGCAGGATCTGGGCATCTCGATGCTGTTCATCAGCCATGACATGGCGGTGGTCGAACGGGTCAGCCACCATGTCGGCGTGATGTATCTGGGCCGCATCGTGGAAATGGGCACGCGCGCGCAGGTCTTCGAGAATCCGCAGCACGCCTATACCCGGCAGTTGATGGCCGCCGTGCCGGTCGCCGACCCGCGCCAGAAGAAGATCAGCGAGGATCTGAACTTCAAGCCGATCCCCTCGCCGATCCATCCGGTCGCCTATCAGGCGGTGCCGTCGCTGTATCGCGAGGTCGCGCCCGGCCACAAGGTTCTGATCGAACCGGCGACGCATCACTGATGCAAGGCCCGCCCATCGCGGCCGATGCCGCCCCGCAGTTTCGCGCGCCCCTGCCGGATGCCGCCGACGTGGTGGTGATCGGCGGCGGCATCGCCGGGGTGACGACGGCGCTGTATCTGGCGCGCGACGGGCTGTCGGTGGTGCTGTGCGACAAGGGCCTGGTCGCCGCCGAACAGTCCAGCCGCAACTGGGGCTGGGTCCGGGCGCAGGGCCGGGACGAGGCCGAGATCCCCGTGATGCTGACCGCCCGCCGCCTGTGGCAGGGCTTGGCGCGGGAACTGGGCGACGTTCTGGGCCTGACCACCTGCGGCGTCAGCTATCTGGCGCGGGATCAGGCGACGCTGGCGCGATACGAGGCCTGGCTGGGGGTCGCCCGCAGGCATGGGCTGGACAGCCGCATCCTCGACCGGGCCGAGTTGGCGACGGCGCTGCCCCATAGGGCGGGCTGGGCCGGTGCCTTGCAGACGCCATCCGACATGCGCGCGGAACCCGCCACGGCGGTTCCCGCCATCGCGCGGCTCGCGGCGTCCCAGGGCGTCTCGATCCGCGAACATTGCGCGGTCCGCGCCCTGGACGTGAAGGCCGGCCGGGTCGCAGGCGTCGTGACCGAGGATGGGCCGATCCGCGCCGGGCGCGTGCTGCTGGCGGGCGGCGCCTGGTCGGGGCTGTTCGCTGCCAATGCCGGGCTGCACCTGCCGCAGCTGTCCGTCCGCGCCACCGTGGCCGCGACCAAGGCCTTGCCCGAGATCTGGCCGGGTGCCGCGACCGATCCCGACCTCGCCTTCCGCCGCCGCGCCGACGGCGGCTATACGCTGGCGCCCGGCACCGGGCATGATTTCTGGATCGGACCCGCCGCCTTCCGCCACCTGCGCGCCTTCTTGCCGATGATCCGCCGCGACCTGTCGCAGACCCGCCTGCAAGCGGCGGCCCCGGCGGGCTATCCCGACGCCTGGCGCACCCCGCGCCGCTGGCGGCCCGACCGGCCCACCCCGTTCGAGGCGATGCGCGTCCTGAACCCGCCCCCGAACCCGCGCCGGTTACGCAAGCTGCAAGCGGATTTCGCGGCAGCCTTCCCGCAGATCGGGCGGCCCGCCCTGCGCGCCGCCTGGGCGGGGATGATCGACACCACGCCCGACCAGGTGCCGGTGCTGGACGAAACCCCGATCCCCGGCTTCTTCATCGCCACCGGCCTGTCCGGACATGGCTTCGGCATCGGTCCCGGCGTAGGCCATGTCATGTCGCGGCTGATCCAGAACCGCGATCCGGGCCACGACCTGACGCGCTTTCGCTATTCCCGCTTTGCCGACGGATCGCCCGTCGTGCTTGGACCCGATCTTTGACCGCAGCAGATGCTTGCAGACTCTGCACAAAGGGTTCACCCTGTCGCCGCTGTAGGAGACCAACATGCCCGTCAAGAACCGATTTGCCGAACTGCTGCCCGAGATCACCGCCTGGCGCCGCGATTTCCACGAACATCCCGAACTGCTGTATGATGTCCACCGCACGGCGGGCCGGGTGGCCCAACTGCTGCGCGACTTCGGCTGCGACGAGGTGGTGGAAGGCATCGGCAGGACCGGCGTGGTCGGCGTCATCAAGGGCAAGACCGACAGCCAGGGCCGGGTGATCGGGTTGCGCGCCGACATGGACGCCCTGCCGATCATCGAACAGACCGGGCTGGACTATGCGTCCAGGACGCCGGGCAAGATGCACGCCTGCGGCCATGACGGCCATACCGCGATGCTGCTGGGCGCGGCGAAATACCTGGCCGAGACGCGGAATTTCGACGGCACCGCCGTGGTGATCTTCCAGCCCGCCGAGGAAGGCGGGGCAGGGGGCGAGGCGATGGTCCGGGACGGGCTTGTCAGCCGCTGGAACATCCAGGAATTCTACGGGATGCACAACATGCCGGGCATCCCCGTGGGCACCTTCGCCATCAAGCCCGGGGCGATGATGGCGGCCACGGACCAGTTCGACATCACCGTCACCGGCAAGGGCGGCCATGCCGCCAAGCCCCACGAATGCATCGACACCACCCTGACCGCCGCGCAGATCATCGTGGCGGTGCAATCGGTCGTGTCGCGCAACGTCGACCCGCTGAAGAACGCGGTGGTTTCGGTCTGCGTGGTGTCCACCGATTCGACCGCGCATAACGTGATCCCGCAGGTGGTCACGCTGAAGGGCACCGCCCGCAGCCTGGATCCCGCCGTCCGCGAACAGCTGGAAGAAGGCATCCGCCGCATCGCCACCAATATCGCCGCCGCCATGGGCGCCGTGGCCGAGGTCGATTACCAGCGCGGCTATCCCGTCACCATGAACGACGACCAGGCGACCGAATGGGCCGCCGAGGTCGCGCGCGAGATCGCGGGCGACGTGAACCTGTCCATGCAGCCGATGATGGGCGGCGAGGATTTCAGCTATATGCTGAACGAACGTCCCGGCGCCTATATCTTCGTCGGCAACGGCGACACGGCGATGGTCCACCACCCGGCCTATAACTTCAACGACGACGCGATCCCGGCCGGGTCCAGCTGGTATGCCGGCATGGTCGAATCGCGGATGCCCGCCGCCTGATCCCGCCTTGCCGCCGGGGGATGTCGCGGCTACCCCCGGCGGTGTCGGAAATGCGATTGTCATCGCGCCGCATTCGTCCGAAATGCTGTCAGACCCGGACAGCCAAGGAAGCGGACCCCCCTCATGAAAAGCTATACGCTGCGCGTCACCTGTGCCTCGACCCGCGGGATCGTGGCCGCGCTTTCCGGCTATCTGGCCGGGCATGACTGCAACATCACCGACAGCGCGCAGTTCGACGACGTGGAAACCGGCCGCTTCTTCATGCGCGTCAGCTTCCGCTCGGAAGGCGAGGCGACGCTGGGCCAGTTGCAGCACGGCATCGCCCCCATCGCCGGGCGTTTCGGGATGGAGGCCGAGTTCAGCGACGATGCGGTGAAGAAGAAGGTCGTCATCATGGTCAGCCGGTTCGGGCATTGCCTGAACGACCTGCTGTATCGCTGGCGGATCGGCGCCTTGCCGATCGACATCGTGGCGGTGATCTCGAACCACATGGACTATCAGAAGGTCGTGGTGAACCATGACCTGCCCTATTACTGCATCAAGGTCACCAGGGAAAACAAGGCCCAGGCCGAGGCCGAGCAGATGCGCATCCTGCGCGACACCGGCGCGGAACTGATCGTGCTGGCGCGCTATATGCAGGTGCTGTCGGACCAGATGTGCCAGGCCATGTCCGGGCGGATCATCAACATCCACCATTCGTTCCTGCCCAGCTTCAAGGGCGCCAACCCCTACAAGCAGGCCTATGAGCGCGGCGTGAAGCTGATCGGCGCGACCAGCCATTACGTCACCGCCGACCTGGACGAAGGCCCGATCATCGAACAGGACACGGTGCGCGTGACGCACGCGCAGTCTCCGGGCGACTATGTGTCCCTGGGCCGCGATGTCGAGGCGCAGGTGCTGGCCCGCGCCGTCCACGCCCATATTCATGGCCGGGTCTTTCTGAACGGCGAGAAGACCGTGGTCTTTCCCCCTTCGCCCGGAAGCTATGCCAGCGAGCGGATGGGGTGACGGAAGAAGGGGGGCTTTGCGCCCCCCGCCGCGCTGCGCGCGACTCCCCCCGCAGGATATTTTCGCCAAGGCAAAGAGGCGAAACCATTTCTTAACCTTGAGCCGCTATGACAGGGTTACGGTACAGGCGGGGACGCCGATGACCGTCCAAGGCAAAGCGCCCCGTTTCCTTTCGGAAGCGGGGCGCGATTGCTTTTGCCTTGGTTGAAATATCCCGGGGGGGAGTCCCCTTGGGGACGGGGGGCAGCGCCCCCCTTCTTACTGGGGAAGCTCGGCCGTGATGCCTTCGACATAGAAGTTCATGCCGGACAGTTCCTCATCCGTCGCCGTCTGCCCCTCGGCCAGCCAGACGCTGCCGTCGGCCTTGTTCAGCGGGCCGGTGAAGGGGTGGTATTCGCCCGCCGCGATCTTGTCGCGCAGCGCCTCGGCCTCGGCCTTGACCTCGGCGGGGACCGCCTCGGTGATCTCGCCGATGGCGACGATGCCGTCGCCGATGCCGCCCCAGATCGCCTCGGGCTTCCAGGTGCCATCCAGGATCCGGCCCACGCTTTTCACGTAATGCGCGCCCCAGTTATTGTAGACCGAGGAGACCCGCGGCGTCGGCGCGAACGAGGCCATGTCGCTGGCCTGGCCGAAGCCGATCTTGCCCGCCTTCTGCAACTGCGCCAGCGGCGCGGTCGAGTTGGTGTGTTGCAGGATCACGTCCACGCCCTCGGCCATCAGCGCGTTCGCCGCATCAGCCTCTTTCGCGGGATCGAACCAGCTATAGGCCCAGACGACCCGCATCTCGACCTCGGGGTTCACCTTCCTGGCGTGGATATAGGCCGAGTTGATGCCCTGGATCACCTCGGGGATCGGGAAGGTGGCGATATAGCCGATCTTGTTCGACTTGGTCATCCGGCCCGCGATGGTGCCGGTGACGGCGCGGCCTTCGTAGAAGCGGCCGTCATAGGTGCCCACGTTGTCGGCGCGCTTGTAGCCGGTATTGTGTTCGAACTTCACGTCGGGAAACTTGGCCGCGACGTTGATGACCGCGTCCATGTAGCCGAAGCTGGTCGCATAGATCACGTCGTTGCCCGCCAGGGCCAGTTGCGTCAGCGCGCGTTCGGCATCGACGCCCTCGGGGACGTTTTCCAGATAGGTGGTCTCCACCCGGTCGCCGAATTCCTGTTCCACGGCCAGGCGGCCCTGGTCGTGCTGATAGGTCCAGCCGCCGTCGCTGACCGGGCCGACATAGATGAAGCCGACCTTCAGCGGTTCCTCTTGCGCCCAGCTTGGCAGGGCGAGGCTGATCGTCGTCATGGCGGCGACGCTGGCAATAAGGTTTCTGCGGTTCATGCTTGCCTCTCTGTGTGGTCCCCGCGCGCCTAGCGCAGGGCATGAAAATCCTGTCCCAGCGATCCCGGCGCGGTGCTGCCCGCGCGGCGGCTGAATTTCTGCCGGGCCGAGATCGCCACCAGCACCAGGATGGTCGCCAGATAGGGCGCCATCGACAGAAGCTGCACGGGCACCCGCACGCCCGCCGCCTGAAGGCGCAGTTGCAGCACCGTCACGCCGCCGAACAGCCAGGCCCCCGCCAGCACCCCCGGCGCGGTCCAGTTGGAAAAGACCACGATGGCCAGCGCGATCCAGCCCGCGCCCGCCGTCATGCCTTCGGTCCATTGCAGCACCGTCGCGACCGAAATGAAGGCCCCGCCGATCCCCGCCATGGCGCCGCCGAAGGCGATGGCGGCGATGCGCACGCGGCGCACGTCATAGCCCAAGGCGTGGGCGGCGTCGTGATTCTCGCCCACGGCGCGCAGGATCAGGCCCGCGCGCGAGCGGTTGAGGAACCACCAGATCAGCGGCACCATCAGCAGGCCCAGCCAGACGATCCAGTTGAGATCCAGCGGGCCGGGTGCCATGGCGGGGGCCTTGACCCCTTCCAACGGCTTGCCGAACAGCGCGGCAAGTCCCAGGCCGAACAGCGTCAGCGCCAGCCCCGATGCGACCTGGTTCGACAACAGGAACTGCGTCAGCATCGCGAAGGGCAGGGCGATCAGCGCGCCCGCCAGCGCGGCGGCGGCAAAGCCCAAGGCCGGGTTGCCGCTGTGATGGGCGGCGGCGAAACCGGCCAGGGCGCCGGTGATCATCATCCCCTCGACCCCCAGGTTCAAAACGCCCGCGCGTTCCGCGACAAGCTCTCCCAGGGCGGCGAACAGGATCGGGGTCGAGGCGGTCAGCAGCATCAGGAACAGCGCGACGGGGTCGATCATGCCGCGATCCTTCTGGCGATGCGATAGCGGGTCAGCAGGTCGAAGCCCAGCAGGAAGAACAGCAGCATCCCCTGGAACACCTGTACGGTCGCGCCGGGCAGGTTCAGCGTCAGCTGCGCCAGTTCGCCGCCGATATAGGTCAGCGCCAGCAGCAGCCCCGCCAGCAGGATGCCCAAGGGATGCAGCCGTCCCAGGAAAGCCACGATGATCGCGGTGAAGCCGTAGCCCACGCCGATCTTGTCGGTGATCTGGCCCGCGGGGCCCGCGACCTCGAACAGGCCCGCCATGCCCGCCAGCGCGCCGGACAGGCCCAGGCAGAAGGCGACCAGCGTTTCCGGCCTGACCCCGGCGAAACGGGCGGCGCGCGGCGCGGTTCCGGCGGCGCGGATGTGAAAGCCGCGGATATGGCGGCTCATCAGGAACCAGGTGGCCAGCACCGCCAGGACGGCGGCGACCACGCCCCAATGCGCGCCGGTCCCGGCGATCAGTTCGGGGTTCGAGGCGGCGGGATATTGTTGCAGGTTGCGCGAACCGGGCATCCCGAAGCCCTCGGGGTTCTTCATCGGCCCGAAGGCCATCCAGGCGGCGATGCGCTGCGCGACATAGACCAGCATCAGCGACACCAGGATTTCCGAAGCGCCGAACCAGTTGCGCAGCAGCGCCGGGATCATGCCCCAGGCCCAGCCGCCAACCGCGCCCGCGATCACCATGGCGGGAAAGATCCACATTTCGGGGGCGGGATAGGCGGCCAGGGCGACCGCCGCGCCGGTAAGGGCGCCGATGATGTATTGCCCCTCGGCCCCGATGTTCCAGATGCCCGCGCGGAATCCCACGGCAAGGCCCGAGGCGATCAGGATCAGCGGCGCGGCCTTCACCAGCAGTTGCGGGCGGGAATAGCTGGCGGCGGGGCCGAACAGCGGATCCCAGAAGATCGTGCGGATCGCCGCCACGGGGTCATAGCCCATGATCGCGAACAGGATGCCGCCCGCCAGCATCGTCGCCAGCACCGCAAGAATGGGCGTGGCGACCTGCAACAGGGCGGGCGTGTCGGTGCGAGGGATCAGTCGGATCATAGGTGGGCGACCTCCATCCCATGTGCGCCGCCCAGCATCAGGCCGATCTGGTCCAGGCTCAGCCCCTCGGTCGGGCGAGGGTCGGAGAGGCGGCCTTCGTTCAGCGCGCAGAACCGGTCGGACAGTTCCAGAAGCTCGTCCAGATCCTGGGAAATGACGATGACGCCCGCCCCTGACCGCGCCAGATCCAGCAGCGACTGGCGCAGGGCGGCGGCGGCGCCCGCATCGACGCCCCAGGTCGGCTGGTTCACGACCAGCACGCGGGGGGCCTGCATCACCTCGCGCCCGATGACGAATTTTTGCAGGTTGCCGCCGGACAGCGCCTTGGCGGCGGTCTCGGGGCCGGGGGTGCGCACGTCGAAGGCGCGGATCACCGCCTCGGCATAGGCGCGGGCGGCGGGGCGGTCGATCAGGCCCCGGCGGACCAGCCCCTTGCGCGCGCCCGCCGTCAGAAGGGTGTTGTCGGTCAGGCTGAAATCGGGGACGGCGGCATGGCCCAGCCGATCCTCGGGCGCGGCCAGCAGACCGGCGGCGCGCCGCGCCTCGGGTCCAAGACGCGACAGATCCGCGCCTTCCAGCAGGATCGTGCCCGGCGCGCTGCGGATCTCGCCCGACAGCGCGGCCAGCAATTCGTCCTGGCCGTTGCCCGCGACGCCGCCGACGCCCAGGATCTCGCCCGCGCGCAGGGTCAGGGCCACGGATTTCAGCGACGTTCCCTCGGCCGTGGGGGCGGGCTGGGACAGGGCGCGGATCTGCAACAGCACCTCGCCCGCCTGCCGCCCGCTGCGGTCGATGGGGCGCATGTCGCCGCCCACCATCATCGCGGCGAGGGCGCGGGCGGAATGGGCGCGCGGGTCGCAACTGTCCACCACCCGGCCATGGCGCAGGATCGTGGCGCGGTCGCAATGGCTGCGGATCTCCTCCAGCTTGTGGCTGATATAGAGGATCGCGGTCCCCTGCGCCGCCAGCTTGCGCAGGGTCGCGAACAGCAGGTCCGCTTCCTGAGGGGTCAGCACGCTGGTCGGTTCATCCATGATCAGCAGGCGCGGGTTCTGCAACAGGCAGCGGATGATCTCGACCCGCTGGCGTTCGCCCGCCGACAGGGTGACGACGCGGCGGGCGGGGTTCAGCGGCAGGCCGAAATCCTGGCTGACCTGGGCGATCCGGGCCGACAGCGCGCGCCGGGGCGGCGGGTTCTCCATCCCCAGGGCGATGTTTTCCGCGACCGTCAGCGCGTCGAACAGGCTGAAATGCTGAAACACCATCGCCACGCCGGCGGCCCGCGCCGCGCGGGGGTCGGTTGGCTGATGCGGCCGGCCGTTCAGCAGCATCCGCCCGTCATCGGGGCGCACGAGGCCATAGATCATCTTGACCAGGGTCGATTTGCCCGCGCCGTTTTCCCCCAGCAGGGCGTGGATCTCTCCGGGCGCCACGGCAAAGGACACATCGTCATTGGCGCGCACGCCGGGATAGGATTTGCCGATCCCCTCAGCCCGGAACACTGCGCCCTCGGTCAAATTTTGTCCCCCTGGTCAAAGTCTTTTCCATGCTTATCGCGCAAGTGACGCCCAGGGCAATTGCGCTGTTTCGGCAGGTTGCGATAGATGTCCGACCATGCCCGCGAAAAATCCCCGATTCATCCATCTTCGCACCCATTCCGAGCATTCTCTGCTGGAAGGCGCCATCCCCGTGGGCAAGCTGCCCACGCTTGCGGCGGATGCCGGGATGCCCGCGGTCGCGCTGACCGATACCAACGCGATGTTCGCGGCCCTGGAATTCAGCGTCAAGGCGATGGACAAGGGCGTCCAGCCGATCGTCGGTTGCCAGATGACCCTGCTGGACGGCGCGACCGGGCCGGTGGTCCTGCTGGCCCAGAACGAGGCGGGCTGGCTGAACCTGATGGCGCTGTCATCCTGCCTCTATCTGCGCGAGGGCGGCGCGCTGCCGCATGTCACCGTGGACGAGTTGTGCGCCCATGCCGAGGGGCTGATCTGCCTGACCGGCGGGGCGACGGGGCCGCTGGGCCTGCTGATCGCCCAAGGCGCGCGCGACAAGGCCGATGCCCTGGCCGACCGGCTGGCCGCCGCCTTTCCGACGCGCCTGTATGTCGAATTGCAACGCCATCCGGGCGAGAACGGCGCGCTGATGCCCGCCGAGACCGCGTCCGAATCCGGGCTGATCGACCTGGCCTATGCGAAATCCCTGCCGCTGGTCGCCACGAACGATGTCTATTTCCCCAAGGCCGAGATGTTCGAGGCCCATGACGCGCTGATCTGCATCGCCGAGAAAGCCTATGTCGACCAGTCCCAGCCCCGCCGCCGCCTGACGCCGCAGCATTACTTCAAGTCGGCCGAGGAAATGGCCGTGCTGTTCGCCGACCTGCCCGAGGCTTTGGACAACACGGTGGAAATCGCCCGCCGCTGCGCCTTCGCGGTCAGGAAGCACGCGCCGATCCTGCCGCGCTTTGCCGATGACGAGGTGGACGAGTTGCGTCGCCAGGCCCGCGCCGGGCTGGACGCGCGCCTCAAGGTCATCCCCCACGCCGTCCCGGTCCCGGAATACCACGCCCGGCTGGACTTCGAGCTGGGCATCATCGAGCAGATGGGCTTTCCCGGCTATTTCCTGATCGTGGCCGATTTCATCAAATGGGCCAAGGATCACGACATTCCGGTGGGTCCGGGCCGGGGTTCGGGGGCCGGGTCGCTGGTCGCCTATGCCCTGACCATCACCGATCTGGATCCGCTGCGTTATAACCTGCTGTTCGAACGCTTCCTGAACCCGGAGCGCGTCTCGATGCCGGATTTCGACATCGACTTCTGCATGGACCGCCGCGAAGAGGTGATCCGCTATGTTCAAGAGAAATACGGCAAGGACAAGGTCGGCCAGATCATCACCTTCGGCGCGCTGCTCTCCAAGGCCGCCGTCCGTGACGTGGGCCGGGTGTTGCAGATGCCCTTCGGCCAGGTGGACCGGCTGTCCAAGATGATCCCGGTCGAGGGCGTGAAGCCCGTCAGCATCGCCAAGGCCCGCGCCGACGAGCCCCGCCTGCGCGAGGCCGCCAAGGAAGAGGTCGTCGCCCGGCTGCTGGACTATGCCGAGCAGTTGGAGGGGCTGTATCGCAACGCCTCGACCCATGCGGCGGGCGTGGTGATCGGCGACCGGCCGCTGGACCGGCTGGTGCCGCTGTATCGCGATCCGGCATCCGACATGCCCGCGACGCAGTTCAACATGAAATGGGTGGAACAGGCCGGGCTGGTGAAGTTCGACTTCCTGGGCCTCAAGACCCTGACGGTGATCCAGAACGCCGTGGACCTGATCAATGGCGGCGGGCGGCCGCTGCATGTCGCAGCGGATGGGCGGACGCTCTATGACCCGGCGCCGGGCACGGAAAACCAGATCAACCTGATCCCGCTGGACGACAAGGCGACCTATGACCTGTTCGCCAGCGCCAAGACGGTCGCGGTGTTCCAGGTCGAAAGCAGCGGCATGATGGATGCGCTGCGCCGGATGCGGCCGACCTGCATCGAGGATATCGTGGCGCTTGTCGCCCTGTATCGCCCCGGCCCGATGGAGAACATCCCGACCTATTGCGAGGTCAAGAACGGCGCTCGCGCGCTGGAATCGCTGCACCCCAGCATCGACCCGATCCTTGCCGAGACGCAGGGCATCATCGTCTATCAGGAACAGGTGATGCAGATCGCCCAGGTCATGGCGGGCTACAGCCTAGGCGGCGCCGACCTGCTGCGCCGTGCCATGGGCAAGAAGATCGCCGCCGAGATGGCCAAGGAGCGCCCGAAATTCGTCGATGGCGCGGTGGCGAACGGGGTGGACGCCAAGAAGGCGGGCGAGGTCTTCGACCTGCTGGAAAAATTCGCCAATTACGGATTCAACAAGTCCCACGCGGCGGCCTATGCCGTGGTCAGCTATCAGACGGCCTGGCTGAAGGCGAACCATCCGGTCGAATTCATGGCCGCGGTGATGAACTGCGACATCCACCTGACCGACAAGCTGGCGATCTACAAACGCGAATGCGACCGCATGGGCATCGCCATCGTGCCGCCCTGCGTGAATCGGTCAGCCCCGACCTTCAGCGTCCGCGAGGGCCGCATCCATTACGCCCTGGGCGCGCTGAAGGGCGTCGGCGTGGACGCGATGAAGCTGATCCAGGACGCGCGGGGCGACACCCCCTTCCGCGACATCCACGACTTCGCCCGCCGCGTGGACATGAAGCGCGTGGGCAAGCGCCCGCTGGAAATGCTGGCCCGCGCCGGGGCCTTCGACCTGCTGGACGACAACCGCGCCCGCGTGGTCAAGGGGCTGGACGCGCTGTGTGCCTGGTCGGCGGCGGTGCAGGAGCAGGCGGCCTCCAGCCAGACCTCGCTGTTCGGCGGGGGCGAGGATCTGCCGCCGCCGCGCGCGCCCATTTCAGGCGTCTGGCTGCCCACCGAAAAGCTGGCCGAGGAACACAAGGCCGTCGGCTTCTATCTGTCCGGCCATCCGCTGGACGATTACCTGCCCGCGCTGAAGCGCAAGAAGGTCCAGACCCTGGCCGAGATCAGCGCCGACGCCGCAAACGGTCCCCTGGTCGCCAGCATCGCGGGCACGGTCGCGGCGCGGATGGAACGCAAATCCGCCAAGGGCACGCCCTATGCCTTTGTCAGCCTGTCCGACCCGACCGGGCTTTACGAGGTGACGGTGTTTTCCGACCTGCTGACCGCATCCCGCGACCGGCTGGAACCGGGGCAGAACGTGGTGTTGCAGGTCAAGGTCGAACCCTCGGGCGACCAGGTGAAGATGCTGGCGAACTCGGTCGATCTGCTGGACAATGTCGTGGCCGATGCCGGCGCGGGCTGCCTGGCCGTGGACATGCAGGGCGCCGACACCATCCCGCGCATCGCCGAAACCCTGGACCGCATCCGAACCGAGATTACCGTTCCCGCCCGCTCGCGCGGCCCGGTCCTGCTGCGCATCCGCGAGGGCGAGGAGGTGATCGAGATCGAGATCGCCAACGACGCCCCCCTGACCACCCCCGCCCGCCAGGCCCTGCGCGCCGTGCCGGGCGTCCTGGACGTGGTCGAGGAGTAGGCTTTGCCCCTAGGCAGATGTTCGCGTTTCGTGCTAATCCTTGGGAAAACCGGAAGGGCAGGCTATGCGCGTCCTGGGCATTGATCCCGGATTGAGGAATATGGGCTGGGGCGTGATCGCGGTGGACGGATCGCGCCTGCGCCATGTCGCCAACGGCGTGATCCAGACGGACGGGGGCGACCTGGGCGCGCGGCTGTCGCGGCTGTATCGCGGCCTTTGCGCGGTGATCGCCGCCCATGCGCCCGACGCGGCGGCGGTCGAACAGACCTTCGTGAACAAGGACGCGGTCGGCACGCTGAAGCTGGGCCAAGCGCGCGGCATCGCCCTCTTGGCCCCGGCCGAGGCGGGGCTGGCTATCGGCGAATACGCCCCGAACGCCGTCAAGAAAACCGTGGTCGGCGTCGGCCATGCGGGCAAGGAACAGGTGCAGCACATGGTCAAGGTCCAGCTTCCGGGCGTGGTTTTCGACAGCGCCGACGCCGCCGACGCGCTTGCCATCGCCATCTGCCACGCCCGCCACCTGCAAGGCCGCAGCCTGCGCATCGTGGAGCGTTCCGCATGATCGGCCGCATTGCCGGGATCATCCTGCACCGCGCCCGCGATCACGTCCTGATCGACGTGCGCGGGGTGGGCTATATCGTCCATGTCAGCGAACGCACCGCTGCCGGGCTGCCGCCGGTGGGGCAGGCGGTCGCGCTGTATACCGACCTGATGGTGCGCGAGGATCTGCTGCAACTGTTCGGCTTTCCGACCATGCTGGACAAGGAATGGCACCGGCTGCTGACCAGCGTTCAGGGGGTGGGGGCCAAGGTGTCGCTGGCGATCCTGGGCACGCTGGGGGCCGAGGGGCTGGCGCGGGCGATCGCGCTTGGCGACTGGGCCTCGGTCCGCAGGGCGCAGGGCGTGGGGCCGAAGCTCGCGCAGCGCGTGGTGCTGGAGCTGAAGGACAAGGCGCCCTCGGTGATGGCGCTTGGCGCGACGCTCAGCGTGGATATGGGCGTGCCGGTGGTTGACGCCGATGCCGTGATCGAACCCGCGGGCGCCCCCGCGCCCCGGCCCGCCGCCCCGACGGACGCGATGCTTGCCGCCCGCGCCACCGCCGATGCCCTGTCCGCCTTGGGCAATCTGGGTTATGCTGCCAGCGAAGCCGCGCAGGCCGTGGCCGAGGCGCAGGCGCGGGAACCGGGCGCCGCCACGCCCGCGTTGATCCGAGCGGCGCTGCGGCTGCTGGCGCCGAAGGAATAGGGGGCGCTTGATGCACGGGAACGCAAAGGTCTTTATCCTGATGGCCGCCATGACCGCCCTGGTCATGGCGCTTGGCTGGATGCTGGGCGGGCAGGGCGGCGCGGTGATCGCCCTGCTGCTGGCGGGCGGCATGAACGTCTTTTCCTGGTGGAACAGCGACAAGATGGTGCTGCGCCAGCAGGGCGCGGTCGAACTGTCGCCGCAGCAGGGGGGCGATCTTTATGCGCTGACCGCCGAACTGGCCCGGCGGGCGGATCTGCCGATGCCCAAGCTGTATCTGCTGCCCACCGAACAGCCCAACGCCTTCGCTACCGGCCGCAATCCCGAAAACTCCGCCGTGGCGGTGACGCAGGGTCTGGTCCGCAGCCTGTCGCGGGATGAGCTTGCGGGCGTGATCGCGCATGAACTGGCCCATATCAAGCATCGCGACACGCTGACCATGACCGTCACCGCGACCATGGCCGGGGCCATCGCCATGATGGGCAACATGATGATGTTCACCGGCGGGCGCGACGACCGGGGCGGCGGCCTGGGCGCGATCCTGGCGATGATCTTCGCGCCCTTGGCGGCGATGATGGTGCAGATGGCGATTTCCCGCGCCCGCGAATACGAGGCCGATGCGACCGGCGCGCAAATCAGCGGCCAGCCGCAGGCGCTGGCCTCGGCCCTGGCGAAGATCTCGCAACTTGCGGGGCGGGTGCTGAACATTCCCGCCGAACGCAACCCGGCGGCGGCGGCCATGTTCATCGTGAACCCGCTGAACGGGCTGCGCATGGACCGCCTGTTCGCCACCCACCCTGCGACCGAGGATCGCATCGCCCGGCTGATGGCGATGGATGGCGGGCCGCGCGAACGCGCCTCCTCCATCCCGCGCAGCGGGCGCGACGACGGCCCCTGGGGACGCGGATGATCCAGCCCGATCCGACCCTGCGCCCGGAACCGATCGAGGGCGACTCTGAAGACCGCGCCCTGCGCCCGCAGATGCTGTCCGAATTCGTGGGACAGGCCGAGGCCCGCGCCAACCTGCGGGTCTTCATCGAAAGCGCCAAGATGCGCGGCAAGGCGATGGACCACACGCTGTTCTTCGGCCCGCCGGGCCTGGGCAAGACCACGCTGGCGCAGATCATGGCCCGCGAACTGGGCGTGAACTTCCGCATGACCTCGGGTCCGGTGCTGGCGCGGTCCGGCGATCTGGCGGCGATCCTGACCAATCTGGAAGCCCGCGACGTGCTGTTCATCGACGAAATCCACCGCATGAACCCGGCGGTCGAGGAGATCCTCTATCCCGCCCTGGAGGATTTCGAACTGGATCTGGTGATCGGCGAAGGCCCCGCCGCGCGCACCGTGCGGATCGAGTTGCAGCCTTTCACCCTGGTCGGCGCCACTACCCGCCTGGGCCTGCTGACCACGCCGCTGCGCGACCGTTTCGGTATCCCGACGCGGCTGGAATTTTATACGATCCCCGAACTGGACCTGATCGTGCAGCGCGGCGCCCGGCTGATGGGTATCGCGGCGGACCCGGACGGGACGCGCGAAATCGCTCGCCGCGCCCGCGGCACGCCGCGAATCGCGGGGCGGCTGCTGCGCCGGGTGGTGGATTTTGCCCTGGTCGAGGGGGACGGACGTCTGACGCGCCAGATCGCCGATACGGCGCTGACCCGGCTTGGCGTGGACGACCTGGGCCTGGACGGCGCCGACCGGCGCTATCTGATGCAGATGGCCGAACATTACGGCGGCGGCCCGGTCGGCGTCGAAACCCTGTCGGCGGCGCTGTCGGAAAGCCGCGACGCGATCGAGGAAGTGATCGAGCCTTATCTGCTGCAACAGGGCCTGATCGCCCGCACGCCGCGCGGGCGGCAGTTGACGGCGGGCGCCTGGCGGCATCTGGGGCTGTCCGCGCCGACCGCGCCGTTGCAGGCGACGCTGTTCGACGGCTGACCGGAGGGCAGGGGGCTTTGCCCCCGCCGCGCGTGCCGCCTGGCAGCAGGCAAGGGGGGCGCGAAGCCCCCGGCGCGGGCCCGTGCGCCCCGGTGCCGGGCTCAGGGCGTCAGGCCGTCGGGATCGGGCAGGCCGTTGGCGCGCGCGGTCGCGGTCAGCGTATTGGCCAGCAGGCAGGCGATGGTCATCGGCCCGACGCCGCCCGGAACCGGCGTGATCGCATCCGCGACCCTGGCCGCGCTGTCGAAATCGACATCGCCCACCAGCCCGTCCTCGGTGCGGTTGATGCCCACGTCGATCACCGTCGCGCCCGGCTTGATCCAGTCGCCCTGCACGAAATGCGCGCGGCCCACTGCGGCAACCACGATATCGGCTTGGCGGCAGAGATCGGGCAGGTTCGCGGTGCGCGAATGGGCCACCGTCACCGTGGCGCTGTCGCGCAGCAGAAGCTGGGCCATCGGCTTGCCGACGATATTGCTGCGGCCGATCACCAGGGCGTTTCTGCCCGACAGGCTGCCCAAGTGGTCGCGCAGCAGCATCAGGCAGCCCAGCGGCGTGCAGGGCACCATCGCCTTCTGCCCCGTCGCCAGCAGCCCGACATTCAGGATGTGGAACCCGTCCACGTCCTTGGCCGGGTCGACGGCGTTGATGACGGCGGATTCGTCCATATGGGACGGCAGCGGCAATTGCACCAGAATGCCGTTCACCGCCGGGTCGGCGTTCAGCCGGTCGATCAGCGCCAGCAGGTCGGCTTGGGGCGTGTCGGCAGGCAGGCGGTGTTCATAGGAGTTCATCCCCACCTCGCGCGTCATGCGGCCCTTGGACCGGACATAGACCTGGCTGGCCGGATCCTCGCCCACTAGGACGACGGCCAGGCCGGGGGTAATCCCCTGGGCGGCCATTGCCGCGACCTGGGTCGCGATGCGGGCGCGCAGGGCGGCGGCGAAAGCCTTTCCGTCGATCAGTTTCGCGGTGATGGGCAGCGATGCGGTCACGGGCGGTCTCCGTTCAGATAGCGATCTTCCTGCGCGATGGCGGCTTCGATCAGTTGCCGCCAGACAGTCTGGATCAGCACGGGGTCCAGCCCGCGCGATGCGGCATGGCGGCCGACATTTGCGACCACTTCCTCGACCCGGTCATCGATTCGGGCGGGCAGGCCGACCTGTTCCTTGATCCGGGCGGCGCGGGCGATCAGGGCATGGCGCTGCGCCAGAAGCGCGACAAGCTGTTCGTCCAGCGCGTCGATATGGGCGCGCAGCGTTGCCATGTCTGGAATGTCGTCGATCTGCATCGGCCCCTCCGTTCACCTGGGCAGGGGGATGCACCGGGCGGCATCGGGGTGCAAGGCGTAAAGGAAAACCCCGGCGCAGGGCCGGGGTTCCGGGTGTCATGCCGGGGCGGGATCGCCGCCGGGCGCGGGCTTGCCCGCCTTGGGGATCGCGGTGACCGAGGGGATCACGCTGCCCGGCGTGTCGTCGTCGCCGCCCAAGGGTTCGCCGCGCAGGATCTTGCCGATCTCCTCGCCGGTCAGGGTTTCGTATTCCAGAAGGCCCTGGGCCATGCGCTCGAATTCCTCGGATTTTTCCAGCAGGATGCGGCGGGCTTCCTGATAGCCTTCCTCGATCAGGTCGCGGACTTCCTGCTCGATCAGTTCCTTGGTCGCGGCCGAGATCGAGAAGCCGCCGGTCGAGCCGTTATAGCCCTCATGCGCCTCGGCATAGTCGATATTGCCGACCTTGTCGGACATCCCCCAGCGCATCACCATGGCGCGGGCCAGCTGGCTGGCCTGCTGGATGTCGCCTGCGGGGCCGTTCGACACGCCTTCCTCGCCATACTTGATGATCTCGGCGGCCTTGCCGGCCATGGTCATCGCCAGCTTCTGCTTGGCCTCGTCCTTGTGGAAGTTCAGGCGGTCCATTTCCGGCAGCGACACCACCATGCCCAGGGCACCGCCGCGCGGGATGATCGTCGCCTTGTAGACCGGATCGCATTTCGGCATGGACAGGCCAACCACGGCGTGACCGGCCTCGTGATAGGCGGTCTTTTCCTTCTGTTCCGGCGTCAGAACCATGCTGCGGCGTTCGACGCCCAGCATCACCTTGTCCTTGGCATTCTCGAAATCTTCCATGCTGACGAAACGGCGACCGATGCGCGCGGCCATCAGCGCGGCCTCGTTCACCAGGTTCATCAGGTCGGCGCCGGAAAAGCCGGGCGTGCCGCGGGCGATGATTCGCAGGTCCACGTCGGGACCGACCGGCACCTTGCGGGCATGGACCGACAGGATCTTCTCGCGCCCCTTGATGTCGGGATTGGGGACATGGATCTGGCGGTCGAAGCGGCCGGGTCGCAGCAGGGCGGGGTCCAGCACGTCGCGGCGGTTGGTGGCGGCGACGATGATGATGCCCTCGTTCGCCTCGAACCCGTCCATCTCGACCAGAAGCTGGTTCAGGGTCTGTTCGCGTTCGTCGTTGCCGCCGCCGATGCCCACGCCGCGCGCGCGGCCCACCGCGTCGATCTCGTCGATGAAGACGATGCAGGGGGCGGATTTCTTGGCCTGTTCGAACATGTCGCGGACCCGGCTTGCGCCGACGCCCACGAACATTTCCACGAAGTCGGACCCCGAGATGGTGAAGAAGGGCACGCCCGCCTCACCGGCGATGGCGCGGGCCAGCAGCGTCTTGCCGGTGCCCGGAGGGCCGACCAGCAGCGCGCCTTTCGGGATCTTGCCGCCCAACCGGCTGAATTTCTGCGGGTTGCGCAGGAATTCGACGATTTCCTCAAGCTCCTCCTTGGCCTCGTCGATGCCGGCCACGTCGTCGAAGGTCACCCGGCCGTGCTTTTCGGTCAAGAGTTTCGCGCGCGACTTGCCAAAGCCCATCGCCCCGCCTTTGCCGCCGCCCTGCATCCGGTTCATGAAGAAGATCCACACGCCGATCAGCAGGATGAAGGGCAGCCAGACGCCCAGCAGCGACATGAAGCCGGACTGCTGCTGCGGCACGACCTTCACATCGACGCTTTTGGCGATCAGGCGGTCGGCGATATCCTCGCCCTGCGGGCGGATCGTGGAATACTGGTTGCCGTCGGTGCCGGTGACGGCCAACTGTTCGCCGTCGATGGTGACGGCGGCGATCTGGTCGTTGTCGACCCGCTGGATGAAGTCCGAATAGCTGATCTGCCGGCTGTTCATGGTCGTCGCGCCGTCGCTGAACAGATTGAACAGCGCCAGGATCATCAGGAAAAGGACGACCCAGAAGGCCAGGTTGCGTGCGTTGCCCAAATCGGACCTCCGGCGGAAAGCGGTTTGGCTTGAAAATAGGGATTATCGGGGCAGGTTCAATGCGCCATGACAAGCCTGTGGAAATCTGACGCAACCCGGACCGGACGCAGGTCATAGGGCGCCGCCGGGCGGATCAGCGGCGCGGCCACCAGCCGGTCGCCTTCCCAGATGGCGGGGCTGGCGGCGGCCTCGTCGCGGCCCAGGCAGGACAGGCGCCATTTGACCCGCGCGACCTGGCCCAGCCCAAGCGCCGCGACATGCTGGCCAGGCTTGAGGCCGCTGACATGCCAGCGATTATCCCAGATGCCGTTCCACGCGTCGGGGGCGCGCAGGGCGGCGGCGGTTTCCCGGAACAGCCGGATCCGGTCGCCCTCGGGCTCGATCAGGGCGCCGTCCAGCGTGACCCGGTGGCCGGTGGCGATGGCGTTCAGCGCGTGCAGGGCGGTGTTGCGGCGCGGCGGGTAATCGGCCCCGGTGATCCAGCGGCAGGCGGCGACGATCAGGCGGCGGCGAATCTCGGGCGGGGCGTCGCCATAGGCGCGGCGCGGCAGGGTCAGGCTGCCGTCCTGGGCCACGGCGTCGCGCGCGGCATGGGCGGCGTAATGGGACAGGGCGTCCCGCGCTTCCTGGATATGGTTGGCGGCGCGGGCCAGGGCGGGGACATCCAGGCCCATCGCCTGGATCGCCTTACGGATGCGGATGCGGTCGAAATCCTCGTTCTCGTTGCTGGGATCGTCGATCCAGCCAATGCCGCGCGCCCGCAGCCAGTCGCGCAGCGGCTGCCGCCCGGCCGCCAGCATCGGGCGCAGCCAGCGGATGCCGAATCGGTCGCGCCATTCCGCCATCGAGGCCAGCCCGTCGATCCCCGACCCCCGCGCCAGCCGCATCAGCAGGGTTTCGGCCTGGTCGTCCGCCGTATGGCCAAGCGCCACGGCGGGCAGGTCGTTGCGCTGCGCCCAGCCGGCCAGCAGCCGCAGCCGGGCGTCGCGGGCATTGGCCATCAGGTTGCCGGTCTCGGTGCCGCGCTGCCAGACCAGCGTGGCATGGGGCAGGTCAAGCGCGCGGGCGGCGCGGCCGACCTGGCGCGCCTCGGCCGTGCTTTCCGGGCGCAGGCCGTGATCCACGGTGGCGACCATGATCCTGCGGCCGCGACCCCATTCGGCCATCATGTGCATCAGGGCGATCGAATCGCCGCCGCCCGACACGGCGATGCCGATGGCGGGCAGGTCGCCCGCCAGCCGGTCCAGGGCTGCATGGACGCGAAAGGCTGGATCGGCGGGCGGCAGGGACATGGATGCGCTATTGCCCTTCGCCTTCGGCCAGGTCGGCCTGGGCGGCATCGCCGGGCAGAGGTTCCAGGTCGTTGCTGCCGCAGGCAAGGCGGCTCATCCGGGTTTCCGCCTCGGCGGCGAAGGGGGATCCGGGAAAGCGGGCGGGGATCTCGGCCAGGTAAAGGCAGGCCGCCGTGGCGTCCCCCTCGGCCTCGATGACGCGGGCGATGCCCAGCAGGCTTTCGGCGGCGCGCGGACCGTCGGGATCGGCCGAGAACCCCTCCAGCCAGGCTGCCGCCGCGCCCTTGGCGTCGCCCGCGCTGTCCAGGGCGGCGCCGCGCAGGAACAGTGCCTCGGCCGTCAGCGCGCCCCCGGCATGGGTTTCGGCCACGGTGCCGAACATTTCCGCCGCGCGGCGGAAATCGCCGCTGGCCATGACCTGCCGTGCGGCGTCGAAATCAGCCTGCTCGCCTGCGGAGGCAGGCTTGCCGCCGCCCTGCTGGGGGGGCGGCGGAGGCAGGGGCACGGTCGCCACGCGGCCGGGATCGGGGGTGGTCAGGGCGGACAGGTCGCAGGTCTCGTCCATCTCGCACAGGCGGAATTCCATGTCGGCGATACGGCGGTTGCTGTCGGCGACGATCCGGTCGATGCGGTTTCCCAACTGCTCGGTCCGGTCGGTCAGCCGCGCCAGCCGCTGCTCCATCGCGTTCATGCGGTCGATGGCGGCATCCCCGCCCGCCGCCTGGAACCCCGCCGCGCCCGAGGCGACCAGTTCCGAGCGCAGGGACTGCAACTGGCCGCGAATCTCGGACAATTCCGCCCGCAGATCGGCAAGCCGGGGTTCGTCCGCCAGCGCAGGCAGCGCCACCGTCACGGCCAGGACGGCTGCGGCAATGGCGCGCAGGGTCACGATCCCGCCCCCGTGGCGCTGACCACGGTCACGGCGCGGCGGTTGTTGGCATAGCAGGCCTCGTCCGAGCAGACCTCGCGCGGGCGTTCCTTGCCAAAGCTCAGCGTGCGCAGGCGGTCCGACGCGACGCCCTGGGCGATGAGGTATTCCTGGACCGCGCTGGCGCGGCGCGCGCCAAGCGCCAGGTTGTATTCGCGGGTGCCCGTTTCTTCGGCATGGCCCTGAACCACGGCGGTGAAGTTGGTGTGCCGGTTCAGCCATTCGGCCTGGCGCGCCAGGATCGCGCGGGCGTCGCCGGTCAGCGCCGTCTGGTTGGCCGCGAACAGGACCGTGTTGCCGATGGTATTGTTGAAATATTCCGCCGTCGCCTCGGCCCCCAGGGTGCCGCCGGCCAACTGACCCTGATACAGCGCCCCGCCCGCGGCGTTGGCATAGGGGTCGACCACGGTCTGCGTGACCGGCGGCGCGGGTTGCGCGCAGGCGGCAAGGGCCAGCAGCAGGGCGGCGGCGACAGGCTTTTTCCAGGCGATCATCGGGTCATCCTTCCGGTCGGTGTTCCGGTGCGGGCTTCAGGGCATCAATGGACCCCAAGAGGGATCCGAGGCGGCAAAGTCAAGGCTCAGCGGTCGCATATTGCGCCCGGTGATGTCCACGGAATGCAGGCGCGGCTGGCCATTCCCGCCCGGCGCGACCCGCGTGAACATCACCACGCGGCCATTGGGTGCCCAGGTGGGGGACTCGTCAAGGAAAGATTCGGTCAGGGTCTTTTCGCCCGATCCGTCGACGCGCATCGTGGCGATGTGGAACCGTTCGCCCACCTGCTTGGTGAAGGCGATCAGATCGCCCTTGGGCGACCAGGCGGGCGACCCGAAGCGCCCGTCGCCGAAGCTGATCCGGGTCGGCTCGCCCCCGCCGACGCCCACGACATACAGCTGCGGATTGCCGGACCGGTCGGATTCGAACACGATCCGCTGCCCGTCCGGGCTGAAGCTGGGCGCGGTGTCGATGGCGGGCGACTGCACCAGCGGGCGCTGCGCCCCGGATGCCGCGTCCATCAGCCAGATGTCGGTATTGCCGCCCTGTTCGCGGGAATAGGCGATCCAGCGCCCGTCCGGGCTGAAGCGGGGCGAGAACGCCATGCTGTCGGCGTCCTGCGTCAGCGCGCGGGAGGTGACGGTCGCCACCTCCATCACCCGGATCTGCGGGAAGCCGCTGTCGAAGCTGGTATAGACCAGCCGCCGCCCGTCGCGGGAAAACTGCGGCGCCAGCACCAGCGAGGAACTGTCGGTCATCCACAGGATGTTCTGGCCGTCATAATCCATTACCCCGATCCGCTTGATCCGCGCATCCTTGGGACCGGTTTCCTGCACGAAGGCCACCCGGCTGTCGAAATAGGGCTGTTCGCCGGTCAGCCGGGCATAGATCTGGTCGGCGATCTTGTGCGCCGCGCGCCGCCAGTCACCGGCGCGGGCGTCGAACTGCATCCCGTCGCCCTGGGCCTGGCCCGCATAGACGTCGAACAGCCGGAACTTGACGCTGATCGCCTCGCCCGATTGCGTGACCTCGGCGGATACGAGAGCCTGGGCGCTGACGGAGCGCCAGTCCTCATAGGCGATGGCCTCGCCGAAGCTGCCGGGGCGGGCGACCTGGGCGTCGCGGGGGATTTCGCGGAACAGCCCGGTGCCGGTCAGGTCGGCGGCCACCACGTCGCGGATCCGCTGGGCCACGGCGGCGTCGCCGTGGAAGGCGGGAATGGCGATGGCCATCGGTTCGGTCACGCCGTCGGTGATCTCGATCCTCAGGGGGCCGTCCTGCGCCAGGGCGGGCAGGGCGGCCGATGCGGCGGCAAGGGCCATCGACAGGGTCAGGGTCAGCGTCCGAAGCATCATATCCTCATCATCCTTGCGACGGGACCGGGAAACCGGCCTCAGTCAAATCCGATACCGTCGGGGCGAAACTCGACCACGACATCGCGCCAGCGGCTGTATTTGTCGAAGGGCAGCGGGAAACCCGCGCCCCCGCACATCATGATCGCGCGCCGGGCGACCTGGAAGGCGTGGTCGGCCCCCGATTCCGGCCCGCCCCGGTAACCCGCCATGCGCAGGCTGGCCGCGATCGGCCTGCCGTCGGCGGTCATGCTGAACGCGACCGAGACCGACATCCGCCGCGCCTCGACCGACAGCGCGCCTTCGTTCCAGCATTGGCGCAGCGCCGCGCGGAAGGCGTCCTTTTCGGCCAGCGACAGCGGCTGGGCCTGCGACAGGCTGGACATGTCGATGCCGCCGTCCAGCGGAGCCGGGCGGATGGCCGAGGGGGCAAGCTGCATCGGCTCGACACCCGCCGCCCCGCCGGACGGGCTGTCCGTGGCGCCGCCGCCCGACATCGCCCCGGCCAAAGCCGCCGCCAGCGGATCCTGCGCGGCCGAGGCGCCCGACCCGCCGTCGATCATCTGGCTGTTGCCGCCCGCCGCGTCCCCGGTCGAGGCGGTATCCGTGCCCTCGGCCCCGGCATTGCCGTCCTGCGCCTCGCGCAGCGCGTCCTCCAGCGCCTGCTGGCGCGCGGCCTCGGCCTGGCGGTCGGCTTCGGCGCGTTCGGCGGCCTCTCGTTCGGCGGCGGCGCGGCGTTCTTCCTCGGCACGCCGCTCGGCCTCGGCGCGTTCGGCGGCCTCCCGTTCGGCGGCGGCGCGGCGTTCCTCGGCTTCGCGTTCGGCTGCGGCCTCGCGGGCCTCGGCTTCGCGCCGTTCCGCCTCGGCGGCCTCTGCCGCCCGGCGTTCCTCGGCCTCCCGACGCTCGGCCGCCGCGCGACGTTCCTCGGCGGCACGCTCGGCCTCTGCTGCACGGCGGTCTTCCTCGGCGCGCGCGGCCTCGGCTTCGCGCTGTTCGCGGGCCTCGCGTTCGGCGGCCTCTCGGCGTTCCGCCGCCTGGCGCCGTTCCTCGGCAGCCTGCCGTTCGGCCTCGGCCTCGGCTTCCGCCTGGGCCTGCCGCTCTGCCTCCTCGGCGGCGGCGCGCTCGGCCCGGCGCGCTTCCTCGGCCGCTTCCCGCTCGGCGGTCAGGCGGCGTTCCTCGGCGGCCGCTGCGGCGGCTTCGGCTTCCGCGCGGGCGGCCTCGGCCGCGGCCTGGCGTTCGGCCTCCTGCCGGGCAAGGCGGGCATTGCGCTGCTCGACCAGACCTTCGGGCCGCAGCCGGGGCAGGGCCGAACGATCCAGAGCCAGTTCCGACCGGGGCGCCACCGGCTGCGCGGCGGGCGCGGCATCGGGCGGGGTCTCGGGCTGCGGAGCCGCCGGGACCGCGTCCGCTGCCGTCTGGTTTTGCGCCGGGGCGCCCAGATCGGTGGCGACCGCGACCGGATCGGGGCGGGCGAAATCGGACAGGTCGGGCCGCGCCTCGGGCCGGTCGGGCTGGGCCAGATCCTGCGCGGCCTCCTGCGCATCGGGCCGGCTGGCGGCGGCGGGGGCCTGGGCCGCGGCGTCGGCATCCGCGGGGGCGGGCATCGTCGCCACCGCCGTGGCGTCGCGCCCCACCGGACCGGCCCCGCGCGATGCGGCGGCAAGCGCCTCGAACTCGGCCCCGCTCATGGTGGCGACCTCGGTCGTGCGCAGCGGTGTCGAGGGCTGCGGGCGGAAGAACACCCCGCCCAGGATCGCCCACAGGATCAGCGCCCCATGCGCCGATCCTGAAACCCACCAGCCGATGCGCCCGTCGCGTTCGTCCATCGCCTCAGCCGTCCATCCTCGGCCCGCCGGTA
The DNA here is from genome assembly GCF_029027965.1 of Paracoccus sp. S3-43. Classification (NCBI taxonomy): domain Bacteria; kingdom Pseudomonadati; phylum Pseudomonadota; class Alphaproteobacteria; order Rhodobacterales; family Paracoccaceae; genus Paracoccus; species Paracoccus qomolangmaensis. Next base: position 2,525,497 of record NZ_CP119082.1, on the reverse strand, counting down.
TCCGTGACCAGCACGATGTCGGACAGGCCCGCCGCGTTCAGTGCGCCCATCACCTGGACGACGCGGGCATAGGGGATCGTCCCGTCGGCCCGCAGGAACACCCGCTGGCTTTCGCGCGTGGCCAGGATTTCGCGCAGCCGGGTGACGATCTGGTCCTGCGCCACCGGCGCATCCATCAGCGTCACGTCGCCATCGGCGGGAATCGAGATGACCAGCGGCTCCTCGGGTTCGGTCGGCACGGCGGTGGCGGCGGTCTGCGGCAGGTTCAGCGGCACGCCCGCCGTCATCAGCGGCGCCGCGACCATGAAGATCACCAGCAGCACCAGCATCACGTCCACGAAGGGGGTGACGTTGATCTCCGACATCGGCGCGTTGCGGCGGCGACCCCGGCCCTTGCGGCTGACCCGCTTGACGACAGCGGTTGACATGCTCAGGCCTCGTCCATCTGGCGCGACAGCAGGGTCGAGAATTCGTCGGCGAAGGCCTCCCAGTTGCCGGTCACCCGTTCCGCGTCGCCCGACAGCTTGTTGTAGAAGACCACCGCCGGGATCGCGGCCAGCAGGCCGAGCGCGGTCGCCAGCAGCGCCTCGGCGATGCCGGGGGCGACCACGGCAAGGCTGGTGTCCTGGGACATGGCGATGCCTTCGAAGGCGGTCTTGATCCCCCAGACGGTGCCGAACAGGCCGATGAAGGGCGCGGTGGATCCGACGGTGGCCAGGAAGGACAGGCCCCGGAACAGCCGCGCTTCCTCGCGCTGGATGGCGACGTTCATGGCGCGGTCGATGCGGGCCGGGCCGCCGGGGATCAGCGCGCCGTCATCGCGGTGGCTGCGGCGCCATTCGGTCATGCCCGCCGCGAAGATCCGTTCCGACGCGCCCGAGGGGCGGTCGCCCAGCCGGTCATACAGGTCGTCCAGCGGCTCGCCCGACCAGAAGGCGCGGTCGAAACGCGCGGCCTCCCTGCGGGCATGGGCGAAAACCAGAAACTTCTGGATGATGATCGCCCAGGACCAGACCGAGGCGATGATCAGCAGCACCATCACCGCCTGCACCGTCAGCGAGGCGCGCAGGAACAGCGCCATCAGCGAGAAATCAAGGGCCTGCGCGGCCTGGATCGGTTCCATCTTCACTGCCTTTTCGTCGTGATCCATCGCGGACCCGGCCGGCGTGCCGGTCGGTTTGCGGGCCTTCTAGCGCCTTCCTAGCAAAGGTTGCAGCCCCTTGCCGCAACACAATGCCGTCACTTTTCATCATTGCCCGAAGGGGTTGCCAGCCGCCGGGCCAGCGATGCCGGAAGCCGGACCGGCCGACCGGCCGCGTCCAGGCAGGCCAGCGTGACGCGCGCCGTGAACAGCACCGCATCGCCGCGCCGGACAGCCTGGTCCATGACGATCCGCGCGGCGGTCGCCTGGGCCAGCGTGGTTTCCACCGTCAGCAGGTCGTCAAAGCGGGCGGGGCGCAGATAGTCGGCCTCGATCCGGCGGACGGCGAAGACGCGCCCGCCTTCCTTCAGCGCAACCTGATCGACGCCAAGCGCGCGCAGCCATTCCGACCGGCCGCGTTCGATGAATTTCAGATAGTTGGCGTAATAGACGATCCCGGCAAGGTCGGTATCCTCGTAATAGACGCGGACGGGCAGGCTGTGCATCACGCGCGCTCCATCCGCGCCGCCAGCCGCAGCGCATGGGCCGGATCCGTCGCCGCGACCGGCAGCACCGGGTCATAGGCCGCCCGGATCAGCGCGGCCATCGGGGGCGAGGGCGCGATATCCTGCGCGAAGGTCAGCGCGCAGCGCATGAAGACCGCCTCGGCCAGTTGTCCCGGATGGCTGTCGGCCAGCGCGCCCGACATGCGCAGGAACGTCATGCAGGCGCGGATGCCGCCATCCGCGTCGAACCGGAACATGCGGTATTGATCGGCATCCGCGCGGGCCAGCCGGCCGGGAAGGCCGGGTGCATCGGTCAGCCGGTCCAGGTCGGGAATATTCGCCATCTCGGCCCAGTCGCGGACGAAGAACAGCATCAGGTTCGCGCCCATCTCGGGGTCGGTCTCGGCCAGCGGATGGCGCGCATGGGCAAAGCCCGCCCGGATCGCGCCGCGAAAGACGTCCAGGCTTTCGTCGGCCAGCCCGAAGATCACCGGCGCCACCGGCCGCCCCCAGCGGGCGCAGAGGAACGTCCCATCGGCGCGGGTGAAGGTTGCTGCGATCTGATCGGCGGTCATGTCTGGCCTTTCACTTTGGCTGAAATATCCTGGGGGGAGTCGCCGGAACGGCGACGGGGGGCAAGGCCCCCCGCCGACAGTCCCGCGATGCGCGACAGATCAGCCGACGATGGTCGCCTCGGTCGCGGCGCGCAACTCGTCCTCGGTCACGCCCTCGGCGCATTCGACGATCTTCAGCCCGCCGGGCACCACATCCAGCACGCCCAGGTTGGTGATGATGCGGTCCACCACCCCCTTCCCGGTCAGCGGCAGGGTGCATTCGCGCAAGACCTTGGATTCGCCCGCCTTGTTGGTGTGGTCCATGACCACGATCACCCGGCCCACGCCGGCCACCAGATCCATGGCCCCGCCCATGCCCTTGACCAGCTTGCCGGGGATCATCCAGTTCGCCAGATCGCCGTTCTCGGCCACCTCCATCGCGCCCAGGATGGCGGCGGCGATCTTGCCGCCCCGGATCATGCCGAAGCTGGTGGCGCTGTCGAAATAGGACGTGCGCGACAGTTCGGTGATGGTCTGCTTGCCCGCGTTGATCAGGTCGGGGTCTTCCTCGCCCTCGAACGGGAACGGACCCATCCCCAGCATCCCGTTTTCCGATTGCAGGGTGATGTCCTTGTCGCCGACATAGTTCGCCACCAGCGTCGGAATGCCGATCCCCAGGTTCACATACCAGCCGTCTTCCAGTTCCTGCGCCGCCCGCGCGGCCATCTGGTTGCGGTCCCAACCCTTCACGTCCTGGGCCATCATGCGTCCTCCCGCTTGCGAACCGTGCGCTGTTCAATGCGTTTCTCGTGCGGTCCCTGCACGATCCGGTGCACATAGATGCCGGGCAGGTGGATCAGGTCGGGATCCAGCGACCCGCGCGGGACGATTTCCTCGACCTCGGCCACGCAGACGCGGCCGCACATCGCGGCGGGCGGGTTGAAGTTGCGGGCGGTCTTGCGGAACACCAGGTTGCCGGTGTCGTCGGCCTTCCAGGCCTTCACGATGGACAGGTCGGCGACGATGCCGCGCTCCAGGATGTAATCCTGGCCGTCGAAATTCTTGACCTCTTTCCCCTCGGCGATGACCGTGCCGACGCCGGTTCTGGTATAGAAGCCGGGAATGCCGCAACCGCCCGCCCGCATCCGTTCGGCCAGCGTGCCCTGGGGGTTGAATTCCAGCTCCAGCTCGCCCGACAGATACTGGCGCATGAACTCGGCGTTCTCGCCGACATAGGAGCTGATCATCTTCTTGATCTGCCGGGTTTTCAGCAGGATCCCCAGGCCGAAATCGTCGACGCCGCAATTGTTCGAGGCCACCGTCATATCCTTGGTGCCCGCGTCGCGGATCGCGGCGATCAGCAGTTCGGGGATGCCGCACAGCCCGAACCCTCCGGCGGCAATGAACATGCCGTCATGCAACAGCCCGTCCAGCGCCTCGCCCGCCGTGGCGTAAACCTTTTTCATCGTCCCTCCCCAGAATGACCGCAGCCGATTTGTCGCCCGCGTCCGGCGCCAAGTCAATGCGGCGGCGCGGCATGGTTGACTTTGCCGGAACGCCGCGCCATCAGGGCGGCATGAAACATGCTGCCGCCTTCACGACCTATTACCGCCCGCTGACATAGCGGGGGCAGCATCATGTCAACCGCGCGAGGGTGCGGTTGACGGCGACAGGACAACGACCTTTGCGCAAGCCGAAAGGTCCGTCCCATGTCACCCCGTCCCGTGTCCCCGCCTCCCGAAACCCTGTCCATCATCGGCCTCGGCGCCTTCGGCCAACTGATCGCCCGCCACTTGCGCCCGCATCTGGCGCTGACGGTCTGCGATCCGCAGGTCCGGGCGAACGACCTGCCGCAGGTTGACGCGGCGCAGGCGGCGCTTGCCGATATCGTCGTGCTGGCGGCGCCTCTGTCGCGGATGGCCGGGGTGCTGCGCGCCATCGCCCCGCATCTGCGGCCGGGGACGGTGGTGATCGACGTGGCCTCGGTCAAGGTCGAACCGGCGCGGCTGATGCTGGATCTGCTGCCGGGGCATGTGCAGGTCATCGCCAGCCATCCCCTGTTCGGCCCGGCCAGCGCCGCCGAGGGCGTGGCGGGCCACCGCATCGCCTGGTGCCCGCTGCGGGGCAGGGCGCATCGGCGGATCGCGGCCTTCCTGCGCGCCCAGGGGCTGGAAGTGATCCGGACCACGCCCGACCAGCACGACCGCGACATGGCGGTGGTCCAGGGGCTGACGCATCTGATCGCGCGCAGCCTGTCGCGGCTGGGGCCGCTGCCGCAGAGGATGGCCACGCGCAGCTTCGCCCTGCTGGTTCAGGCCGCCGCGATGGTGCAGGACGATTCGCCGGAACTGCTGGCGACGATCCTGCGCGACAACCCCCATGCCGAGGGCGTCCGCAGCCGCTTCCTGGCCGAGGCCGCGGGCATCGCCGCTGGGATCTGACGAACCGTCGGTATGGCCCGCCGCCGCCGGACCTTCGCTATTCCGCCGCTTTCTTCGCCGGTTTCTTCGGCGCGGCCTTTTTCGCGGTCGCCTTCTTGGCCGCGGGCTTTGTCGCCGCCTTGGCCCTGGGCGCGGCCTTCTTCTTCGCGGGCGATTTCGCAGCCTTCGCCGCGATCAGCTCCAGCGCCTGCCCGACGGTCAGATCCTCGGGCGCGACATCGCGGGGCAGGGTGGCGTTCACCTTGTCCCATTTCACATAGGGACCATAGCGGCCGTTCATCACCTGGATCGCGCCGCCATCCGGGTGTTCGCCCAGGTCGCGCAGGGGCGCGGCGGCCGCCGCACGGCCACGGGTCTGCTTGGCGGCCAGCACCTCGACGGCGCGGTTCATGCCGAGGGTGAAGACCTCCTCGACATCCGGCAGGTTGGCGTATTTCGTCCCGTGCTTCACATAGGGACCGAAGCGGCCGATCCCGGCCTCGATCAATTCTCCATCCTCGGGATGCGGGCCGACCGGGCGCGGCAGCGACAGCAGTTGCACGGCGCGGTCCAGATCCAGCGTCGCCGGATCCCAGCCCTTGGGGATCGAGGCGCGGGCGGGCTTGGGATTGTCCTCGGTCGCCTCGCCCCGCTGGACATAGGGGCCGAAGCGCCCGGTCTTCAGGCTGATCGGATCGCCGTCATCCTCGCCCAGGATGCGGTCGCCCACCGCCGCCTCGCCATCGAGGGCCGAGATCGGGCGCGTATAGCGGCATTCGGGATAGTTCGAGCAGCCGATGAAGGCCCCGCCCGACCGCGCCGTCTTCAGGTTCAGCCGGCCCTTGTGGCACAGCGGGCATTCGCGCGGATCGCCGCCATCGGCGCGCGGCGGATACAGATGCGGGGCCAGCGCGTCGTCGATGGCGCCCAGAACCTCGGTGATGCGCAGTTCCGAGGTGCCTTCCAGCGCCTTTGAAAAATCTTTCCAGAAGCGCCCCAGAACCTCGCGCCACATCAGGTCGCCCGCGCTGATCTCGTCCAATTCGTTTTCCAGATCGGCCGTGAAGTCATAGCTGACATAGCGCGGGAAGTATTTCGTCAGGAAGATCGTGACCAGCCGGCCCTTGTCCTCGGGGATCAGCCGGTTCTTGTCCTTGCGGACATAATCGCGGTCCTGGATCGTGGTGACGATGCTGGCATAGGTGGACGGGCGGCCGATGCCCAGTTCCTCCATCCGCTTGACCAGCGTCGCCTCGGTATAGCGGGGCGGCGGCTGGGTGAAATGCTGGCGCGCGGCGACGGCGGCGGTTTCATCGGCAATGAAGCCTTCTGCCGTAAGCTGCCCGGCCGCGGCCGTGTCGATCAGCGCATCCTCCGAGGACGATGCCTTTTCATAATCGGACAGGAAAGCGTCACGCACCAGCGTCGCGGCCTCGCCTTCCCGGATCGCGGGCAGGCGGGCGCTGTCCTCGCCCTCGTCGTCGTCGCGGCCCTGGTCGTAGACGCGCAGGAAGCCGTCGAACAGCACCACCTGGCCGGTGGCGCGCAGCCCGACCTGATTGTCGGGGCTGGCGATCTCGACCGTGGTGCGTTCCATCCGGGCGGCTTCCATCTGGCTGGCAATGGTGCGCTTCCAGATCAGGTCATACAGTTTGCGCTGATCGTCCGCGCTGACGTTCAGCCTGTCGGGCGACAGCATCATGTCGGTGGGGCGGATACATTCGTGGGCTTCCTGGGCGTTCTTGGCCTTGTTCTTGTACATGCGCGGGCTGGATGGGACGTATCTGTCGCCGAACTTGGCCTTGATGGCGTCGCGCGCGGCATGGACCGCCTCGGGCGCCATGTCGATGCCGTCGGTCCGCATATAGGTGATCAGCCCCGCCTCATACAGGCGCTGCGCCGCCGACATGCAGGCCTTGGCGCCCATGCCCAGCTTGCGGCTGGCCTCTTGTTGCAGGGTCGAGGTCATGAAGGGCGGCCAGGGGTTCCGCGTCGCGGGCCTGGCCGCGACGCTGGTCACGCGCAAGTCCCGGCTGGCGACGGCGCTGACGGCCATCGCGGCCTTTTCCGCGTCGGGCAGGTCGAACCGGTCCAGCTTCGCGCCCGCCAGCGAGACCAGCGTCGCGTCGTATTCCGCGCCTTCGGGCGTCGCCAGACGGGCATGGACGGACCAGTATTCGCGGGCCTTGAAGGCCTCGATCTCCATTTCCCGGTCGACGATCAGGCGCAGGCAGACCGATTGCACCCGGCCCGCAGATTTCGCCCCGGGCAGCTTGCGCCACAGCACCGGCGACAGGTTGAAGCCCACCAGGTAATCCAGCGCGCGCCGCGCCAGATAGGCATCGACCAGCGGCTGGTCGATCTGGCGGGGACGGGCCATCGCCTCGGTCACGGCGGCCTTGGTGATGGCGTTGAAGGTGACGCGGTTGACCTCGGCGCCCTTCTTCAGGGCGGGGGACAGCGCCTCCAGCAGGTGCCAGGAAATCGCCTCGCCCTCGCGGTCGGGGTCGGTCGCCAGGATCAGGGTCTGATCGTCCTTCAGCGCGTCCTTGATCGCCTTGATGTGCTTCTTGCTGTCGGCCGCGACCTCCCATTTCATGGCGAAATCGTCGGCGGGATCGACGCTGCCGTCCTTGGGCGGCAGGTCGCGGACATGGCCGAAGCTGGCAAGCACGCGATAGTTGCCGCCCAGATATTTCTCGATGGTCTTGGCCTTGGCCGGAGATTCCACGACGACAACGGGCATTCTTACCTCAAGGCGCATATGCGATGGGCCGGGAACATGGGTCGGGCGCCTGCCGGTGTCAACCGGGCGCAATCAACCGTCCCGTGCGGCGCCCTCAGCCAAGCGCCAGCCGCCCGCCCGGCACCCGCAGCAGCCGCCCCTGCAATTCCAGCGACAGGATCGCCGCATTTGCCGCGGCGGCAGGCAGGCCCAGGTCGCGGATCACATCATTCTCATCCGAGGGCGAGGGGCCAAGCCGCGACAGGATCCGCGCCTCCAGCTCTCCGGGTTCCACGGGTTCCCGACAGGGGGCGGGGGCGGAAACAACGGGTGCCTCGGTCATCGCCACGGCCTCGGCCTCGCGGCCAAGCGCGGCGCAGACATCCGCCGAATTCCTGACCAAGAGCGCGCCGTCGCGGATCAACTGGTTGCAGCCGCCCGCGCGCGCATCCATCGGATGGCCGGGGACCGCCATCACCTCTCGGCCCTGGTCCAGGGCGTTCTTCGCGGTGATCAGGGTGCCCGAGCGATGCGCGGCCTCGATCACCACCACGGCCAGGGACAGGCCCGAGACGATGCGGTTGCGGGTCGGGAAATGCCGGGCCTGCGGTTCGGTGCCGGGGGGCTGTTCCGAGACCAGCACGCCCTTTTCGGCGATCTGGGCGGCCAGGACGAGGTTTTCGGCGGGATAGATCACATCGACGCCCCCCGCCATCACCGCGACGGTGCCGGTCGGCAGGGCGGCGTTATGGGCGGCGGTGTCGATGCCGCGCGCCAGGCCCGCGACGACGGTATGCCCAGCCTCGCCCAGGCCCGCCGCCATGCCGCGCGCCATGCGCAGCCCCAGCGAGGATGCGTTGCGCGCGCCGATGACCGCCACCGGGTTCTTCGCCAGCCAGGCCGGATCGCCACGCACCCACAGGATCGGCGGCGCCCCGTCGATCTCGCGCAGCGCGGCGGGATAGAGCGGCGAATCGCAGCGGATCAGCCGGGCGCCCGCCTTGCGGCCCGCCGCCAGTTCCGCCGCTGCCACGCCTTCGGGGCAGGATTCGTAATCCGAGATGCCCGCCGCCGCCGCGATGGCGGGCAGGGCGTCAAGCGCCGCCCGCGCGCTGCCATGTTCGGCGATCAGCCGGTGATAGGTCGCGGGTCCGACGCGGCGTGACCGGATCAGGCGCAGCACCGTCAGGTCATCGTCCTGCGTGCCTGGCCGTGTGAAAGGAAGATGCCCGGTATCCATGCTGCCCCCGCCTTGTCCGGGAATCATCCTTACCGGCAAGGCGTTAACAACTGGTTAGCGATCCCTTATGCCGCCGAGCCGCCGACCGTCAGCCCGCCGATCAGCAGCGTCGGCTGGCCGACGCCGACCGGCACCCACTGGCCCTGCTTGCCGCAATTGCCGATGCCGGGATCCAGGGCCATGTTGTTGCCGATGGCGCGTATCTGCTTCAGCGCCGTGGCCCCGTCGCCGATCAGTGTCGCGCCCCGGATCGGGTCGCCCACCACCCCGTTCTTCACGCGATACGCCTCGGTGCAGGAGAACACGAACTTGCCGTTGGTGATGTCCACCTGTCCGCCGCCGAAGCCCACGGCATAGATGCCGTCGCGCAGATCCGCCAGGATCGCCGCCGGATCAGCATCGCCGCTGGGCATGTAGGTGTTGGTCATCCGCGGCATCGGCGCATGGGCAAAGCCCTGCCGCCGCCCGTTGCCGGTCGGTTCCACCCCCATCAGGCGCGCGTTCTGGCGGTCCTGCATGAAACCCACCAGAATCCCGTCCTCGATCAGCACGTTACGGGCCGGGGGCATGCCTTCGTCGTCGACGCCGATGCTGCCGCGCCGGTCGGGGATGGTGCCGTCGTCCACGACCGTGACGCCGGGCGCCGCGACCCGGCTTCCCATCAGCCCGGCAAAGGCCGATGCCTTCTTGCGGTTGAAATCGCCTTCCAGCCCGTGGCCCACGGCCTCGTGCAGCAGGATGCCGGGCCAGCCGGGGCCGAGCACCACGTCCATCACGCCAGCCGGGGCGGGGACTGAGCGCAGGTTGACCAGGGCGATGCGTAGCGCCTCGTCCACGGCGGGCTGCCAGTTCGCCGGATCCATCAGGCCGGCCAGCGACACCCGCCCGCCGCCGCCATGGCCGCCGGATTCGCGGCGGTCGTTGTTTTCCACGATCACGCTGACGTTCAGCCGCGCCATCGGGCGGATGTCGGTGACAAGCCCGCCTTCGGGGCGCAGGATTGCCACCTGCTGCAACGAGGAGGCCAGCGACACCGTGACCTGCACCACGCGCGGATCGCGGGACCGGGCGTAATCGTCGATGCGGCGCAGAAGCTCGATCCGGGTGGCGAAGGCGATGCCCTCGGCCGGGTCGGCGGCCATGTACATCGGCTGGACCTGCATCGGCGCGGCGGGCGCCATCACGCCGCCGCCCTGGCCCACCGCCAGGCGGGCCGTTTCGGCGGCGCGGCGCAGGGCGGGTTCCGAAATCTCGGTCGAATGGGCATAGCCCGTCACCTCGCCCCGGACGGCGCGCAATCCAAAACCCTGTTCGGCGGTATAGCCGGAATTGCGCAGCCGCCCGTCGTCGAAGACCAGCGTTTCCGATACGGAATGTTCCAGGAACAGCTCTCCGTCCTCGGCCCCCGCCGTGGCGTCGCGCAGGATCGCCAGCGCGCGGTCGCGGTCCAGATCGGTGGCGAAGGGGTCGAAGGGGGTGCTGCTCATGGCGGGGCGTCGTCTTTCTCTCGGCGAAACAAGGCTGCGAACTGGCCTGGGGGACTGTCCCGGCCCGTGGATTTTGTGAAGGCAGGCTTATGTATCACTTGCCCGTAGGGACGAGATATGGTCATAGAACGGTCAGTGTTAAAGGAAAAGGGGCGGTCTTGGGGCACCCCTGCGGTCGCGCGGCCGCGCCAGGATAACGGGATGGAATGATGGCAATAGCGATGATTCGCCGTGCAGTCGCGGCAGCTTCCGGGCTGGCGGCAGCGGGGATGGTAGCCAACGCGGCTTGGGCGCAGGATGTGCTGGGGGATCTGCCGGTGATCGGCAAGCCCCATGCGCGGGGCGTGAATTTCCAGCCCGCCGCGACCGAACTGGCCCATGACCAGCAATGGCTGGATCATTTCGTGCTGATCATCATTTCGGTCGTGACGCTGGTGGTCTGCGCGCTGCTGCTGTTCGCGATCCTGCGCTTCAACAGCCGGGCGAACCCGGTCCCGGCGAAATTCACCCACAACACACCGCTGGAAATCGCCTGGACGCTGGTGCCGGTGCTGATCCTGGTCGCCATCGGGGCCTTTTCGCTGCCCGCGCTGTTCCGCAGCCAGGAAATGCCCGCCGATCCCGACGTGGTGATCAAGGCCATCGGCAACCAGTGGTACTGGTCCTATGAATATCCCGAAAACGGCATCAGCTTCGACTCGATCATGCTGACCAAGGAAGAACTCGCGGATTACGGCTATAGCGAGGACGAATACCTGCTGGCGACCGATACCGCCGTGGTCGTGCCGGTGGGCCAGACCGTGCTGCTGCAAGTGACCGCGAACGACGTGATCCACAGCTGGACGATCCCGGCCTTCGCGGTGAAGCAGGACGCGGTTCCGGGCCGGATCGCCCAGGCCTGGTTCAACGTCGAACAGGAGGGCGTCTATTTCGGCCAGTGCAGCGAGCTGTGCGGCATCAACCACGCCTATATGCCGATCGTCGTGAAGGCGGTCAGCCCCGAAACCTATGCCGCCTGGGTCGCCGAACAGGGCGGCACCCTGGAAGGGACCGCGGAAACCGCCTCGGCCGCTTCCGCCGACACCGTGACGCTGGCCGGGGCCGACTGAGCGGCGGACCGACCAGCGACAAAGCCAGGCCGAAGGAAAGATGACCGATATCAACACCTATGAAGGCGCCCCCGAGGCCGAGTTCCGCGATTTCGTCGCGCTGCTCAAGCCGCGGGTGATGTCGCTGGTCGTCTTCACCGCCTTCGTGGGGCTGTGGGTGGCGCCGGTCGATCTGCATCCCTTCGTGGCCTTCTGTTCGGTCCTGTTCATCGCACTTGGCGGCGGCGCCTCGGGCGCGCTGAACATGTGGTACGACGCGGATATCGACGCGGTGATGCGGCGCACGCAGAACCGGCCGATCCCCGCCGGCCGGATCGAGGGCGGCGCGGCGCTGTCGCTGGGCCTGATCCTGGCCGGGTTCGCGGTGATGATGCTGGGGCTGGCGGCGAACTGGTTCGCGGCGGGCTTCCTGGCCTTCACGATCTTCTTCTATGCCGTGGTCTATACGATCTGGCTGAAACGCTGGACGCCGCAGAACATCGTCATCGGCGGCGCGGCGGGCGCGTTCCCGCCGATGATCGGCTGGGCCTGCGCGACGGGCGGGATCAGCATCGAATCGCTGCTGATGTTCGCGCTGATCTTCTTCTGGACGCCGCCGCATTTCTGGGCGCTGGCGCTGTTCATGAAGTCCGATTACCACGAGGCGAAGGTGCCGATGCTGACGGTGACGCATGGCCGCGCCGTGACCCGCCGCCACATCTTCGCCTATACGCTGGTGCTGGCGTCCTTCGCGATCTGGCTGGGGCTGACCCAGATCGGGGGGCCGATCTATCTGGCGGCCTCGGTCGTGCTGAATGCGCTGTTCATCCATGGCGGCTGGCGGATCCTGCGCCGGTCCGAGGATGCGGCGATCGCCGACGACTATGCGGTCGAAAAGCGGGTCTTCAAGCTGTCGCTTTATTACCTGTTCCTGCATTTCGTCGCGCTGTTGGTTCAGAACGCAATGGGGGGCTGGTGATGCCGCTGCACGCCGAACACGAAATCCACGTCCGCCGCCGGTCGCGCAATGTCGGGCTGGGGCTGGTGCTGCTGGCTTTTGTCGCGCTTGTCTTCGGTCTGACGGTGGTGAAGGTCCAGCAGGGCGACATGATGGAGGCGTTCGACCACCAGCCCCGCGTGTCCGTCCTGCCGCCCGAGGAGCCTGCGGAATGACCCGGCGCATGTCGCCGGAAACCCGGACCGTCACCGTCCTGGTGGGCATCGTGGTGACGATGGGCGCGCTGGCCTGGGCCGCCGTGCCGTTCTATGACTGGTTCTGCCGCGTTACCGGCTTCGCCGGCACCACGCAGGTCGCGCAATCCGCGCCCGACCAGGTGCTGGACGAGGTCGTCCGGATCCGTTTCGACGCCAATGTCGACAAGAACCTGGACTGGACCTTCCGGCCGATGCAGACCAGCATGCAGCTGAAGATCGGCGAACCCGGCTTGGCCTTCTATGAGGCGGTGAACAATTCCGACGTGGCCGTCACCGGCACGGCCAGCTATAACGTCGCGCCCGAAGTGTCGGGATATTATTTCGACAAGATCGAATGCTTCTGCTTCACGGAACAGACTCTCCAGCCGGGCGAGCGGATCGAGATGCCGGTCAGCTTCTTCGTCGATCCCGACCTGGTCACGGACCGCGACGCAGGCTGGGTCAGGGACATCACCCTGTCCTATACCTTCCACCGCACCCAGCCGAAGCAGGCCGCGCTTGACGCGGCCCCGGCCGGTAACGTCAACTGAACCAAGAGGAGCCGACGGGGACAGCTCATGGCGCACGCAAAGAACCACGATTACCACATCCTTCCGCCGTCGATCTGGCCCTTCGTCGCCGCCGTCTCGGCCTTCCTGATGCTGTATGGCGCGGTCGGCTGGATGCATTCGGGCGATGTGCAACTGCTGTTCATCCCGGTCAACGGCCCCTGGCTGTTCCTGATCGGCTTCGTCGGCGTGCTGTATGTGATGTACAGCTGGTGGGCCGACGTGGTCCGCGAAAGCCAGGCGGGCGATCACACCCCCGTGGTGCGGATCGGCCTGCAATACGGCTTCATCCTGTTCATCATTTCGGAACTGATGTTCTTCACGGCCTGGTTCTGGAACTTCATCAAGAACGCGATGTATCCGATGGGGCCGGAAAGCCCGATCAAGGACGGCGTCTGGCCGCCCGAGGGCATCGTGACCTTCGATCCCTGGCACCTGCCCTTCATCAACACGCTGATCCTGCTGCTGTCGGGCGTCGCCGTGACCTGGGCGCACCATGCGCTTGTCCACGACAACGACCGCAGGACCACCATCAACGGGCTGTTCGTCGCGGTGGTCCTGGGCGTGGTCTTCACGATCCTGCAAGCCTATGAATACAGCCACGCCGCCTTCGGCCTGGCCGACACCTCCTATGCCAGCGCCTTCTATCTGGCGACGGGCTTCCACGGCTTCCACGTCATCATCGGCACGATCTTCCTGGCCGTCTGCCTGCTGCGGATGCTGAACGGCCAGATGGACCAGGAAAAGCACATCGGCTTCGAGGCCGCCGCCTGGTACTGGCACTTCGTCGATGTGGTCTGGCTGTTCCTGTTCGCCGTCGTCTATATCTGGGGCAGCTGATCCCCGCCGAAACCGGAATAGGACGCGCGGGGATGGTTCCCGCGCGTTTTTCTTTTGCGACTGGCTGATCCACTCATGCGCCGCATCCTGATTCCCCTGGTCTTCGGCATCGTCGGCTGCGCGATCCTGGTCAATCTTGGCCTGTGGCAGTTGCGCCGCCTGGACGAGAAAGAGGCGATGCTGGCGCGGATCCGGGCCGCCATCGAGGCCCCCGCCGTGCCGCTGCCCGCCGCCGTCGATCCGTCGATGAAATACCTGCCCGTCACCGTCAGCGGCACCACCACCGGGGCCGAGATCGACGTGCTGTCGGGCAGCAAGGAACAGGGCGGCGGCTATCAGATCGTGTCGCGCTTCATCACCGATGACGGGCGCGCGATCCTGCTGGACCGGGGCTTCGTGCCGCAGGAATTGCGCCATGCCGAACGCGGGCCGACCCGGCTGGCGGTGCGCGGCCACCTGCACTGGCCGGACGAAAAGGGCAGCGCCACGCCCGAACCGAACCTGGACGAAAACATCTGGTTCGCCCGCGACGTGCCCGCCATGGCCAAGGCCCTGGACACCGAACCGATCCTGGTCGTCGCCAGCCTCATCGAGGGCGATGCCCAGGGGGTCCAGCCGATCCCCGTCGCCATCGACGGGATCCCAAACAACCACCTGTCCTATGCCGTGCAATGGTTCCTGATCGCGGCCACCTGGGCAGGGATGACAGCCGGATTGATCTGGCGTATCAGGCAGCGGCAATACTGAGGGAATACGGATGCGCTATGTCTCGACGCGGGGTCAGGCCCCGGTGCTGAACTTCGAACAGGCGATGCTGTCGGGCTTGGCCCGCGACGGCGGCCTGTATCTGCCCGAGACGATTCCCGCCTTCGGTGGCCTGCGCGACCTGGACGGCCTGCCCTACGACGAGGTCGCCTTCCGCGTCATCCGCCCCTTCACCGGCGACAGCTTCACCGACGATGAACTGCGTGGCGCCATCGACCGCGCCTATGCCCGGATCGAGCATGTGGCCAAAGCGCCGCTGCGCCAGCTTGCCCCCGGCCATCACCTGCTGGAACTGTTCCACGGCCCGACGCTCGCCTTCAAGGACTTCGCGATGCAGTTGATCGCGCAGCTGTTTCAGATCGCGTTGAAGCGGTCCGGCCAGAAGATCACCATCGTCGGCGCGACCTCGGGCGATACCGGGTCGGCGGCGATCGAGGCGTTCAAGGGCATCGACAATGTGGACGTCTTCATCATGTTCCCGCATGGCCGCGTCAGCGAGGTGCAGCGCCGCCAGATGACCACGCCCGACGCGGCGAATGTCCATGCGTTGTCGGTGACCGGGCATTTCGACGATTGCCAGGCGCGGCTGAAGGATCTGTTCAACGACCATGCCTTCCGCGACCGGGTGGGGCTGGCGGGCGTCAACAGCATCAACTGGGCGCGGGTGGTGGCGCAGATCGTCTATTACTTCACCGCGACCGCCAGCCTGGGAATGCGCGACACCGACTTCACCGTGCCCACCGGCAATTTCGGCGACATCTTCGCCGGGTCCATCGCCCGCGCCATGGGCCTGCCGATCCGGCGGCTGATCGTGGCGACCAACCAGAACGACATCCTGCACCGCGCGCTGACCACCGGCGAATATCGCGTGGGCACGGTCGAGCCGTCGATCAGCCCGTCGATGGACATCCAGGTCAGCTCCAATTTCGAACGCGCGCTGTATCTGGCCTATGGGGGCGACGCCTCGGCCATCGGGCAGTTGATGGACGAATTGCGGCAGGGCGGCTTCACCATCAGCCAGGGCGCATTGCAGACGCTGCGCGAGCAATACCTGTCGGGCCGCGTCAGCGAGGAGGAGACGCTGGCGATGATCCGCACCATCCGCGCCGAGACGGGCGAGATCCTGTGCCCGCACAGCGCGGTGGGCGTGGCCGTCGCGCGCCAGCATGTCGAACCGGGCGTGCCCATGGTGACGCTGGCCACCGCTCATCCGGCCAAGTTCCCCGATGCGGTGGAAGCCGCCATCGGCGTCCGGCCCCCGCTGCCGCCGCATATGGCCGGGCTGTTCGACCTGCCGGAGCGCGTGACGCGGGTTGAAAACGACGTGCAGGCGCTTAAATCGCTGATCCTTGACCGGAGAACCCAGTGAACCAAGACCCGACCCCGCAGATCACGACCCTTCCCAACGGCCTGCGCGTCGCCACGCGCCTGATGCCGGGGCTGCATTCCACCGCCCTGGGCATCTGGGTCAATGCGGGCGGGCGCAACGAACGCTCTGACCAGAACGGCATCGCGCATTTCCTGGAACATATGGCCTTCAAGGGCACCGCGACGCGGACCGCCTTGCAGATCGCCGAGGCGATCGAGGATGTGGGCGGCTATATCAACGCCTATACCTCGCGCGATGCGACGGCCTATTACGTCCGTGTGCTGGAAGACGATGTCGATCTGGCCTTCGACGTGATGTCCGACATCGTGCTGAACCCGATCTTCGACGAACGGGAAATCGAGGTCGAGCGCGGCGTGATCCTCCAGGAAATCGGGCAGTCGATGGATACGCCCGACGACATCATCTTCGACTGGCTGCAAGAGGCGGCCTATCCGAACCAGCCGATGGGCCGCACCATCCTGGGACCGGCGGAGCGGGTCAGCCGCTTCGGCCGCGCCGATCTGGCGGGCTTTGTCGCGGAAAACTATGGTCCCGGCCAGATGATCGTCGCGGCGGCGGGGGCCGTCGATCACGACCGGATCGTGCGGCTGGCCGAACGCGCCTTCGGCCATCTGGCCCCGGTGGCGCAGGCCCCCAAGGAAGCCGCGCGCTGGCAGGGTCTGGAAACCCGCAAGGTCAAGCGGCTGGAACAGGCCCATTTCGCGCTGGCGCTGGAAGGGCCGGGCTATCTGGCGCCCGATTTCTATGCCGCGCAGATCTTTTCCTCGGCCCTGGGCGGGGGGATGTCGTCCCGGCTGTTCCAGAAGATCCGCGAGGAACGCGGGCTGTGCTATACGATCTTCGCGCAGTCGGGGTTCCATGACGATACCGGGATGCTGACCATCTATGCCGGCACCGGGGCCGAGGATCTGGCGGATCTCTCCACCCTGACCATCGACGAGATGAAGCGGGCCGCCGAGGATATGTCCGAACCCGAGGTCGCCCGCGCCAAGGCGCAGTTGCGCGCCAGCCTGCTGATGTCGCTGGAAAGCCCGTCATCCCAGGCGGAACGCATGGCGCGGACACTGGCGATCTGGGGCCGGGTGCCCAACGCGGCCGAGGTCGCGGACCGCATCGCGGCCGTATCGGTGGCCGAGGTGCGGGCCCATGCCGAACGTCTGATCGGACAGGCCCGGCCCGCCTTGGCGCTCTATGGTCCGGTCAAGGCGGCGCCCGCCCTGGGCACCCTGGCCGAAAGGCTTGCCGCCTGATGTTCCTGCGCGCGCGGCCGGTCAGGCTGGAGGCCGAACGGATCGTGCTGCGCCTGCCTGCCCACGGGGATTTCCACGCCTGGACCTCGCTGCGCCAAGCCAGCCGCGACTTCCTGACCCCGTGGGAGCCGGTCTGGTCCCCCGACCACCTGTCCCGTAAAAGCTTCGTCAACCGCGTCTACTGGGCCGCGCGCGCCAGCCGGGGCGGCACCGCGCTGCCCCTGTTCCTCGTGCGCCGCGACGGCCTGTTGCTGGGCGCGATCACGCTGGACAACATCCGTCGCGGCCCGGCGCAGTCGGGAACCATCGGTTACTGGATCGGCCAGCCCTTCGCCCGTCAGGGCTATATGCGCGAGGCGATCGGCGCGCTGGTCCATCATGCCTTCACCGTCATGGACCTGTCCCGCGTCGAGGCCGCCTGTCTGCCGGAAAATGCCGCGTCGCGCGGTGTCCTGGAAAAGTCGGGCTTCAAGTATGAGGGCGTGGCGCAAAGCTATCTGCAAATCGACGGACGGTGGCGGAACCATGTGCTCTATGCCAACCTGCGCGGCGACCGGCGCGGTCGCAGCGATGCGCGCTGAGGGCCTTGCGTCCCGCGACGCCGGGGGGTGAGGAGCGCCTGGAAAAAGGTCCGCTGGACCTTTTTCAGCGACGAACGGGCGAAGCCCAGCCCCCGGATCTCCGGGGATATTTGGATGAAGAAGAAGGGCGGGCGATGGGATTGAATCCGGCGGATGAGCGGCTGGCGGCGCGGCTGCCGCAGGGCGTTCTGCGCGAGGCGGCGCCCGCCTATCTGGAGGAGCCGCGCGGGCGCTATCGCGGGCGGGCCGGTCTGGTCGCCGCCCCCCGCGATACCGAGGAGGTGGCGGCGGTGATCCGTGCCTGCGCCCAGGCGGGGGTGGCGGTGGTGCCGCGGGGCGGCGGCACAGGGCTGGTTGGCGGGCAGGTGATGCCCGAGGGGCCTGCACCCCTGCTTCTGTCGCTGGAACGCATGACCGCCATCCGCGCCGTCCACCCCGAGGAAGGGGTGATCCTGGCCGAGGCGGGCGCCACCCTGCAACAGGTCCGCGAGGCCGCCGCCGCCGTGGGGCGGCAGTTCCCGCTGGCGCTGGCCTCGCAGGGGACCGCGCAGATCGGCGGGGTGCTGTCGACCAATGCGGGCGGGGTGAACGTGCTGCGTTACGGCAATGCCCGCGCGCTGTGTCTGGGGGTCGAGGCGGTGCTGCCGCAGGGCCAGGTCATGCACGACCTGAAACGGCTGCGAAAGGACAACACCGGCTATGACATCCGCGACCTGCTGATCGGGGCCGAGGGCACGCTGGGCATCATCACCGCCGCATCGCTGGTGCTGGCCCCGGTCCCGCCCCAGATCGGCGTGGCGATGCTGGTCGTCGAATCGCCCGAGGCCGCGCTGACGCTCCTGTCGCTGGCGCAGGCGAAGATGGCGGGGGGCGTGACGGCGTTCGAGCTGATCTCGGGCCAGGGGCTGCGCTTCCTGGACGCGGCCTTTCCGGCGCTGCGCCAGCCCTTCGCGGATCGCCCCGACTGGCTGGTGCTGATCGAGGTCGGCCTGCCCTCGGGCCTGTCGGCCGACGCCGCCCTTGAGGGGCTGTTCACCGAGGCTGCCGAGGCCGGGCTGGTCAGCGACGGCGTGATCGCGCAGTCCGGCCAGCAGGCCGCCGATCTGTGGGCGATCCGCGAAACGATCCCCGACGCCAACCGCCATATCGGCGCCATCGCCAGCCACGACATCAGCCTGCCCCTGTCCGAGGTGGCGCGCTTCATCCGCGATTGCAGCGCCATGCTGGCGGGCAAGGCCGATTTGCGCATCAACTGCTTCGGCCATCTGGGCGACGGCAACCTGCATTTCAACCTGTTCCCCGCCGAGGGGAAGACCCGCGACGCCTATGACGACATCCGCAAGGGTCTGTCCCGCGCGGTGCACCAGATGGTCGTGGCGCGCGGCGGGTCGTTTTCGGCCGAACACGGGGTCGGGCGGCTGAAGGCGGCAGACCTGGCGGAATGGGGCGACCCGGCGCGGCTGGCGGCGATGCGGGCGATCAAGGCTGCGCTGGATCCGGCGGGGATCATGAATCCGGGGGCGGTGCTGGCATAGCTGCGCATATAAGCACCTGCCCCCGTTCACTCCCCCTCGAAACTCGTCAGCGCATGAACCTCATGCCCCAGCCCCTCCAACAGCCGCCGCCCGCCCAGATCCGGCAGGTCGATCACGAAGGCGCAGCCGACCACCTTCGCGCCCAGCCTCTCGCATAACGAAATCCCCGCGGCCGCCGTGCCGCCGGTCGCCAGCAGATCGTCCACGATCAGCACCCGCTCGCCCGGCTTCAAGGCGTCGTCATGAACCTCGACCACGGCCTCGCCGTATTCAAGCTGATAGGCTTGGGAAATCACCGCGCCCGGCAGCTTGCCCTTCTTTCGGATCGGCACGAAGCCGGTGGAAAGCTGATGCGCCACAGCACCCCCAAGGATGAAGCCGCGGGCCTCCAGCCCCACCACCTTGTCGATGCGCGCCCCGGCATAAGGGGCCAGCAGCCGGTCCACCGCGATGCGGAAGCCGCGCGCGTCCGCGAACAGCGTGGTCACGTCGCGGAACATGATCCCTTCATGCGGGAAATCGGCGATGGTGCGGATATAGTCCTTGACATTCAGGCTCATGCGGGGCGTTCCATTTCGAACAACTGGGTAACGGCGGCATAGTCGTGATAGCCCAGCCGGGCGATCCAGCCGCCCGCCGCGCGCGGATCGAAGCGCCCATCCACCACGCAATCGTCGCGGATATGCACGCCGGTCACGACGCCGAAGACGACGAAATTCGCCTGGCCCGCCAGCGGCAGCACGCGGGTCATCCGGCATTCCAGCGCCGCGGCGGCCCCCGCCACGCGCGGGCAGGCGATGGTCTCGCATTCGGCCGCAGGGATCCCGGCGGCATCGAATTCGCTGACCCCGGCGGGCAGGGTGGCCGAACTGGCGTTCACCTGGTCGCGCAGGTCGCCGGTGGCGATGTTGACGCAGAAGACGCCCGATTCGATGATCTGCGCCACGCTGTCCTTGGTGCCCTTGCGGTCTGGCTTCGCACTGGTCGAGGCGAACATCACCTGCGGCGGCACGTAAGCCACCGCGTTGAAGAACGAATAGGGCGCCAGGTTGTCGCCCGCCCTCCCGCGCGTCGAAATCCAGCCGATGGGGCGGGGCGCGATGATCGCGTTGAAGGGATTGTGGGGCAGCCCGTGTCCGGACTCGGGGCGGTAGAACATCGGGGGCCTCCTGACTTGTCGGCTCAACCTGCCATTCGCACGGCCGCGCCGCAATGCCCCGGATGTTTCATCCTCTCCGCCCCCATGCTAAGGGGCGCCAAGACCCGAGAGGAGGCGCGATGTACGAGATCTGCCCCGAGACGCCCGCCGACGAGCCCGAGGTCGAGGGTCTTTACGACCTGTGCTTCGCGCCGGGGCGGACGGCTCTGTCGTCCTATCGCCTGCGGGACGGGGTGCCCAAGGTCGGCGACCTGTGCCTGGTGCTGCGCGACGGGTCGAACACGCTGATGGCCGCGATCCGCTTCTGGCCGGTGCGGGTCGGGGGCCGGCCGGTGCTGCTGCTGGGTCCGATCGCCGTGCATCCCACCGCCCAGGGCGAAGGGCTGGGCGGCCTTCTGATGCGCGACAGCCTGACCCGCGCGCGCAAGCTGGGCTGGGACCGGGTTTTGCTGGTGGGCGACGCGCCCTATTACAGCCGCTTCGGCTTCGC
The DNA here is from genome assembly GCF_029027965.1 of Paracoccus sp. S3-43. Lineage (NCBI taxonomy): Bacteria > Pseudomonadati > Pseudomonadota > Alphaproteobacteria > Rhodobacterales > Paracoccaceae > Paracoccus > Paracoccus qomolangmaensis. The sequence continues at coordinate 2,504,563 of NZ_CP119082.1, read as the reverse complement.
GCGGCTGGATGACGTGGTCATGCCGCCGCCGACCAACCCTGCGCGGGTTCTGGGGCTGGAACTTCGCCCCGGCGCCTGGGTTGATGTCATGGGACCGGTGACGCGCGAAACCCTTCCCGATGCAGGGAAATTGTCGCGCGGCGCCAATGACCTGTCGGCCTGCGTCACGGTCGACCATCCAAAAGAGGATACCGATGCCCGCCACTCCGCAACTGGTGCTTCCGCCGATCAATGATCCCTCGGTCCATGCCCAGGTCGACCGCCTGGCGCGGCGCTATCTGGATGCGGGCGGGCTGGGGATGGAATTGATGACCGCCGTCGGCAACAGCGCCGAGGGGCTGATCGAGAAACTGCCCGGTTTCCTGCGCAGCCGCATGGACCGCATCACCCGCGCCGGGCTGAACCGGGCCTTCGCGGCGGCGACCAGTTCGCGGCGGGTGGTGCGCGACCGGGGCGACTGGTTCAACCGCATGGCCTCGACCGTCAGCGGGGCGGCCGGGGGTGTCGGCGGCTTCGCGGGCGCGATGATCGAGCTGCCCTTCACCATCACGCTGCTGCTGCGGGCGATGCTGGACATCGCGGTGGAACACGGCCTGGATCCCGACAGCGACGAGGTGCGGATGGAATGCCTGCGCATCTTCGCCGCCGCAGGCCCCATGGCCGAGGATGACAGCACCGACCTGGGCCTGCTGGCCGCGCGCATGTCGGTGACGGGCCAGACGGTGCAGGGGCTGATTTCCAAGGTCGCGCCGCGCCTGTCGGTGTCGATGGGCCAGAAGCTGGCCGCCCAGGCGGCGCCGATCTTCGGGGCGGTGGTGGGCGCGTCGATCAACTATACCTTCACGCGCTATTACCAGGAACTGGCCCGCGTTCATTTCGGCATCATGCGCCTGTCGCGCGAAACCGGCATTCCCAAGGAAGCCCTGGTCGAGGCGCTGCGCCTGTCCATCGAACGCCTGGACCACCGCAAGGCGGCGCGCTGATCGGCTCTTTGCCTTGGGTTAAATATCCCACGGGGGTCCGGGGGTGTGAAACCCCCGGCTTTTAATCGTCCTCACCCGCCAGGGTCAGGTCGGCGACCGGCGCGTCCAGGTCATCCGTGCCCAGCGGCGCCGTGGGCCGCGCCAGCCGCGATTTCGTCACCCAGAACAGCCGTTCCTGCGCGCGGGTGATGGCGACATAGGCCAGCCGCTTCCACAGGGGGATCCCGGCCTCGGTCCGGTTCGACCAGGCGGCGGCGCTGATGTCGGGGCCGAAAACCTGAACCTCGGGCCATTGCGAGCCTTGCGACTTGTGGATCGTCACCGCCGCGCCGTGCAGGAAGGTCGCCCCCATGCGGGCGGCGAAGGGGATGAACGGCTCTTCCTCGTCCGGCAGTTCGATCTTGACGATGCTGGCGGCGGACAGGCGCGGATCCTCGGCCCCGATGACGTGCAGCCGCGAGAAGCCCGGCTTGCGGCCCGGTCCCAGATAGACGACCTGCGCCCCCTTGATCAGCCCGCGCGCCTCCAGGTCGATGCGCTTCTTGCGGTGCTTCAGGGGCAGTTCGATCCCGTCGCAGATCAGCGGCTCTCCGGGCAGCAGCGCGTCGCCCGGCGCGCCATAGGCGGCGCGAAAGGCGTGGATCAGCCGGATCCGCGTGGCGTTGCGCCAGACCAGCACCGGACTGCGGGCCATCAGGTCGCTTTCCACACGCTCGGCCCAGACCACCCGGTCGTCGCGGCGGGCGGCGGCGCGGATCTGGCTTTCGAAGCCCTCGAAGGACAGGCTGTCGTCGGACAGCGCATGGGCCAGATCCAGGATCGGGCTGTCATCGGCCTGCCGGTGGATGCGGTTCAGAATCAGCTTCTGCGACGGGGCCAGCGTGTCGAAGACCATCTCGCCCGACTGGCCCACGGGGGCCAGCTGGGCAGGATCGCCGAACAGGACCAGCAGGGGAAAGATCTCGCGCAGATCCTCGAACTGCTTTTCGTCCAGCATGGACGCCTCGTCGATCAGACCCACATCCAGCGCATCCTCGCGCCGTTTCCAGCCGCGGATGAAATCCGACCCGCGCAGGCCCGCCGCCGCCAGCGCGCCGGGGATCGAGGCGTTCTGGTCGTAAAAGGCCTTGGCCCGATCCAGCGCGGCATCCGTCATGCCCTCGACCGCGGGGCGGTCCCCGGTGCCGGTCAGCCATTCGGCCAGCTTTTCATAGTCCGGGTCATAGACGGGGGTATAGAGGATCCGGTGGATCGTCGTCGCCGGAACCCCGCGCATCCGCAGCACGAAGGCCGCCTTGTTGGTCGGTGCCTGGATCGCCACGCTGCGCCGGTCCTTGCGCTTGCGGCCTTCATAATCGCCGCTGACGACCTCGACCCCCGCATTGCGCAGGGCCTTGGTGATCTGCGACAGCAGCAGCGTCTTGCCCGACCCGGCCTTGCCGATCACGGCCATCACGCGCCCCTTGCCGGGCTGGGGCGGGCGCAACTCGCTGGACAGCAGGTCGATGCCTGCCGCCCCGAAGGCGTCGGCAAGACTGTCCCAAGCCTCGGCCTGGTCGGGGGAAAGGGTGGGGGCAAGGGCGTTCATGCCGGGGTCTTACCCCGCCTGCCGCCAAAAGCGAAGCCGCCATGTCGGCGGCCCCGCATTCGCGTCGTCAGATCACGCCGAAGGCGCGCATCGGTTCGGCCACGCGGATGAAACCGGCGATATTCGCGCCGATCACGTAATCGCCCGGTGCGCCGAATTCCTCGGCGGTGGAATAGCAGGCGTCGTGGATGTCGCGCATGATCTCGGCCAGGCGGGCCTCGGTCTTTTCGAACGTCCAGCGGTCGCGGGACGCGTTCTGCTGCATCTCCAGCGCCGAGGTCGCCACGCCGCCGGCGTTCGCCGCCTTGCCGGGGCCGAACTTGACGCCCGCCTGATGGAAAACGCGGATCGCTTCGGGGGTGCAGGGCATGTTTGCGCCTTCGCCGACCGCCTGGATGCCGTTCTTGACCAGCGTCTTGGCGTCCTTGCCGGTCAGTTCGTTCTGCGTGGCCGAGGGGAGCGCCACCTGGCAGGGCACGTCCCAGATCGACCCGTCGCCCGCCTTGACGAAATAGACGCCGCTGCCTTCGCCCTTGATCCGCGCATAGTCGCGGATCCGGCCGCGCCGCACTTCCTTGATCTCCTTGACCAGATCCAGGTCGATGCCGTTTTCGTCGACGAGATAGCCGCCGCTGTCCGAACAGGCGACGACCGTGCCGCCATAGGACTGGACCTTCTCGATCGTGTAGATCGCGACATTGCCCGACCCCGACACCACGACCGTCTTGCCGTCGAAATCGTCGCCGGTGGTTTGCAGCATGGCGCGGGTGAAATAGGTGTTGCCGTATCCGGTGGCTTCCTTGCGGGCCAGCGAGCCGCCATAGAACAGCCCCTTGCCGGTCAGCACGCCCGCCTCGTAGCGGTTGGTCAGGCGTTTGTATTGGCCGAACATGTATCCGATCTCGCGCGCGCCGACGCCGATGTCGCCGGCCGGCACGTCGGTATATTCGCCCAGATGGCGGTAAAGCTCGGTCATGAAGGACTGGCAGAAGCGCATCACCTCGGCATCCGAGCGGCCCTTGGGATCGAAGTCCGATCCGCCCTTGCCGCCGCCGATGGGCAGGCCTGTCAGGGCGTTCTTGAAGGTCTGCTCGAAGCCCAGGAACTTGATGATCCCGACATTCACCGAGGGGTGGAACCGCAGCCCGCCCTTGTAGGGGCCCATCGAGGAATTGAACTGCACCCGGAAGCCCCGGTTGATCTGGACCTGGCCCCTGTCGTCGGTCCAGGGCACGCGAAAGATGATCTGGCGTTCGGGTTCGCAGATCCGCTCGATCAGCGCCGAATCCAGGTATTCGGGATGCTTGGCGACGACGCGGCCCAGGCTTTCCAGCACCTCTCGCACTGCCTGATGGAATTCGGCCTCGCCCGCGTTGCGGCGGACGACCTCGTCATAGATGGGGGTCAACTTGTCGTCGATCTGCGGCATGGCACTGTCCCTTTTGTGATTCTGACAGGGCGTTAGCCGTTATTTCAGGCAAATTAAATGGGCTGTCGCGACATATTCGGGCAAGTCGCGCAAGTTACGGGCAGAACGGGAGGGTCCATGCATCTTTTCCCGGTCTTGCCGCGTGATCGGGCGGTCGCATGGAAATGCCGCCTGCCCGAGGCAGGCGACACCCGGATCCGACGGCGGCCGGTTCAGCCGCGACGGGCTTCCAGCGCATCCTCGAAGGTGCGCAGCCCGGCGGTCGGGGCCTGCACCAGCACCGCCATGTTGCCCGGCTTGTGCTGGTTGCGATACATCTTCAGATGCGCGGCCGGGATTTCCGCCCAGGGAAAGACCTCGGACATGCAGGGATCCAGGCGGCGTTCCAGCATCAGCTTGTTTGCCGCGGACGCCTGTTTCAGATGCGCGAAATGCGACCCCTGGATGCGTTTCTGGTGCATCCACAGATAGCGCACGTCGAAGGTGCAGTTGAAGCCGGTGGTGCCCGCGCAGATCACCACCATGCCGCCTTTCTTGCAGACCAGGGTGCTGACCGGGAAAGTCGCCTCGCCCGGATGTTCGAAGACGATGTCGACGTTGTTGCCCTTGCCGGTGATGTCCCAGATGGCCTTGCCGAACTTGCGCGCCTCGGTGAACCAGTCCTTGTATTCGGGGGTGTTCACGGTGGGTAGCTGGCCCCAGCAGTTGAATTCCTTGCGGTTGATGACGCCGCGCGCGCCAAGGTCCATGACGAAATCGCGCTTGTCTTCTTCGCTGATGACGCCGATGGCGTTGCCGCCGGCGGCGTTGATCAGCTGGATCGCGTATGACCCGAGCCCGCCCGAGGCGCCCCAGACCAGCACGTTCATGCCGGGCTTCAGCTCATGCGGTTCATGCCCGAACAGCATCCGGTATGCGGTGGCCAGCGTCAGCGTATAGCAGGCCGATTCCTCCCAGGTCAGGTGGCGGGGGCGGGGCATCAACTGCTGGGACTGGACACGGGTGAACTGTGCGAAGCTGCCGTCCGGGGTCTCGTATCCCCAGATCCGCTGGGTCGGCGAATACATCGGATCGCCGCCGTTGCATTCCTCGTCGTCGCCGTCGTCCTGGTTGCAATGGACCACGACCTCGTCGCCGACCTTCCAGCGCTTCACCTTGTCGCCCACCGCCCAGACGATCCCCGAGGCATCTGACCCGGCGATGTGATAGGGCGCCTTGTGCCCGTCGAAGGGGCTGATCGGCTGGCCCAGCCCCGCCCAGATGCCGTTATAGTTGACGCCCGCCGCCATCACCAGAACCAGCACCTCGTTGCTGTCGATGCCGGGGGTTTCGACGACTTCCAGCTGCATCGCCTTGTCGGGTTCGCCATGGCGTTCGCGGCGGATCGCCCAGGCGTGCATTTTCGCCGGGACATGGCCCAAGGGCGGCATCTCGCCGATGTCGTACAGATCCTTGATGGGCGCGTCGTAGGGTGCGATCGGAGTGGGTGAGTCGAGGGCCATGCGGGTCTCCTTGTCGTGCCGCGGCGCAGAATCGCCGGATGTGTGGCACAAGTGGTATGAAGCCTTGCGCAACATTGCAACGACGATGCGCCAAAAATCGCAATAAAATGTCTGACAGTCGCATTCTCTTGCCGCGCTGCGGCGAATTGACGACGCATGTTTGTTTCTGTATCGCTTGTTCGACCGAAAGATTGTTGCGAGATGACCGATGGCTGACAAGGACAAACCCTGGCTGTTCCGCACCTATGCGGGCCATTCCACGGCGGAAAAGTCGAACGCGCTCTATCGCGGCAACCTGGCCAAAGGGCAGACCGGGCTGTCGGTGGCCTTCGACCTGCCCACGCAGACCGGCTATGACAGCGATCACGTCCTGGCGCGGGGCGAGGTCGGCAAGGTCGGCGTGCCGATCTGCCATCTGGGCGACATGCGGGCGCTGTTCGATCAGATCCCCTTGGAGCAGATGAACACCTCGATGACGATCAACGCGACGGCGCCCTGGCTGCTATCGCTCTATATCGCGGTGGCCGAGGAGCAGGGGGCCGACATTTCGCGGCTGCAAGGCACGGTGCAGAACGACCTGATCAAGGAATATCTGTCGCGCGGCACCTATATCTGCCCGCCCAAGCCGTCGCTGGCGATGATCACGGATGTCGCGGCCTATACGCGCGAGCATCTGCCGAAATGGAACCCGATGAACGTCTGTTCCTATCACCTGCAAGAGGCCGGGGCGACGCCGCAGCAGGAACTGGCCTATGCCCTGGCCACCGCCATCGCGGTGCTGGACGACCTGAAGGGCAAGGTGCCGCCCGAGGGCTTCCCGGATATGGTCGGCCGCATCAGCTTCTTCGTGAATGCGGGCATCCGCTTCGTCACCGAGATGTGCAAGATGCGGGCGTTTACGGAGTTGTGGGACGAGATCACCCGCGACCGTTACGGCATCACGGACGAGAAATACCGCCGCTTCCGCTATGGCGTGCAGGTGAACAGCCTGGGCCTGACCGAGCAGCAGCCGGAAAACAACGTCTATCGCATTCTGCTGGAAATGCTGGCGGTCACGCTGTCGAAGAACGCGCGGGCGCGGGCGGTGCAGCTGCCCGCCTGGAACGAGGCGCTGGGCCTGCCGCGTCCCTGGGACCAGCAATGGTCGCTGCGGATGCAGCAGATCGTCGCCTATGAGACCGACCTGCTGGAATATGGCGACCTGTTCGACGGCAACCCGGTGATCGCCGCCAAGGTCGAGGAGTTGAAGCAGGGCGCCCGCGACGAACTGCGCCTGCTGGACCAGATGGGCGGGGCGATCGCCGCCATCGACTATATGAAGGCGCGGCTGGTCGAATCGAATGCCGAGCGGCTGGGACGGATCGAGACGAACGAGACGGTCGTGGTCGGCGTGAACCGCTGGCAACAGGGCGAGCCCTCGCCGCTGACGGCGGGCGATGGCGGCATCATGGTCGTCGATCCGGCGGTGGAGCAGGACCAGATCGCCCGGCTGCACGCCTGGCGGCAGTCGCGCGACGAGGGCGCGGTGCAATTGGCGCTGGACGCGCTGCGCGATGCGGCCAGCCGGGGCGAGAATGTCATGCCCTGGTCCATCGCGGCGGCCAAGGCCGGGGCCACCACCGGCGAATGGGCGGGCGTCATGCGCCAGGTCCATGGCGAATATCGCGGCCCGACCGGCGTGTCCTCCAGCCCGTCCAACCGCACCGAGGGGCTGGAGGAGATCCGCGAGGCCGTCGATGCCGTCAGCGCCCGCCTGGGCCGACGGCTGAAATTCGTGGTCGGCAAACCGGGACTGGACGGCCATTCCAACGGCGCCGAACAGATCGCCTTCCGCGCGCGCGATTGCGGCATGGACATCACCTATGAAGGCATCCGCCTGACGCCCGAGCAGATCGTCACCCGCGCGCAGGAAGAAGACGCCCATGTCATCGGCTTGTCGATCCTGTCGGGCAGCCATATGCCGCTGATCGAGGATCTGATGGCGCGGATCCGCGCGGCGGGGCTGGGCCATGTCCCGGTGATCGTCGGCGGCATCATCCCCGACGAGGACGCGGCGCGGCTGCGCGTCCTGGGGGTGGCGCGGGTCTATACGCCCAAGGATTTCCAGTTGAACGCGATCATGATGGATATCGTGGCGCTGGTGGAGCCGGGGGCAGAAGCCGCCTGAAGGCCCGGTTATTCACCTTTGCCCAAATATCCCGGGGGAGTCCCGCAGGGACGGGGGCAGCGCCCCCGCTTCCGTTCCGCAAACGAAAAACGCCGCCCGATCGGGGCGGCGTTCTGCAATTCCGGTGGGGGCGATCAGAAGCCCAAGCCTGCGTATTTCGACTTGAACTTCGACACGCGGCCGCCGGTATCCATCAGCTTGGCCGAACCGCCGGTCCAGGCGGGGTGCGAGGTCGGGTCGATGTCCAGTGCCATGGTCGCGCCTTCCGAACCCCAGGTCGAGCGGGTCTGGTAGGTGGTGCCATCGGTCATCTTGATCTCGATGGTGTGGTAATCGGGATGAATGTCTTTTCTCATCGGATGATCCCTCAGGCTTTCGCGTCGGACAGCGGGCGATAGTTGGTTTTCTCGACGATCCGGGCCGATTTGCCGCGACGGTCGCGCAGGTAATACAGCTTGGCGCGGCGGACCTTGCCGCGGCGGACGACCTCGATCGAATCGATATTGGTCGAATAGAGCGGGAACACCCGTTCCACGCCCTCGCCGAAGCTGATCTTGCGCACGGTGAAGCTGGCGCTGATGGTGCTGCCGCCCTTGCGGGCGATGCAGACGCCTTCATACATCTGCACGCGCGACCGGGTGCCCTCGGTCACCTTGTAGCCGACGCGCACGGTGTCGCCGGCCTTGAAATCCGGGATGGTCTTGCCGAGCGAGGCAATCTGCTCGGCTTCGAGTTCTGCGATCAGGTTCATCGCCTGGGTTCCTTGTCATGCTCGCGGTAGCTCCGCGATTGGTCTGATGCGCCCGAGAGCTGTCGGTCCTTTGCCGGGTCCAGGGGCCCTTCGGCCCATGCCCGCCACAGGTCGGGGCGGCGTTCTTTTGTCAGCCTCTCGGCCTCACTGGCCCGCCAATGATGAATGGCCGCGTGATTGCCCGAGAGAAGAACTTCCGGGATCTCGCGGCCTTGCCACTGGGCGGGCTTCGTGAACTGGGGGGCTTCAAGAAGGCCCCGATTGCCGATGGAAAAGGATTCCTCGGCCAGAGAGTCATGATTCCCCAGCACGCGCGGTATAAGGCGAACCGTCGCGTCGATCAAGACCTGAGCGGCGATCTCTCCGCCCGTCAGGACATAGTCGCCGATGCTGATTTCCTCGACCTGATGCGCGTCCAGAACCCGCTGGTCGACGCCCTCGAACCGGCCGCAGATCAGCGTGACGCCGTTGCCCTGCGCCAGATCGCGGGCGCGGGCCTGCGTCAGCGGGGCGCCGCGCGGGGACATGTAGATCACCGGGCGGGCTGGACCCTGGCGCGCCTCGCGCAGGGCCGCGTCCATCACGTCGGCGCGGATCACCATGCCCGCGCCGCCGCCTGCGGGTGTGTCGTCGACATTGCGATGCCTGCCGATGCCATGGTCGCGCAGGGGGATGGTGCGCAGGTTCCACAGCCCCTGTTGCAGCGCCTTGCCGGTCAGGGACAGGCCCAGGATGCCGGGGAAAGCCTCGGGGAACAGGGTGACGATGCTGGCGGTCCAGGCGCCCGCCACCTGCGGTTCGGCCATCAGCTCGCGCGGGCGCAGGCTGGCGGAGATGGACAGGCGGCCATGGGATTTGGGCGGCTCACTCATCGGTGGCGGGAGGATCGGCGACGATGCGTTTCGCCGTCAGATCGACGGTCGGGACCACCGCACGGGTAAAGGGGAGCAGCAGCACGTCCTTGCCGCCCACGACCTCGAGGATGTCGCCCGCGCCGTGGTCGAAGATCGCCCGCACCCGGCCCAGGACGACGCCGCCGGTATCGACGACCTCCAGCCCCATCAGGTCGGCGTGATAGAATTCGTCGTCGGGCAGCGAGGGCAGCGCGTCGCGCGGCGCCCACAGGGTGGTGCCGCGCAAAGCCTCGGCATCCTCGCGGGTGGCGACGCCCGACAGGCGCGCGCCCAGGCCGCCGGTGACGGGGCGGGTCAGTTTCACGGTGAAGGACCGCGTGCCGTCCGCGGTCGTCAGGGGGGCGTAGCGCGCGATGTCGGCAGGTTCGGCGCAGAAGCTCTTCAGCCGCACCTCGCCATGGACCCCGAAGGCCCCGGCGATCGCGCCCACGCAGATGCGGTCTTCAGTCATGCGGCCCCCGCGATGGCAAAGGGCGGGGTTTGCCCCGCCCGTCGTGATTATTCGGCCTCGACCGGGGCGGCGGCTTTCGCGGCCTTTTCCGCCGCGCGAGCCGTGGCTTTCTTGCCCGGCTCGGCCTTCTTCATGTTGGCGCGGGTGGCTTTCTCGCGGACGCCCGCGGCTTCCAGGAAGCGGGCCACCCGGTCGGTCGGCTGGGCGCCCTGGTCCAGCCAGTGCTTGGCGCGGTCCAGATCCAGCTTGATGCGGTCCTCGCTGTCCTTCGCCAGCAGCGGGTTATAGGTGCCCAGCTTTTCCAGGAAGCGGCCGTCGCGCGGCATCCGCGAATCGGACACGACGATGGCGTAATGCGGGCGCTTCTTGCTGCCGCCACGGGCCAGACGGATTTTCGTTGCCATTGGGTTTCTCCTTGTGAATGGCGTGGTGGGGCGGCGCCCCGTCAGGATTGGAAGGTCTCGTGATGCCGGATCACTTCGGCGATCACGAAGTTCAGGAATTTGCGCGCGAAGTCCGGGTCCAGGTCGGCCTCGCGCGCGAGGCGTTCCAGCCGCTCGATCTGCTGCGCTTCACGCGCGGGATCGGACGGCGGAAGATCATGTTCGGCCTTGAGGCGGCCGACGGATTGGGTGTGCTTGAAGCGTTCGGCCAGCGTATAGACCAGGATCGCGTCCAACCGGTCGATGCTGGCGCGATGGTCGCGCAGCAGGGCGGCGGCGCGGGCGACGGGATCGGCGGGGGCGTCCATCATTTCTTCCCGAACAGGCCCGACAGCCCGCCGGGAAGCCCGGCCTTGCCCAGTTGCCCGCCAAGGCCCTTGGGATCCTGCAACATCTTCTGCGCCTCGGCCATCTTGGCGGGGTCGAAGTTCTCCAGGTCGGGCAGGCCGCCGCCCTTGCCGGTCATGGCGCGCATGGCCTGCTTCAGCATCCCGCCCTTGCCCATCTTGCCCAGCTTCTTCATCGTGTCGGCCATCTGCTTCTGCATCTTCAGAAGCTTGTTCAGCTCGGACACCTCCATCCCCGCGCCCGCCGCGATCCGCTTCTTGCGGCTGGCTTGCAGCATGTCGGGATTGGCGCGTTCCTTTTTCGTCATCGAATTGATCAGCGCGATCTGCCGGGCGATGGCGCGGTCGTCCATGCCCGCGGCCTCGGCCTGCTTGGCCATCTTGGCCATGCCGGGCATCATGCCCATGATGGACTGCATCCCGCCCATCTTCTGCATCTGTTCCAATTGGCCCTTCAGGTCGTTCATGTTGAACAAACCCTTCTGGAACCGCTTCATCATGCGCTCGGCCTGCTCGACCTCCAGCACCTGCTGGGCCTTTTCGACCAGGGCGACGATATCGCCCATGCCCAGGATCCGGCCCGCGACGCGCTGCGCGTCGAAGGTCTCCAGCGCGTCCATCTTTTCGCCCAGACCCACGAAGCGGATCGGCTTGCCGGTGATGGCGCGCATCGAGAGGGCCGCGCCGCCGCGCCCGTCGCCGTCCATCCGGGTCAGCACGACGCCGGAGACGCCGACCTTGGCGTCGAATTCGGTGGCGACATTCACCGCGTCCTGGCCGGTCAGGCCGTCGACCACCAGCAGCGTCTCGCGCGGCTGGGCGATGTCGCGGACGGCCTGCACCTCGTCCATCAACTGCTGGTCGATATGCAGGCGCCCGGCGGTGTCCAGCATCACCACGTCATAGCCGCCCAGGCTGGCCTGCTGCCTGGCGCGCTGCGCGATCTGGGTGGCGGTCTGGCCGGGCACGATGGGCAGGGTATCGACGCCGATCTGGCTGCCCAGGATCGCCAGCTGCTCCATCGCCGCCGGGCGGTTGGTGTCCAGCGACGCCATCAGCACGCGCTTCTTCTCGCGGTCCTTCAGGCGCAGCGCCAGTTTCGCGGTGGTGGTGGTCTTGCCGGACCCTTGCAGCCCGACCATCAGGATCGGCGCGGGGGGGTTGTCGATGCGCAGCGCGTCGGGCGCGTCCTCGCCCTGCAAGACCTTGATCAGCTCGTCATGGACGATCTTCACGACCTGCTGGCCGGGGGTGATCGACTTGGTGACGGCCGATCCGGTGGCCTTCTGCGTCACCGCCTTGACGAAATTGCGCGCCACCGGCAGCGACACGTCGGCTTCCAGCAAGGCCACGCGGACCTCGCGCATGGCGGCGGCCACGTCGTCCTCGGTCAGGGCGCCCTGCTTGGTCAGCCGGTCGAAGACGCCGCCCAAACGGTCGGAAAGGTTCTCGAACATCGCCGGGCCTCCTTCGGTCCAAAACGGGTTTGCCCCCGTGGGCGCGACGCGCTGACGGGGGGCGATCCCCGCGCATAAGGCAGGGACCGGAAGGGCGGTCCTTCCGGGAATCCGGGGGCTGATACGAAAAAACGGCCCGCGAGTCAACGCAGGCCGTCATAACTCTTTACCTCGCGCGTCCAGACGCTCTCAGGCGGCCAGCTTTTCCAGCGCGTCCTGCGCGCGGGCAAGGCCAGCCTCGCGGTCCATCGCCAGACGGTCGGCGGCCACGAACTCGACATCGGTGATGCCCAGGAATCCCAGCATGAAGCGGATATAGTCCGAGGCATGGTCCAACTCGGATCCCAGCGGCGTGCCCGCCGCGCTGTAGGCGATGATGGCGCGCTTGCCCTTCAGCAGGCCTTCGGGACCGGCTTCGGTATAGCGGAAGGATTTCCCGGCCCGCGCGATCTGGTCCAGCCAGTTCTTCAGCTGCGCGGTCAGGGTGAAGTTATAGATCGGCATCCCGATCACCACCACGTCGGCGGCCTGCACCTCGGCCAGATAGGCATCGGAGATATCGATCAGCTTCTGCTGGTCCGGCGTGGGATTCGCCGGGGCCAAGCGCACGGCCTTGAACCAGTCGGTGTCGATGGCGGGCACGCCCTGGTTCAGGTCGCGATAGGTGACGGTCGCATCGGGGTTGGCGGCGGTCAGCTTGGCCACGATGTCGGCGGTCAGCTTGCGGGAAACCGAGGCCTCGCCCGTGATGGCGCTGTCGATATGCAGGATGTTCATGGGGTTAGTCCGTTATCCATAATGATGTGGGGCTGATTTAGGTCTATGCCTGCGCGAACGAAAGGGCGATAAGCGCGCATCGTCTGTGCGGGGATGCACATGAATATCGAAAGCTGGGACGACCTTCGCATCGCGCTTGCCGTGGCGCGCACCGGCACCGTCAGCGCCGCGGCCGCGGCCCTGGGCATCCACCACGCCACCGTGATCCGCCGGATCGACGGGCTGGAATCGCAACTGGGCGTCAAGCTGTTCCAGCGCCATCCGCGCGGCTATGCCCTGACCGAGGCGGGGCGGGCCATGCTGACGGTGGCGGGGGATGCCGACGAACGCTTCGCCCAGCTTGCCGCGCGGATCGCGGGCGGGGCCGACCGGATCGAAGGCGAGTTGGTCGTGACCTCGCTGCCCGATCTGGCGGACCGGGTGATGCCGCCGCTGGTCGGCCTGATGCGCCGGCATCCGGCGCTGCGGATCAACTATGTCACCGATGTGCGGCTGTTCCGCCTGGACGCGGGCGAGGCGCATGTCGCGATCCGCGCGGGCAGCCAGCCGACGGAACCGGATTACGTCGTCCTGCCGATGGGAAAGATGCGCCACCCGATCTATGCCGCGCCCGCCTATGTCGCCGCGCATGGGCCGGTGACGGGGATCGAGGGCCATCCCCTGGCCCTGCCGGGGCCGCAGGCGCGCAAGGCGCCGCTGATGGTCTGGCTGCGCGACCGGATCCAGCCCCAGCAGGTCGTGCTGACCGCCAATGACGACATCGCCCGCGAAGCCGCGATCCGCGCGGGCCTGGCCATCGGCCCGTTGCCGCCAACCCGCGCCGCAGGCCTGGTCGAGGTGATGGCCCTGCCCGAATGGGAATCGCGGCTGTGGCTGGTGACGCATGTCGATCTGCACCGCACGCCCAAGGTGCAGGCGGCGGTCGCCGCGCTGCGGGGCGACTGACCCCCTTCACAGTCTGCAATCGCCGCGCCAATCTGCCCCGCAGGAGGAACCCGTCATGACCCACCCCATCAGCCGCTTCGCGGTGCCCGACCTGAAGACCCTGCCGCAGGACATGCAGGATGCCATCGCCAAGGTGGCCGAGAAATCCGGCTTCGTGCCGAACGTCTTCCTGGCGCTGGCGCATCGGCCCGACGAATTCCGCGCCTTCTTCGCCTATCACCAGGCGCTGATGGACAAGGATGTCGGGCTGTCCAAGGCCGAACGCGAGATGATCGTGGTGGCCGTCAGCGGCATCAACAACTGCCAGTATTGCGTGGTGGCCCATGGCGCGATCCTGCGGATCCGGGCGAAGAACCCGCTGATCGCCGATCAGGTCGCGGTCAACTGGCGCAAGGCCGATCTGTCCGACCGCGAACGGGCGATGCTGGCCTATGCCGAAAAGGTCACGACCGCCGCCCATCAGATCGGCGATGCGGAACATCAGGCGCTGCGCGAGGCAGGCTTCGATGCCGACGAGATCTGGGACATCGGCGCCATCGCGGCCTTTTTCGGCATGTCGAACCGCATGGCCAATGCCGGGGATTTCCGCGCCAACGATGAATTCTACATGCTGGGCCGCCAGATGCCGGTCGCCCCGTGACGCGGACCGAGGCGCTGCGCGGCCATGCGGCGATGCTGCTGTTTTCCGCCCTGGTGGCGGGGTCGTTCTCGCTGGGCGTGAGGGCGGCGAACCTGATCGACCCGGCGGCGATCACGGTGGCGCGCTTCATCATCGCGGCGGGGGTGCTGGTCGGGGTCGTGCTGCTGGTCCCCGGCGCGGGCAGGCCGCGCGCGCTGTTGCAGGCGCCGTGGCGGTATCTGCTGCTGGGCGGCGCCTTTGCCGGCTATTTCGTGCTGATGTTCGAAGGGTTGAAGACCGCCCCCGCCGTGTCGGCAAGCGCGGTCTTCACGCTGACGCCGATCATGGCGGCGGGATTCGGCTGGCTGCTTTTGCGCCAGCGGATGACCGGGCATCTGGCCGTGGCCCTGGCCTTGGGCGGGGCGGGGGCGCTGTGGGTGATCTTTCGCGGCGACCTGGCGGCGATGGCGCGGTTCCAGATCGGCCGGGGCGAGGCGATCTATGTCATCGGTTGCGCGCTGCACGCGCTCTACACCCCGCTGGTGCGCAAGCTGAACCGGGGCGAGGGGCCGCTGATCTCGTCCCTGGGGACGCTGGTGGCGGGCGGGATCCTGACGGCGGTCTGGGGCTGGGGGGCGCTGACCGCGACCGCCTGGGGGCAGTTGCCCGCGATCGTCTGGATCACCATCTTCTATGTCGCGATCTTCGCCAGCGCGATCACGACGATGCTGGTGCAATACGCGGCGCTGCGCCTGCCTTCGGCCAAGGTGATGGCCTATACCTATCTGACGCCGCTATGGGTGATCGTTCTGGAAGCTGCCCTGGGCAAGGAAACGCCCGGCATCGTCCTGCTGCCGGGCATCCTGGCGACGCTGGGCGCGCTGGCCCTGCTGCTGCGGTCGGATCAGCCCGCAGGGCTTAGCCGCGTCCGCTGAGGCGCGCCCACAGGCTGCGCGGCGCGGGCCGGGGCGTCACGGTATGGCCGGTCAGGATGCGGCCCCCGGCCTCGATGCTGACCCGCCCGTCGGGAAGGCGGCCGACGATCGGTCCCTGCGCCTGCTGGCGCGGGCCCACGGAAATGGTGGCATAGCCCGGATCCCGGCGGTGGCCGGGCAGGTCGTCCATCCACAGCGCCACGGGGCTGACGACGGCCGTCGGCGTCTGAAGCGCAAGGCCGGTGATGAAATTCGGAGTCATGTCGGTCATCCTCCCTCTGGTCGCCGTGCAGGCCTGGGACCATTAGGGCAGAGGGGGACCGCCTTGGCAAGAAAAATCTACTTTCCCGGTCGTGATTGTGTCCTGTCCCGCCCCGCACGATCCGGCAGGCGCGGCTTTGCGGCATCAGCGGCCGGGCGATCTCGCCGGGCGGCGCTTTCCTTCGTGCGGCGGCGCGGCTAGGGTCCGCGCCGACATCAGGACCGGCAAGGGGCGGCTGTGGCGCATATCATCGTTGTGGGAAACGAAAAGGGCGGGTCGGGCAAATCCACCACCTCGATGCATGTGGCGACCGCCCTGGTGCGCATGGGACACCGGGTCGGCGGGCTGGATCTGGACGTCCGCCAGCGCAGCTTCGGCCGTTATTTGGAAAACCGCGCCCATTTCGCCCAGCGGGAAGGGCTGGACCTGCCCATGCCGGTCATCGGCGCCATGGGCGATGGCGGCGATCCGCTGACCCCGGCGCTGACCCAGCTGGAAAAGACCTGCGATTTCATCCTGCTGGACTGCCCCGGTTCGCACACGAAATTAAGCCAGATGGCCCATACGGTCGCGGACACGCTGATCACGCCGATGAACGACAGCTTCGTCGATTTCGACCTGCTGGCCCGGCTGTCGCCCGAGGGCAAGATCCTGGGGCCGTCGATCTATGCGGAAATGGTCTGGTCGGCCCGGCAGATGCGCGCGCAGGCGGGGGCGGGGCCGATCGACTGGCTGGTGCTGCGCAACCGGCTGGGCACGCAAGCGATGC
Organism: Paracoccus sp. S3-43; assembly: GCF_029027965.1. Taxonomy (NCBI): domain Bacteria; kingdom Pseudomonadati; phylum Pseudomonadota; class Alphaproteobacteria; order Rhodobacterales; family Paracoccaceae; genus Paracoccus; species Paracoccus qomolangmaensis. The sequence goes on along the minus strand of NZ_CP119082.1, from coordinate 2,488,224 downwards.
ACAACAAGCGCAAGGTCGGCGGCGCGCTGCAAACCCTGTCCAAGCGGATCGGTTTCCGGGTGGCGCCGGGCTTTTCGGAACGGGTCATCTTCCGCGAACTGTTCCCGCGCGGGCTGACGCTGCTGGATCTGAAGGACATCGGCACCGAACAGCTGTCCATGTCCAACATCGCCGCGCGGCAGGAACTGCGCGACCTGATCGCGGAACTGAACCTGCCGGGCGTCTCGGTCACCTTCTAGAGGGCGGCGACGGCGCGCGTTGTTGGCGCGGCAATCTGTCGATATGGTCGTGCTGCCAATCCTGGGGATGTCGGGCCGATCCATGCGCCTTCTTGCCGTTCTTCTTGCCGCCCTCGCCCTGCCGGCATCCGCCTGGGCCAACGAACCCGCATCCGCATCGGAACCCCCCGCCCGCACGGCCCCGGCGGTCACCGTCGCCACCGCCGCGATGGCCGAGGTTCAGGCCCGCATCCCCGTCTCGGGCAGCATCGTCGCCCGCCAGCTTGTGCAGGTCTTCCCGCAGGTCTCGGGTTACGAGGTCACCGAAATCCTGGCCGAGGCGGGGGACAGCGTGACCAAGGGCCAGGTGCTGGCGCGGCTGTCCACCGACACGCTGTCGGCGCAACTGGAACAGGCCGAGGCGGAATTCCTGCGGGCCGAGGCGGGCGTGGGCCAGGCGCACAGCACCATCGACAGCGCGGCGGCGTCGCTGACCCAGGCGCAGACCACCTTGCAGCGCGTGCAGCGCCTGCGCCAGGCGGGCACCGCGTCGCAATCGGCCCTGGACGACGCCGTCGCGGCCGAGGCGAACGCGCGCGCACAGGCCGCATCCGCCGCCGACGGGCTGGCGGTGGCGCGCGCGGCGCTGGCGCAGGCCCAGGCGGCGCGGCGGATCGCGCAACTGAACCTGGACCGGGCGCAGATCGCCGCCCCGGTCGCCGGGGTGGTCGTGACCCGCAACGCCGAACTGGGCGCTTTGGCGGGCGGCGGCACGGAGCCGCTGTTCACCCTGCTGGCCGATGGCGCGGTCGAGATGTCGGCCGAGGTGATCGAGACCGCGCTGCCCGGCCTGAGCGTCGGCGACCCGGCCCAGATCAGCGTCGCGGGCGTCGGCTTCGTGTCGGGAACGGTGCGGCTGGTTCCCGCCTCGGTCGATCCGGTGACGCGGCTGGGGATCATGCGCGTCGCGCTGGATGCCGCCAGCGGCGTCAGGACCGGGCAGTTCGCCAGCGGCTGGATCATCACCGACCGCCGCCAGGCCATCACCGTTCCCGCAGGCGCGGTCCTGGCCGACGACGCGGGCGAACGGGTTCAGGTCGTCCGCGACGGCGTTGTCGAAACCCGCCCGGTGCGGGCGGGCCTGTTGTGGGACGGGCGGCGCGAAATCCTTCAGGGCCTGGCCCTAGGCGAACAGGTCATCGCCCGATCCGGCGCGTTTTTCCGCAGCGGCGACCAAGTTCGCCCGTCCCCGGCCGAGGGGGCGGGGCCATGAACTTTTCCGCCCTGTCGATCCGCCATCCGGTCCCGCCCATCGCGGTCTTTCTGGTGCTGGTAATCGTCGGGCTGCACAGCTTCATGCGGCTGCCGGTCACGGCGATGCCCAATATCGACCTGCCCATCGTCCAGGTCACCATCGACCAGCCGGGCGCGGCGCCCGCCGAACTGACTACCCAGGTCATCCAGCCGGTCGAGGACAGCATCGCATCCGTCACCGGGGTCCGGCACATCACCTCGACCGCGACGGACAGCACGGCGCTGATCGTGGTCGAGTTCGAACTGGAGACCGACAGCGACCGCGCGGTCAACGACGTCAAGGACGCGGTGTCGAACGTCCGCCAGCAGATGCCCGAAAGCATCAGCGAGCCGCTGGTCCAGAGGCTGGACGTGACCGGGATGCCGATCCTGACCTATGCCGTCAGCGATCCGACCCAATCCATCGAATCGCTGTCGAAATTTGTGGACGACGTGATCGGGCGCGACCTGTCCACGGTCGATGGCGTCGGCAAGACCGCCCGCATCGGCGGGGCGGCCCGCGAAATCAAGGTGGAGCTGGACCCCGACCGGCTGCTGGCCCATGGGCTGACGGCGGCGGATGTCTCGAACCAGTTGCGCGCCCGCAACATCGACCTGGGCGGCGGACGCGGCGATCTGGCGGGGCGCGAATATTCGATTCGCACCCTGGGCGCCGCCGGCAGCGTGGACCAGCTTGCCGCCGCGCCGATCTCGATCGCCGAGGGCCGCACGATCCGGCTGGACCAGTTGGGCCGCGTGATCGACGGCCCGGCCGAGGAACGCAGCTTCGCCCTGCTGGACGGCCAGCCGGTCGTGGCCTTCGGCATCTATCGGACCACCGGCGCCTCGGATCTGACGGCGGGCGACGGGGCCAAGGAACGGCTGGCCCGGATCGGCGAGCGGTTTCCCAACGTGCGGATCAGCCTGATCGACGATGCCACCACCTATACCCAGGCCAGCTATCACAGCGCCATGGAGACGCTGTACGAAGGCGCGGCATTGGCGGTGATCGTGGTGTTCCTGTTCCTGCGCAACTGGCGCGCCACGCTGGTCGCGGCGGTGGCGCTGCCCCTGTCGATCATTCCCACGTTTTTCGTGATGCACTGGCTGGGTTTTACCCTGAACGGCATCAGCCTGCTGGGCATCACCCTGGTCACCGGCATCCTCGTCGACGACGCCATCGTGGAAATCGAGAACATCGTCCGCCATATCGGCATGGGCGTGCCCCCGTATGAGGCCAGCGAGGAAGCCGCGAACGAGATCGGGCTGACCGTCATCGCTATCAGCTTTTCCATCGTCGCGGTCTTTGCGCCGGTCAGCTTCATGGGCGGGATTCCGGGGCAGTATTTCAAGCAGTTCGGGCTGACGGTCGCGGTCTCGGTCCTGTTTTCGCTGCTGGTGGCGCGGATCATCACGCCGATGATGGCGGCCTATCTGATGCGCGGCACGGTCCATGGCACCGAACAGCGCGACGGTTTCGTGATGCGGAACCTGATGCGCGTCGTCGGCTGGACCATGCGCCATCGCGGCCTGACGCTGCTGACGGGGATCGGGATCTTCGCGGGCTCGATCTATTCCGCGACGCTGCTGCCGACCGAATTCATCCCGGCCTCGGACATCGGCCGCAGCCAGATCGAGGTCGAACTGCCCCCCGGCGCCACCATCGCCCAGACCGAGGACGCCGCCCGCCGCCTGTCCGCCCGGATCGCCGACCTGCCGGAAACGCAATCGGTCTTTGTCTATAGCGACGGGTCCGACGTGACCCATGCGCGGGTGATGATCAACTATGGCAAGAAGGAAACCCGCGAACGGTCGCAATTCGTGCTGGAGGAAGAGTTGAAAAGCCGCCTGTCGGGCACCCCCGACATGCGCATCAACTTCCAGAACGAGAACGGCCAGAACGACCTGACCGTCAACGTCCTGGGCAGCACCGAGGAGGGCGCCGCCCTGGCCGCCGAACGCCTGACCGCCGCGATGGCGCAACTGCCCTCGCTGGAAAGCGTGACCAGTTCGGCCAGCCTGCAACGCCCGGAAATCCAGATCACGCCGCGCGCCGATCTGGCCGCGCAACGGGGCGTGTCGGCCAGCGACATGGCGACGACGCTGCGGGTCGCGACCCTGGGCGATACCGAGGCCAACCTGGCCAAGTTCAACGCGGGCGACGAACAGATCCCCATCGTCGTGCGGCTGAACGCCGCCGCGCGGGCCGATCTGATGACGGTGCAGAACCTGCGGGTCAACTCGTCCCAGGGCCAGGTGCCGCTGGGGGCGGTCGCCGATGTGGCGCTGTCGGCGGGCGCGACCGAGATCGGGCGATACGACCGCCAGTTCCAGACCACCGTGAACGCCAACCTTGCCGACGGGCAGCTGCTTGGCCCGGTCAGCGCCCAGGTGACCGAGCTGCAAGGCCGGATCGAGCTTCCGCCGGGCACGCGCATCCAGCCCTCGGGCGACGCCGAGATCATGGCCGAGGTGTTCGGCGCCTTCGGCACCGCCATGGGCGCGGGGGTGATGCTGGTCTATGTCGTGCTGGTTCTGCTGTTCCACAATTTCATCACGCCGGTCTCGATCCTGCTGTCGCTGCCGCTGGCCATCGGCGGGGCGATCCTGGCGCTGTTCGCGACCGGCCATTCGATCAGCATGGCGGTGGTGATCGGCTTCCTGATGCTGATGGGGATCGTCACCAAGAACTCGATCATGCTGGTGGAATTCGCGCTGACCGCCATCGAGAAGGGCGTGCCCAAGCGCGAGGCGATCCTGGACGCCGTTCACAAGCGCGCCCGCCCCATCGTCATGACCACCATCGCGATGAGCGCGGGGATGATCCCGTCCGCCCTGGCCACGGGCGAGGGCGGCGAATTCCGCGCGCCGATGGCGATTGCCGTGATCGGCGGGCTGCTGCTGTCCACGGTCCTGTCGCTGCTGTTCGTGCCCGCGCTGTTCTCTCTGATCCAGGGCGGGCAGGGTCGGCTGACCGGCTGGATCGCGCGGCGGATCGGGCTGAACCGGCCCCGGCAGGCGGCGGAATAGGCCGGAACTTCGGCGGCGGCCTCGCATTGGGTGGGCTGATGCGAAACAGGAGGCCATCATGGCGAAGGTTCTGATCGTGGCGTCGGACGGGTTCGAGGAATCCGAGCTGTTCGTGCCGCTGGAAAAGCTGAAGGACGCCGGTCATCAGGTCGAGATCGCCGCCCCCGAGGCAGGCAGGATCACCGGCTGGAACAAGGACGACTGGGGCAAGTCGGTGTCTGCCGAGCGGGCGATTTCGGATGTGGAGGCCGGGGATTACGACGCCCTGGTCCTGCCCGGCGGCGTCATCAACCCCGACACCCTGCGGCAGGATCAGACGGCGGTGGCGCTGATCCGCAGCTTTGCCGACGCGGGCAAGCCGGTCGCCGCCGTCTGCCACGCGCCCTGGCTGCTGATCGAGGCCGGGCTGGCCAAGGGCCGCCGGTTGACCGGCTATGGCTCGATCCGCACCGATCTGCGGAATGCCGGGGCCGAGGTGGTGGATGAGAAGGTCGTGGTGGATCGCGGCGTCATCACCAGCCGCAACCCCGACGACCTGGATGCCTTCGTGAGCGCGGTCGAGGACGCGTTGCGCTGATTGCGTTCTGCGAGCGCCGGGGGCTGTCTGCCCCCGGCGCCGGCCGGTTCTCGAACCAGGGGCGCACCGACCGGCGTCCCCCGAGGATATTTAAGCCAAGGCAAAGATGCGAAGGGGGCGCCCACGGAGGCGCCCCCTGTCAGGCGTCAAGATGGCTGGCTCAGGCCAGCATCCCCATCGGGTTTTCCAGATGGGTGACGATGGCTTCCAGCAATTGCGCGCCAAGCGCGCCGTCGATGACGCGGTGATCGACCGAGAGGGTCATCGACATGACGTTGCGGATCACCACCTCGCCCTTTTCCACCACGGGGGTCTGGATGCCCGCGCCCACCGCCAGGATCGCGCCATGCGGCGGGTTGATGACCGCGTCGAAATTCTCGATCCCGAACATGCCCAGGTTCGAAATGGCGAAGCTGCCGCCTTGGTATTCGTGGGGGGCGAGCTTCCTGGTCTTGGCGCGGGCGGCCAGATCCTTCATCTCGGCCGACAGGGCTGACAGCGTCTTCTGATGCGCGTCCTTCAGGACCGGGGTGAACAGCCCGCCCTCGATGGCGACGGCGACCGCCACGTCCGAGGGCTTCAGCTTCAGGATCCGGTCGCCCGCCCAGACGGCGTTCGCATCCGGCACCTCTTGCAGAGCAAGCGCGCAGGCCTTGATGATGAAGTCGTTGACCGACAGCTTCACCTTGCGGGCTTCCAGCTGCGTGTTCAGCGTCGCGCGGAATGCCATCAGCGCGTCCAGCTTGGCCGACCGGCGCAGATAGAAATGCGGGATGGTCTGCTTGGCTTCGGACAGGCGCGCGGCGATGGTGCGGCGCATCCCGTCCAGCGCGACCTCGGTCGTGTCGCGGTCGGCATATATTTTCAGCACGGTTTCCGCAGACGGACCGGCGGGCGCAGCGGCGGCGATCGGCACGGCGGCGGGTTGCGCGGCCTCGGGCGCCGGAGCGGCGGCGGGCTTGGCCGCGCCGGGCGTGGCGCCTTCGACATCGGCCTTGACGATCCGGCCATGCGGGCCGCTGCCGATGATGGCCGACAGGGCGATGCCCTTTTCGGCCGCGATGCGCCTTGCCAGCGGCGAGGCGAAGACGCGCTTGCCGTTGTCAGCCTTGGCGGCCTCGTCAGCCTTGGCGGCCGCCGGGACAGCGGCGGGGGCCGCGGCTTTCCGGGCCCCGGCGGCGGTTTCGGCCTTGGGCGCCTCTGCCGTGGTTTCGGCTTTCGGCGCGCTGCCGATGGCGTCGGCGCTTTCGCCCTCTTCCAGCAGCACCGCGATGGGGGTGTTCACCTTGACCCCGGCGCTGCCTTCGGCGATCAGCAGCTTGCCGATGGTGCCTTCGTCGACGGCCTCGAACTCCATGGTGGCCTTGTCGGTCTCGATCTCGGCGAGGATGTCGCCGGACTTGACGGCGTCACCTTCCTTGACCAGCCATTTGGCCAGCGTGCCTTCCTCCATGGTGGGGGACAGGGCGGGCATCAGGATTTCTGTCGGCATCTCGATAATCCCTTACCTGTAGGTGACTTTTTTGACCGCCTCGACCACCTCGGCGACGGTGATCAGGGCGTGTCTTTCAAGGTTGGCGGCATAGGGCATGGGCACGTCCTTGCCGGTGCAGTTGATGACCGGGGCGTCCAGGTAATCGAAGGCGTTTTCCATGATATAGGCCGACAGGTGGTTGCCGATGGAGCCCACGGGGAAGCCTTCCTCGACCGTCACGGCGCGGTTGGTCTTCTTCACCGAGTCGAGGATGGTGGCATAGTCGAGGGGTCGCAGGGTGCGCAGGTCGATCACCTCGGCCTCGATCCCGTCCTGGGCCAGCTTGTCGGCGGCTTCCAGGGCATGGGCCATGCCGATGCCGAAGCTGATGATCGTCACGTCCTTGCCGGATCGCGCGATGCGCGCCTTGCCGAAGGGGATGGTGAAATCGGCCAGATCCGGCACCTCGAACGAGCGGCCATAGAGGATCTCGTTTTCCAAGAAGATCACCGGGTTCGGGTCGCGGATCGCCTGTTTCAGCAGGCCCTTCGCGTCGGCGGCGGTATAGGGCATGACGACCTTGAGGCCGGGAATCGCCGAATACCACGCCGCGTAATCCTGGCTGTGCTGCGCGCCCACGCGGGCGGCGGCGCCGTTCGGGCCGCGGAAGACGATGGGACAGCCCATCTGCCCGCCCGACATGTAGAGCGTCTTGGCGGCCGAATTGATGATGTGGTCCATCGCCTGCATGGCGAAGTTGAAGGTCATGAACTCGACAATGGGGCGCAGGCCCGCAAGCGCGGCGCCCGTGCCGATGCCCGCGAAGCCGATCTCGCTGATCGGGGTATCCACGACGCGGCGGGAACCGTATTTGTCCAGCAGGCCCTGGCTGATCTTGTAGGCGCCCTGGTATTCGCCGACTTCCTCGCCCATCAGGAAGACGGTTTCGTCGCGGGCCATCTCCTCGTCCATGGCCTCGCGCAGGGCTTCGCGCACGGTCATGGTCTTCGTTCTGGTGCCTTCCGGCCAGTCGGGGCTGCGGTCGGGTTCGGGGGTCTTGATCTGTTCGACGGCGGATGCGGCGGGGGCTTCGGCCTTCGCCTCGGCGGGCGCGGCTTCTGCCGGTGCGGCTTCGGTCTTGGCGTCGTCTGCCGATTCGCCTTCCTCGACCAGCACGGCGATGGGGGTGTTCACCTTCACGCCCTGCGAGCCTTCGGCGATCAGGATCTTGCCCAGGATGCCTTCATCCACGGCCTCGAATTCCATCGTCGCCTTGTCTGTCTCGATCTCGGCGATGATGTCGCCGGATTTGACCGCGTCGCCTTCCTTCTTCAGCCATTTCGCCAGGGTGCCCTCCTCCATCGTGGGGGACAGGGCGGGCATCAGGATTTCGGTAGCCATTCGTTCAACCCTCCCTCAGGCCATTTCTTCGGCGCTGCCCTGGGGCAGGTTTTCGGCGTAAATGTCGGTCCACAGTTCTTCCAAGGCCGGTTCCGGGCTTTCCTTGGCGAATTCGGCCGAATCGTTGACGATATCCTTGATGTCCTTGTCGATGGCCTTCAGGTCATCTTCGCTGGCATGGCTGCCCTGCAGCAGCAGTTCGCGGACATGTTCGATGGCGTCGCGTTCGTCGCGCATCTTCTGCACCTCCTCGCGGGTGCGGTATTTCGCCGGGTCGGACATCGAATGGCCGCGATAGCGATAGGTCATGACCTCTAGGATATACGGCCCCTTGCCGGCGCGGCAGTGGGCCACGGCCTTTTCGCCCGCCGCCTTTACGGCCAGCACGTCCATGCCGTCGACCTGTTCGCCGGGGATGCCGAAGGCCTCGCCCCGCCCGAACAGCGTGGTGGACCGGGTGGACCGCTTCATCGAGGTGCCCATGGCATACTGGTTGTTCTCGATCACGAAGACCACCGGCAGATCCCACAGCACGGCCATGTTGTAGGTCTCGTAGACCTGGCCCTGGTTGGCGGCGCCGTCGCCGAAATAGGTGAAGGTGACGTTGTCGTTGCCCAGGTATTTGTCGGCGAAGGCCAGGCCCGCGCCCAGCGGCACCTGGGCCCCGACGATGCCATGGCCGCCGTAGAAATGCTTTTCGCGGCTGAACATGTGCATCGAGCCGCCCTTGCCCTTGGAATAGCCGCCCTCGCGGCCGGTCAGCTCGGCCATGACGCCGCGCGCTTCCATGCCGCAGGCCAGCATATGGCCGTGGTCGCGATAGCTGGTGATGCGCTTGTCGCCGTCCTTCGCGGCCGCTTCCAGCCCGACGACGACCGCTTCCTGGCCGATATACAGGTGGCAGAAGCCGCCGATCAGGCCCATGCCGTAAAGCTGGCCGGCCTTTTCCTCGAACCGGCGGATCAGCAGCATGTCGCGGTAATATTTCAGCAGTTCATCCCGTGATACGTTCGACGGTGTCTCGGGGGCCTGTGTCTGGGTTGCGGGGGCAGGCTTCCTGGCCATGCGGGGGTTCCTCCTCGAAGCGCGGTCAGAATAGTTCAGCGTTAAACTATCCGTAGCGCATCGGTATGGGGGGTGCAATCCGCGAACCGCAGCGCGGCTTTCAGCGCAGGATCACCTCGTCGGCGCGGATCAGGCCCAGGATTTCGCGGGCGCGTTCGTCCAGCAGATCCAGGTCCAGATATTCGTCCGACATGCGGCGCGTCAGGTTCTGCATGTCCTGGACCTCGGCCTTCAGCCTGTCGCGTTCGATGGCCAGTTCGGCGGTTTCGGATTCGATCTGGATGCGGCGCAGAATGCCGGACGGGCCTTGCACGGCGGCGAAGGCGAAATACAGGCCCAGGGCCACGGCCAGAGCCAGAAGCACGGTGGCGCTGAGGGAAAGACGCTGCGACATGACGGGGCCGTTTCAGTTGGTCGGGGGATCATGCCACAGGGGCGGGGGCAGGGGAATCCCCCGGTTCAGGCATTGGCGCGGAAGATGGCGTCCAGCCGCGCGGCCTCGTCGGCCAGCCCGAAGGGGGCGTTCAGCACCCATATGCCCGATCCGATCATCGAATGGCCGGGGCGGGCCGGGGGGAAGGACACCTGGGACAGCAGGGCCGAGGGATGGGCGACGGTCAGCGCCTCCAGCATCGGCGCATGGCGGCCGTCGGTCAGGACCGGATACCACAGCGCGATGACGCCCACGTTCCATTTGCGCGCGATCAGCCCGATCTGACGCGGGATGGCGGCATAATCCGCCTTCACCTCGTAACTGGGGTCGATCAGGATCATCCCGCGCCGGGGCGTGGGCGGGCAGACGGCCTGCGCCATCTGGAAACCGTCCTGGCGATGCAGCGTGGCAAAGCCCGCCACCTGGGTCAGGGCGTCGTATTCGGCGGGGTGAAGCTCGGCCAGATGCGCGGCGTCGCCCCGGCGCAGGAAATGCGCGGCGATCAGCGGCGATCCGGGATAGGACTGCGGGCCATGGCTGCGGCGGACCTGCGCCAGGGCGCGCATCAGCGGGTGGTCCGGCGGCAGCCATCCCTGCGCCTCGGCCCGCTGGATGCCGGCGCGCGCCTCGCCGGTCTTGGCGGCCTCGGCCCCGTCCAACCGGTAAAGGCCGCGCCCGGCATGGGTCTCCAGATAGGACAGCGGCTTGTCTTTGCGCGTCAGGTAATCCAGCGCGGCGGCCAGCAGCGCGTGCTTGTGCAGGTCGGCCAGGTTTCCCGCATGATAGGCGTGTTGATAGCTGAGCATGTCGCGCCCTTAGCCCGCGCCGCCCTGGGGGAAAAGCCCTATGTCGTCCTGCGCAGTTCGGAATGGCTTTTCAGCACCCGGCCGCCATCCTGCTGTTCGATCAGAGAGGCGGGATTGTCGGGGTCGGCATTGCGCCGGATCATGGCGCCCTGGATGGTCCGTTCCACGGGTTCGGGGGCGCAGTTCCGGTGGCTGAAACGAAAAGCGGCGGCGCCCAGGGAGGAGGAGGGGCGCCGCCGCAGAACGCTGGCCCAGGGAGGAGGGAGGGCCGCGTTTGGGGTGCGGCACGGCCAGGGAGGAGGAGAGCCGATGCCGCCAACGATCGGACCAATGGGAGGAGGGGTCCGTCGCATCCGGGTGCCGCAAATGGGGCGGCTATATGGGGGCGGCGGCGCCCAGGGAGGAGGAGGGGCGCCGCCGCAGAACGCTGGCCCAGGGAGGAGGGAGGGGCCGCGTTTGGGGTGCGGCACGGCCAGGGAGGAGGAGAGCCGATGCCGCCAACGATCGGACCAATGGGAGGAGGGGTCCGTCGTATCCGGGTGCCGCAAATGGGGCGGCTATGGGGTGCGGATCAGCCGGGGAGGAGAGAGGCTTCACCGCAGACGGCGCACCCGTGGGAGGAGGAGAGGGCGGGCCGTATCGGGTGCCGCGATCAGGGCGGCTATGTCAGGTCGCGGCGACCCCATGGGAGGAGGAAGGGACCGCCGCCTGTCGCTGGAACCCTGGGGGAGGAGACGGGTTCCGGCGCTGTCTTTGGGCGGCATCCTCGGGGGGAGGAGAGAGAGGATGCCGCCGGTTTCCGCGCCCCAGGGAGGAGGGGGGGCGGAAAATTCCGTCGTTATTTCGTGCCCCAGGCCGCTTCGTGGGCCAGGCGACCGATCATTGCGCGGTTGATGCCCAGATCGGCCAGGTCGCGGTTGGTCAGCACGTTCAGTTCGCGGACCGTCTGGCGATAGATCGCACGGCGGGCGCGGTTTTCCTGCATGTGCTGGATCGCAGCCATCAAACGACCGGCGAAGCCCGTGGCGGCGGCGGCGTTGTGGGTATGTGCGATGGCAGCCATGATGTATCCTTTCAGCGTCTCTTGCGTCTGCGCCCTGCCCGGATGGCCCGGCGCCGTTTCGATGCACCCAAGATGGCGCTGATGCTGCGACTGCACAATGGGTCATTGGGGAATGCTGCCATGCAGCAACCGCATGACTGGCACATCAATTAGCCGCAAGCCCATTAATATTCATGTCAAAAAAATAACAGGCCCGGTGCGTTAGCGTTCACGCCGCGCCGCAAAAATGCGCGGATCCGGGGGTGCGGCGGTCATCTTGCCACATATTGCGGCGGGCGGTTGATGCCGCCGCCGGTGTGGACCATGGTTGCGTCAATCTCTCAAACAGGTCCTGACATGTCCGTGAACCGCGAAGCTGCCCTAAGGGAAATCTCTGATATCGTCCTGCCGGACGGCCGAACGCTGGAAAAAGCCGATCTGGTGCGGGCATTTTCGGTCGATGGCGACACGGTCAGATTCGTGCTGGAGGTGGCGGATGCCGCCGCGGCGCGCAGCCTTGCCTCCGTCGAGACCGAGGCCCGGCGCCGCCTGGAGGCCATGCCGGGCGTGGCCAGGGTCCAGATCGTCATGACCGCGCCCGCAGGCAAGGCGGCCCCCGCCCAGCCGGTGCGCAGTTCCGGCGCCGCGCCGTCCTTGCAGATCGGCCGTCATCCGACCGGGCAGGCCGGGCCGCAGCCGATTCCCGGCGTGAAGAACATCATTGCCATCGGGTCGGGCAAGGGCGGCGTCGGCAAGTCCACCGTCACCTCGAACCTGGCGGTGGCGCTGGCGCGCGCGGGGCGGCGGGTCGGGCTGCTGGACGCCGACATCTATGGCCCCTCGCAGCCGCGCATGATGGGCGTGTCGGGCCGCCCGGCCAGCCCCGACGGCCAGCATATCGAGCCGCTGCACGCCCATGGCGTCACCGTCATGTCCATCGGCCTGATGCTGAAGGAAGGCGAGGCGGTGGTCTGGCGCGGCCCGATGCTGATGGGGGCGATGCAGCAGATGCTGCAACAGGTGAACTGGGGCGAGCTGGACGTGCTGCTGATCGACCTGCCGCCGGGCACCGGCGACGTACAGCTGAGCCTGTGCCAGAAGGCCGCCGTGACCGGGGCGATCATCGTTTCGACCCCGCAGGACGTGGCGCTGCTGGATGCGCGGCGCGCCATCGACATGTTCAACAAGCTGAAGGCTCCGATCCTGGGGCTGATCGAGAACATGTCCACCTATATCTGCCCGAGTTGCGGGCACGAGGCGCATCTGTTCGGCCATGGCGGCGTCGCGGCCGAGGCAGATGCCCTGGGCCTGCCCTTCCTGGGCGAGTTGCCGCTGGAACTGGACGTGCGCCTGGCGGGCGATTCGGGGCGTCCGGTGGCGCTTGGCGACGGCGCGACGGCCGATGCCTATGCCCGGCTGGCGGATCGGCTGATCAAGGACGGCCTGGCCTGATTCCCTGGCTCTGGGAAAACGCGGGAATAGGCAAAGAAGCATCCGCGCCCGCGTTGCCTGACGGGATCACCCCACCGTGAGGCGGCGTGAAGGCGCATAGCCGCATTTCTGCTTTCTTGTGGATAAGTGGCAACAGGTCCGCCCGCGCGGGAAGCTGTGCTGGCCATGGATCCGGGCCTGTATCAAATATTAATCCTCGATATCTTGAGTGAATCGAAGCTTTGAACCCAAGGACTTGGGTTTCAAGGCGATTCGTCGTGATTTCGTCACAATCCGCGACATTTCGCTGTTCGCGGTTTGGCTTCCTCACCGGGCGCAGAATTCCATTGCTTCCCATGAATTCCCATGCCACAACCTGATCACGAAGACGGGCAGTAAAGGGGCGTCCAAGACCCCAAAAAGGCGAAGCAGGCTTTCATACAGGCGTCCGTTTTCCAACAAAGCCGTCCGCAGGCGCGAGCAGCACCTCCCCCAGGTGGCGCCTGACAAGGACGGACCCCGAAAACGGGGAAGACCGTGGGAACGAGGGCGGCGGATCGGGCAGTGGCAGCAGCCCGGTCCGCCCTTTCTCTTTCAGGCGGGCGGAAGGGCTGGGCAGTGAGGCAGGGCCAAGGTGGCGCGGAAGTTCAGAGGCACTGAATCCGTCAAGGTCGATGGCAAGGGTCGGATGTCGATCCCCGCCCGGCTGCGCCGCGTCTTCGATGCCGGCGATCCCGGATTTGCCAGTGCCAATACCGGCCGCACCCAACTGGTCGCCGTCTATGGTCCCGACTGGTGGAACTGGATCGAACTTTACACCATTGAAGCCATTGAAGAAATCGACGAACAGATCGACAAGCTGACGCGCGGGTCGCCCGAACGGCGTTGGCTGGAAATGCTGATGAACGGCCAGTCCACCGATCTGGAAATCGACCGCGAGGGCCGTCTGGTCCTGCCCCAGAAGCTGCGCGAGAAGCTGGGCTTCACCGAGGGCGCCGAGACGATCTTCGAATCGCGCGGCGACTATATCCAGGTCTATCACCCCGATACCCGTCCCAAGGATGTCGCCGCGCTGGAGGATTTCACCGCCCGGCACGGCCCGGATTTCGACCCGCGGTCCTTCCTCGACCAGGTGGACGAGGGCTGAGCAATGGCCGAATCGCATGTGCCCGTCCTTCTGAACCCCCTGCTGCGGACGGTCGCGCCTGTCGCCGGTGTCTGGCTGGACGGCACTTTCGGGGCGGGCGGGTATGCGCGGGGCCTTCTGGCGGCGGGGGCCGGCCGGGTGATCGGCGTCGACCGCGATCCGCTGGTCTTCGACATGGCCGCCGGATGGGCGGGCGAATACGGCGACCGGCTGCGGCTGGTCGCGGGGACGTTTTCGGATCTCGATTCGCTGGCGGGCGAGCCGCTGGACGGGGTGGTGCTGGATCTGGGCGTCAGCTCGATGCAGCTCGACCTGGCCGAACGCGGCTTTTCCTTCCTGCGCGACGGCCCGCTGGACATGCGGATGGAGCAGGCGGGACCGTCCGCCGCCGATCTGCTGAACAGCGCCGACGAATCGGTGATCGCCGATGTGCTGTATCACTATGGCGAGGAACGCGCGGCCCGCCGCATCGCCCGCGCCATCGTCGTCGCGCGGCCGCTGACCCGGACGGCCGAACTGGCCGAGGTGGTCGCCTCATGCCTGCCGCGCCCCAAGCCGGGCCAGAGCCATCCCGCCACCCGCAGTTTCCAGGCGATCCGCATCTGGGTGAACGATGAATTCCGCCAACTGGTGGACGGCCTGTCGGCGGCCGAACGCGCGCTGAAGCCCGGCGGCAAGCTGGCCGTTGTCAGCTTCCATTCGCTGGAAGACCGGATCGTCAAGCGCTTCATGCAGGCGCGGTCGAACAGCGCGGGCGGCGGCAGCCGCTATGCCCCCGCGCAGGACATGGCGCCCCCGGCCTTCGCCATGCCGTTCCGCCGCGCCATCGGTCCCGATCCCGACGAGGAATCCGCCAACCCCCGCGCCCGGTCCGCCCTGCTGCGCGTGGCGATCCGCACCGACGCGCCCGCCGGGGCGGTGGATGCCGATGCCCTGGCCATGCCGCGCCTGCCGAAAGGGGGCCACTGATGCGCCCGCTGACCTATCTGGCCTGCGCGCTGCTGGTGATGGGCCTGGCCTTCTGGGCCTATCGGGAAAATTACCGCACCCAGGCGTCGCTGGCCGACATGCGCCAGATCCAACGGGAAATCGCGGGACTGCGCGAGGATCTGGGCGTGCTGCGCGCCGAATGGGCCTATCTGAACCGTCCCGAACGGCTGCGCGAACTGGTCGATCTGAACTTCGACCGCCTGCAACTGATTCCGCGCGAATCCGGGCAGGTGATGGGCCTGGGCCATATCGACTATCCCAAGCCGCCCCCGCCCCCGGAACCCGCCCCCGAAGCCGGGGCCGTCCCCGGCGCCGACGCCGCCCCACAGGAGTGACCGTCATGATCCGCACCCCCCTGCGCCCCCTGGCCAAGATCCTCCGCGCCCGCGAGCGGGGCGAAAATCCCGACGATATCGAGGCCGAGGCCCGCCGCCAGCGGCACGAGGCCGTCCAGGACAAGGCCCGCCGCCGGGCCGAAGGGCGGCTGGCGCTGATGGCCAGCTGCTTCGTGCTGGCCTTCGGCGTCGTGGGGGTGCGCATGGGGACGCTGGCCTCGAGCGACCCGATCGAGCCGCAGAACGAGGTGATGTCGGCCCAGATCGTCTCGCAGCGCGCCGACATCACCGACCGGCAGGGCCGGGTTCTGGCGACGAACCTGCTGACCCATTCGCTGTATGCCCATCCCCACCAGATGGTCGATCCGGTGGGCGCGGCGAACGAACTGGCGCGGATCTTCCCCGACCTGGACGCGACCGAGCTGACGAAGGATTTCACCGGCAGCCGCAAGTTCCTGTGGATCAAGCGCAAGATGTCGCCCGAACAGATGCAGGCCGTCCATGACATCGGCGAACCCGGCCTGCTGTTCGGCCCGCGAGAGATGCGCGTCTATCCCAACGGCCATATCGCCAGCCATATCCTGGGCGGATCGGGCTTCGGCAACGAGGGCGTGGACAGCGCCGAGGTTCTGGGCGTGGCGGGCGTCGAAAAGGCCTTCGACGGCTGGCTGCGCGATCCCGCCAATGACGGCGCGCCGTTGCAGCTGTCCATCGACCTGCCCGTCCAGTCGGCGATGGAGCAGGTTCTGGCCTCGGGCATGGAGGTGATGAGCGCCAAGGGTGCCACCGGCATCCTGATGGAAATCGAATCGGGCGAGATCCTGGCCATGGCCAGCCTGCCCGATTTCGATCCGAACGACCGCCCGCGCCCGCTGCTGAAGGGCGATCCGTCCGACAGCCCGCTGTTCAACCGCGCGGTGCAGGGACAATACGAACTGGGTTCGACCTTCAAGATCTTTCCGGTCGCCCAGGCGCTGGATTTGCAGATCATCAACCCCAACAGCGGCATCAACACCACGACGCCGATGCGGATCGGCAAATACCGGATCAGCGACTTTTCGAACTATGGCCCGCAGCTGTCGGCGACGGACGTGATCGTGAAATCCTCGAACGTCGGCACGGTCAGGATCGCGCAGATGATCGGCGTGGACCGGCAAAAGGCCTTCCTGCAAAAGCTGGGCTTCTTCGACCCGCTGCCGATCGAGATGGTCGAGGCCCCGACCGGCAAGCCGCTGGTGCCCAACCGCTGGCCCGCCGTGACCGCCGCCACCGTGTCCTTCGGCCACGGCCTGGCCGCCAGCCCGCTGCATCTGGCCGCCGCCTATGCGACCGTCGCCAATGGCGGCGTGAAGGTGACGCCGACGCTGATCCACGGCCGCACCCGGCCTCAGGGCGAACGGATCCTGTCGGAACGCGCCGCCGCCCGCGCGGTGGACATGCTGCGCCAGGTCGTGACGCGCGGCACCGCCAGGCAGGCCGAGGTCGAGGGTTACGAGATCGCGGGCAAGACCGGCACCGCCGACAAGCCGCGCCCCTCGGGCGGGTATTACGACAACAAGGTGGTCTCGACCTTCGCGTCGGTCTTTCCGGCAAGCGCGCCGAAATATGTGATGATCGTGACGCTGGACGAACCCTCGGTCACCGGGCCGGGTGGGGAAAGCCGCACGGCGGGGGCCACCGCCGCGCCGGTCGCCGCCGCCATCGTCCGCCGCCTGGCGCCCCTGGTCGGGCTGAAACCCCTGAGCGACGAAAACCTGCCGGTCATCGCCCCGCGCTTCGCGCCCCGTGTTGAATCGCGACCGGGCGATGAGCTAAAGCTCAGCGCAAATCAATGACGGGTGAGACGGTGCAGGGCAGAAAGACGCTGTCGCAGTTGGGGCTGCGGGCAAGGGACGGGCGCGACCCGCAGATCACCGGGCTGTCGCTGGACAGCCGCACCGTGAAACCCGGCCATCTGTTCGCGGCCCTGCCGGGATCGGCGCTGCATGGGGCGGACTTCATTCCCTATGCCCTGCGGATGCAGGCGGCTGCCGTTCTGACCGACCGCGCGGGGGCCGAGATGGCGGCCCATGCCCTGTCCGGCTGGGACGGCGCCGTGGTCGTGGCCGAGGATCCGCGCGCCGCCCTGGCCGGCGCCGCCGCGCTGTGGTTCGAAGCGCAGCCCGATCATGTCGTGGCCGTCACCGGCACATCGGGCAAGACCAGCGTCGCCAGCTTCACCCGCCAGATCTGGCAGCATCTGGGCCACAAGGCGATCAGCCTGGGCACCATGGGCGTTCAGGGCGATTTCCAGGCCAAGCTGGCCCATACCACGCCCGACCCCCTGACCCTGCACCGCATCCTGGCCGAGGCCGCGGCGGCGGGCGTCACCCATGCCGCGATGGAAGCCTCCAGCCACGGGCTTGATCAGCGACGCCTGGACGGCGTGCGGGTCGAGGCCGGGGCCTTCACCAATTTCAGCCAGGATCACTTGGATTACCACGCGGGTTTTGACGACTATTTCGCCGCCAAGGCGCTGTTGTTCAATCATATCCTGGAAGACGGCGGCTCGGCCGTCATCAACGTGGACGGCGACCGGGGACGGCAGATGGTCGACATCGCCACCGACCGAGGCCTGGCCGTCACCACCGTTGGCACGCGCGAGACGGCGATGCTGCGGATCCTGGGTCAGCGTTACGATGCGACCGGGCAGGATCTGCGATTCTCGGTCATGGGCCAGCCGCACATGGTCCGCCTGCCGCTGATCGGCGGGTTCCAGGCGGAAAACGTGCTGGCGGCGATGGGGCTGGTGCTGGCGGCGGGCGATCCCGCCGATGCCGTCCTGCGCGCGCTGCCGGAACTGCATACGGTGCGCGGCCGGATGCAGCTTGTCGCGCAGCGCGAAAACGGCGCGACGGTCTTTGTCGATTACGCCCATAAGCCGGGCGCGGTGATCGCCGCGCTTGGGTCGCTGCGCCCGCATGTGATGGGCCGGATCGTCTGCGTGATCGGCGCGGGCGGCGACCGCGACCGGGGCAAGCGCCCGCTGATGGGGCAAGCGGCGCGCGACTTCGCCGATGTGGTGATCGTCACCGACGACAACCCCCGCACCGAGGATCCCGCCCTGATCCGCGCCGCCGTTCTGGAAGGCGCCGGTCCCGACGCCACCGAGATTCCCGACCGGGCCGAGGCGATCCTGCGCGGCGTCGATGCGCTGCTGCCGGGCGACGCGCTGCTGATCTGCGGCAAGGGTCACGAGACCGGCCAGATCATCGGCACCGACGTCTATCCCTTCGACGACGCCGAACAGGCATCGGTCGCGGTCGCGGCACTGGACGGCAAGATATGACCTTGTGGACCGCCAATGATGCCGCCGCCGCGACAGGTGGACGCGCGCAAGGCGACTGGACCGCGACGGGCGTCTCCATCGACACCCGCACGATCCGGCCGGGCGACCTGTTCGTGGCGCTGACGGACGCGCGCGACGGTCACGATTTCGTGGCGCAGGCGCTGGACAAGGGTGCCGCGGCAGCCCTGGTCAGCCGCATCCCCCAGGGCGTTTCGCCGACCGCGCCGCTGC
Source organism: Paracoccus sp. S3-43 (assembly GCF_029027965.1). Classification (NCBI taxonomy): domain Bacteria; kingdom Pseudomonadati; phylum Pseudomonadota; class Alphaproteobacteria; order Rhodobacterales; family Paracoccaceae; genus Paracoccus; species Paracoccus qomolangmaensis. The sequence goes on along the minus strand of NZ_CP119082.1, from coordinate 2,469,423 downwards.
TGATCGTGCCGGATGTGCTGGCGGCGCTGGAATCGCTGGGCCGGGCCGGGCGCAGGCGCATGGCGGGCAAGGTCATCGCCATCACCGGATCCGTGGGAAAGACCTCGACCAAGGACATGGCGCGGCTGGCCTTGGCGGGGCAGGGACGCGTCCACGCCGCCGAGGCCAGCTATAACAACCATTGGGGCGTGCCGCTGACGCTTGCGCGGATGCCGCGCCACACCGATTTCGCCATCATCGAGATCGGCATGAACCATCCGGGCGAGATCGCGCCCCTGTCGCGACTGGCCCGCCCGCATGTGGCGATGATCACCACCGTCGCCGCCGCCCATCTGGAAGCCTTCGGCGCCATCGAGGGCATCGCCCGCGAAAAGGGCGCGATCTTCCAGGGGCTTGAGCCCATCGGCCATGCCATCATCCCCGAGGATCTGCCCGTTACCCAGATCCTGCGCGATTGCGCCGACGAGGCGGGCGCCTTGGTCATGGGCTTTGGCCGCGACGGCCAGGCGAAGCTGGTCCAGGCCAGGGCTGAACAGGGCGCCTTGAGATGCCGCGCGCGGATCGGCGGCGAAACGATTGATTTCAAGTTACAAACCACCGGCGCGCATTTCGCGATGAACGCGGTCGGCGTGCTGGCCGCGCTGGCCGCCGCCGGGGCGGATGTGAAGGAAGCGGGCAAGCGCCTTGGCGACTGGCTGCCGCCCAAGGGGCGCGGCGCGGTCGAGGAATTGGCGGGCCTGCGCCTGATCGACGATGCCTATAACGCCAACCCCACCTCGCTGTCGGCGGGGCTGGCGACGCTGGCCGGGCTTCGGGGCGGGCGCCGCGTGGCGATCCTGGGCGACATGCTGGAACTGGGCGCGGAGGAGATGGCGATGCACCGCGCCATGGCCGAGGATCCCGCCATGGCGCAGGTCGATCTGGTCCACAGCGCCGGTCCCCGGATGCGCCATCTGCATGACGCCCTGCCGGCCGCCAAGCGCGGCCTCTGGGCGGAAACGGCGGCGGACCTGGCGGTGCGTGCTGCCGATCTGGTCAGGCCCGGCGATATCGTGCTGGTGAAGGGCTCCAAGTCCTCGAAGATTTCGACCGTCGTTGACGCCTTGCGGAAAACGGCGCAGACGCCCGTCCCTGAAACGAAAGAATAACCGATGCTCTATTGGCTAAGCAGCCTTTCCGAGGGGGGCGACCTCTTCAACCTGTTTCGCTATATCACCTTCCGGGCGGGCGCGGCCTTCTTCACGGCGTTGATCTTCGGTTTCATCTTCGGGCGTCCGCTGATCAACTATTTGCGCCGCGTCCAGAAAAAGGGCCAGCCGATCCGCGACGACGGCCCCGAGGGTCATTTCGTCAAGGCCGGCACCCCGACGATGGGCGGCATCCTGATCCTGTCGGCGCTGTTCTTTTCGACGCTTTTATGGGCGCGGCTGGACAACGGCTATGTCTGGATCGTGCTGCTGGTGACGGCGGGCTATGCCGCGATCGGATTCGCCGACGATTACGCCAAGGTCAGCAAGCAGAACACCAAGGGCGTCTCGGGCCGGGTGCGGATGGCCCTGGGGCTGGCGCTGGCCTTCGTCGCCTCGGCCTGGGCGATGTGGCTGCATCCGGCGGATCTGTCGGGGCAACTGGCCCTGCCGGTCTTCAAGGACGCGCTGCTGAACCTGTGGCTGTTCTTCATCCCCTTCGGGATGCTGGTGATCGTCGGATCGGCCAATGCGGTGAACCTGACGGACGGGCTGGACGGGCTGGCGATCATGCCGGTGATGATCGCCGCCGGGACGCTGGGCGTGATCGCCTATACCGTGGGCCGGGTGGACTTCACCACCTATCTGGGCGTCAATTATGTGCCCGGCACGGGCGAGATCCTGATCTTCGTCTCGGCCCTGATCGGCGGGGGCCTGGGCTTTCTATGGTATAACGCCCCCCCGGCGGCGGTCTTCATGGGCGATACCGGGTCGCTGGCCCTGGGCGGCGCGCTTGGCGCCATAGCGGTAGTGACCAAGCACGAGATCGTGCTGGCCATCGTCGGCGGGCTGTTCGTGGTCGAGGCGCTTTCGGTCATCATCCAGGTCGCCTATTTCAAGCGCACCGGCCGCCGGGTCTTCCTGATGGCGCCGATCCACCACCATTTCGAAAAGAAGGGCTGGGCCGAACCGCAGATCGTGATCCGCTTCTGGATCATCTCGCTGATCCTGGCGCTGATCGGGCTGGCGACGCTGAAGCTGCGGTGATCTCTGCCTTGGCTCAAATATCCCGCGGGGGTCCGGGGGCGCGAAGCCCCCGGCGAGGTTGAAAGGTTGCGCTGATGATTCCGGTTCAGGGTGTCGAAGGACAAACCATTGCCGTTCTGGGCCTCGGCCGGTCCGGCAAGGCCACCGCTGCCGCCCTGGCGGCGGGCGGCGCCAAGGTCATTGCCTGGGACGACGGCAATGACACGCGAGAGGCTGCGGCGGCGGATGGGCTTACCATCGCCGATCTGACCCGCGACGATGCCTGGCAGGGTGTGGCCGCGCTGATCGCCAGCCCCGGCATTCCGCATCTTTACCCGAAACCGCATCCGGCGATCGCCAGGGCCTTTGCCTTGGGCATTCCGGTCGACAACGACATCGGCCTGTTCTTCCGCAGCTATGCGACCGAGGATTGGGAGGGCTTCGACCGCGCCCCCCGCGTGATCGCCGTGACCGGCTCGAACGGCAAATCCACCACCACCGCGCTGATCCACCATATCCTGCGGGAATCGGGCCGTCCGACGCAAATGGGCGGCAATATCGGCACCGGCGTGCTGTCGCTGGAGCCTGCCCATGACGGAGAGGTCGTGGTGCTGGAACTGTCCAGCTATCAGACGGAACTCGCCCGCGCGCTGACGCCGGATGTCGCGGTCTTCACCAACCTCTCGCCCGATCACCTGGACCGGCACGGCGGGCCGGGCGGCTATTTCGCGGCCAAGCGCAGGCTGTTCGCCGAGGGCGGGCCGGATCGCGCGGTGATCGGCGTCGATGAGGTCGAGGGGCTGTATCTGGCGGACCAGTTGTCGATGGGACCGGCGGATGACCGGGTGATCCGCGTGTCCTCGGGGCAGAAGCTGGACGGGGCGGCCTGGTCGGTCTTTGCGCGCAAGGGGCATCTGGCCGAATACCGCAAGGGGCGGCAGGCGGCTTCCATCGACCTGCGCGGCGTCCAGGGACTGCCCGGCGCGCATAACCACCAGAATGCCTGCGCGGCCTATGCCGCCTGCCGCGCCCTGGGTCTGGCGCCGCGAGAGATCGAGGCGGCGTTCCACAGCTTCGCGGGCCTGCCGCATCGCAGCCAGACCGTGGCCGAGATCGGCGGGGTCCGTTACGTCAACGATTCCAAGGCCACCAATGTCGATTCCGCAGCCAAGGCCTTGCAGGCTTTCGACCGGATCCGCTGGATCGCCGGGGGGCTGGGCAAGGAAGGCGGGATCGGCGCGCTTGCGCCCTATCTGACCCGTGTGACCAAGGCCTATCTGATCGGCCATTCCGCCCGCGATTTCGCGCTGGAAATCGGCCCGACCCCTTACGAGATCGCCGAGACGATGGAAGCCGCCGTCGCCCGCGCCGCCTCCGAGGCCGAGCCGGGCGAAACGGTGCTGCTGGCCCCGGCGGCGGCCAGCTTCGACCAGTATCCGAATTTCGAGAAGCGCGGCGAGCATTTTACCGACCTGGTGAAGGGGCTTGCGTCGCGCTGACGGCACCGGGGCAGGGGGCTTTCCGCCCCCGTCGCTTCGCGACTCCCCCGGAGGATATTTAGCCAAGGCAAAGCATATCACGACCAGCTTGGCGGGCGCTTTTCCAGGAAGGCCGCCATGCCTTCGGCGGTGTCGGGCAGCAGGATGTTCTGGCACATCGTCTGTCCCGCTGTCGCATAGGCATCGGTCAGGCCAAGCCGCAACTGGTCGTGGAAGGCGCGCTTGCCCAGGCGGATCGCGGCGGGCAGCTTGGCGGCGATGGTCGCGGCCATCCGCATGGTGGTGTCGGTCAGCGTCTCGCGCGTCGTGACGCGGTTGACCAGGCCAAGCTGCTGGGCGCGGGCGGCGTCGATGAAGTCGCCCGTCGTCAGCATCTCGAACGCGGCCTTGGGCGGGACGGCGCGGGTCAGGGCAACCATCGGGGTCGAACAGAACAGGCCGATATTCACGCCATTGACCCCGAAGCGCGCCGTGTCGGACGCCACCGCCATGTCGCAGGAGGCGACCAGCTGGCAGCCCGCCGCCGTGGCGATGCCCTGAACCTCGGCGATCACCGGCTGGGGCAGGACGGGGATCATCTGCATCATCCGGGCGCAGCGGTCGAACAGGTCCGCGAAGGCCGCCGCGCCGCCGTCCGCCCCGTCCCGCGCCGCCTGCATCTGCCGCAGGTCATGGCCTGCGCAGAAGGCTTTGCCCTGTGCGGCAAGGACG